>CAIOHJ010000241.1 GCA_903858085.1 uncultured Chloroflexota bacterium
TCCCAGGTGATGCTCTACGCCGACGCCAACGAGACGATGGAGCCGGCCACAGCAGCCAGCCGGCTGGCTCTGCTGGGCGAGATGGGGGTGCTCTACTGCGAAGAACCGCTGCCAGTCGAGCAGGTGCGGGCGCGTGCGGCGTTGCGCGCCCAAAAGCTGTTGCCGGTCATTGCCGACGACAGTGCTTTCAGCCAACGCGATCTGCAGCGTGAGCTCGAACTGGAGACATTTGATATTCTCAACATCAAGACCCCGCGCACCGGCTATACAGAGTCGCTGGCCATGGCCAGCCAGGCCGCCCAGGCCGGCAAAGGGATCATGGTGGGGTCCCAGGCGGGCAGCACCCTTGGCATCGCGCGTGCGGCACTCTTTGCGGGCCGTGCGGAAGTCGAATATCCTTCTGAACTCTCATTTTTTCTCAAACTGCGCGAGGAGATCACCGATCGAGCGTTGACGATCGTCGACGGCTGGGTTTCGATCCAGGATGCGCTGGCGATCCGGGTCGACCCCGATCGGCTGCGTGAGATGGCTGTCCCGCGCAGCTGATTCCGACGACTACCAAGAAAGAGCTGGACCATGACGAAAATCAGTTTTCTCGGTGCGGGCAGCACAGTCTTTGCCAAAAATTTGATCGGCGACATCCTGAGCTATCCTGAGTTGCAAGATGCCACGATCAGCCTTTTTGACATTGACCCGAATCGGCTGCGCACCTCTGAGATTGTCGCGCACAAGATCGCCGATTTTTTTGGCATCACCCCCCACATTGAGGCGACCCTGGACCGCCGCCAGTCGCTGGCTGGCGCAGATTTTGCGATCAGCATGTTTCAGGTCGGCGGCTACAAACCTGCCACTGTCGTCGATTTTGAGATCCCCAAAAAATATGGTCTGCGCCAGACGATCGCCGACACCCTGGGGATCGGTGGGATCTTGCGTGGGCTGCGCACGATCCCGGTCTTTCTCGACATCACGCGCGAGATGGAAACGCTCTGCCCGGACGTCACCTTTTTGCAATATGTCAACCCAATGGCGATGAACTGCTGGGCGATCGGCCGGGCCAGCAGCATCCAGACTGTCGGGCTCTGCCACAGCGTCCAGGGGACGGCGGAGCAACTGGCCACAGATATTGGCGTGCCGTTCGACGAGATCAACTATCTCTGTGCCGGCATCAACCACATGGCTTTCTACCTCAAGTTCGAGCGCAACGGCGAGAACCTCTACCCCCAGATTCGACGTGTTTTCGACGAGGGGCGCGTGCCCGACTGGAATCGGGTGCGCTACGAGCTGTTCAACCGCGTCGGCTATTTTGTCACCGAGTCGAGCGAACATTTCAGCGAATATGTGCCCTGGTTTATCAAGCGCGACCGGCCGGAGCTGCTGGAGGAGTTCCAGATCCCGCTCGACGAATATCTCCGGCGCTGTGAGGTACAGATCACCGGCTGGGAGTTTATGCGGCGCACGCTGGAGAATCCGGAGATCGACCTGACCCAGGCGTTTGCAGCGGCGATGGCCAAGGCGGGTGTCCCCTCCGGAGAGATGCCGAGGGTCGTCCACGACTTTGAAAACATCAACCAGATCGAACGCAGCCATGAGTATGGTTCGTTGATTGTGCACAGCCTTGTGACCGGACAGCCGCGTGTGATCTACGGCAACGTGCCCAACAAGGGGCTGATCGACAACCTGCCCCAGGGCTGCTGCGTGGAGGTGCCGGTGTTGGTAGACAAAAATGGTCTGCAGCCGACCCAGATCGGGGCGTTGCCGCCACACCTGGCCGCCTTGATGCGCACCAACGTCAACGTACAGGAGATGGTGGTCGAGGCAGCGCTGACCGGCAAGCGGGAGTACATCTACTATGCTGCCATGCTGGACCCGCACACCGCGGCTGAGCTGAGCCTGGACCAGATCTGGCATCTGGTCGACGATCTGATCGAGGCACACGGCAGCTGGCTGCCGACCTATCGGTGAGCGAACCAGCAGAGGTCGTCGAAGGGAGATGGATGGCCTGGCGCAGGGCTTTCTGGCTGGCGGGTGTTGGCCGGGTTGTCGTGTGGGGGGCGTTGCTTGGGGTGCTGGCGGGCTGCCAGCCGCAGGCCAATGTGGCGGGCTACTGGCTCTCTCGTTGGCTGGGAACCCAGCCGCCGCCGGTCAGCGCCGCCGCTCCTGGGGCCCTGGCTGGTGCTGTCTATACCCCCAGCGGGCAGCCGATCGCAGGGGCGACGGTGCTGGTGGCCCAGCCCGATGGGGTGCCCCATGTGACGCAGACCGGGCCCGACGGGAGCTACCGGCTTGCAGGGGTGCCGCCGGGCGAGTATGTCCCGGCGGCAGTGGCGCCGGGGTATGCCGAGTCGGCCTTGTCTGGCCTGCTGGGGCTGCCCAAATTGATTGTGGTCCATTCGCAGGAAACGGCGGTGGTCCCCCCTTTGGTGCTTGCCCCCTACCAGCCGGCTCCGCTGCCGGCGGAGCTGGCGGCAGCCGTACAACTGCGCCAGACAGGGTTTTATACGGCCGCCGCTGACTTTCCAGCCGGGGCCGCCGCCGACGTTCGGTCTTATGCCTTCGACGATGCAGGGGCGACGGTCGATACAGTGCGCCTGTATCTGCCGCGCGGGCAGGCTGTCGAGCAGCGCCTGCCGCTGCTGCTGATGGTCTACCCTTCACCGGTCGATAACTGGGAGACGGTGAGTGTGGGCTTCGCCGCCGAGCACTTTGCTGTGTTGGCGATCTCGCCGGTCGCTGCGCGTGGGGTGGACGCCGAAGCCCATGCCCAGGATGCACGTGTGGTGCTGGCGGCGGCACAGCAGGGGGCATTTCCAGCGGTCGACGCCAGCCGGGTCCTGGCGCTGGGCGGCAGTTTCAGCAGCGCCATTCTGGCCCGTCTGCTGCGTTCTGCCAGCGGCGAACTGGCGGGCTGGGTGACGGTTGGGGGGCTGGCCAATGCCTTCTCGGCAGCGCACGACTTTTACATGGCACGGATCACGATCCCGCCCCCCTATACCTGGCTGGTTCCAGCATTGGGCCCGCCCAACCTCTATCCGCTGGCTTTTCTGATGTACTCGCCGGTCTATGTGGCCGGAGAATTGCCGCCGACATTGGTGATCCATACGGCTGCTGATGAAATTTTGCGCATCGAACAGGCCTATGCGCTGGCGCAGGCTGTGCAGGCAGCGGGCGTCGCGGTCACAACCCACTACTACGAAGATGCCAGCCATTACCTGGGCGTCGGAGAAAATCTGACCGACGCGGGTCGGGAGATGTTTTATGCCATTGTCGAATTTGCCCGCCAAACTGGAGGAAATCCATGATGCAGCCTTGGCCGTCCGCGTACATGGCTCTGCGACAGGGCGCCGCTGTGTGGGCGCCCCCTGCCGCAGAGCCCCTTCTCCTGACCGACGTCGACCGCAGCGATTTTTTGCAGCGAATGACAACCAACGACATCAAGCGGCTGCGTGCGGGCAGCAGCTGTGTGACCGTTCTGACCAGCCCAACCGCCAAAATTGTGCAGGTCTTCACCGTGCTGGCCAGCAGCGACCCGCTGTGGCTGCTGCCGGCAGCAGGGCAGGGAGCGGCCCTGGAACGCCACCTGCGCGGGCAGATTTTTTTTATGGACAAAGTACGGGTCAGCCGGCCTGAGCAGCCCATGACCCGGCTGCGGCTGCTCGGTCCGCAGGCTGCTCAGGCATTGGCCCGTGTGGGCTGTCACAGGCTGCCGCAGGCCGACGGTGACTGGCTGCAGGAAGGGGAGCGGATCGTGCTCCGCCAGACCGAGTATGATCTGCCTGGCTATGAACTCATCGTGCCCGCCGCCGATGCAGCGGCGCTGCGCTGCCAGCTGGACGCTGTCGAACTCGACGAAGCCAGCTATACAGCGCGGCGGATTGAGCTGGGGCGTCCTGCCCCGGGGGCTGAATTGACAGGAGAGTACAGCCCGCTGGAAGCTGGGCTGGCATGGAGCTGTGCGGAAAACAAAGGCTGTTACACGGGCCAGGAGATCATCGCCCGCCAGGTGACCTACGACAAAGTGACCCGCAGCCTGGTCGGATTGAAGCTGCAGACAAGCCAGGAGGCAGGGGTGGCTGTCTGGGCGGAAGGGCGGGAGGTGGGACAGATCACCAGTGCTGCGTTCAGCCCACAGCTTTCTGCCCCGGTGGCGCTGGCCATCCTCAAACGGCCCTATCATCTCCCTGGAACTGCGGTGAGCGTAGCAGGGTCTGCAGCGACTGTGGCAGCTTTGCCGTTGGTCTGACCGACGTACAACAAAAAAATGTGGAGGAGCTTGTTCGCACCTCCACATTTTTTGAGAAGTTGGACCTCTGGCTGCCGGGAGCACGCTGTTCTCGCCTATAGAACCGCCCGCCCCATTGCTGCCGGGGTCAGTTTGCCTGTCTGTGCGACAACAGAGTGCCTACAGGCGTGTATATTTCAAGTAGGCGACGGCCACCCCGCCCTCCTGGAAATACTCGACACGAATGGTGTGCCAGCCTGTCCCCAGCTGAATATCCCCGTAGACACTCAACGCCGGGCCGACACGCCAGGCGTCGAGCACGATCTGGTTGTCGACGTAGACCCGAATACCGTCGTCGACCGTCGCTGAAAAACGATAGGTTCCAGCTTCCAGGTAGGAGGTCTGGTTCCATTTGACGGTGAAGTTGCTGCCTGGCATCCCACTGCCCGGCCCGTAGACTCCCCAGTCAAATGCGATGGCGTTGTCTTGCCGCACGAAGACAGGCGCCCCTGAAAAATCGCGGTTGGCGAAATACTCGCCCGTCCAGACCCCATGTGCCGGTGGCGGTGGGGGCGGTGGGGGCGGCGGTGGGGGCGGCGGTGGGGGCGGTGGGGGCGGTGGGGGCGGGAGAGGAGGAGGGGGGCTCCAGCCACCTGGAATGCACAGCTGGGTGCCTGCGGTGATATGGTTCCAGTTCCAGATGTTGTTGCACGAAGCCAGTGCATGCACGCTGACCCCATACCAGCTGGCGATCCCGCTCAACGTTTCGCCGTGGCGGACGACATGCCAGTTGCTGCAGGCGCATCCTGCGCCATGGCTGGGGGTATAGCCAGGGATGCAGAGCCGCTGGCCGGCATAGAGATGGTTGGGGTTCCAAATCTGGTTGGCCTGCATGAGGGCGTGGAGGCTGACCCCATAATAGGCGGCGATCCCGGAGAGGGTTTCTCCGTAACGCACCGTATGGGCACAGCGGCAGCCACCCCAGGCTGACTGTACTGTCGGCTGTGCTTCTGCTGCGGTTGGCGCTGCCAACGCCGCAGCAGGAAGCAAAGCAGCCAACAGAGCCAGCACCGACATGAAGGCCAGCACACCACGCTGCCAGGAGCGTGGTACAGCTGGGAGAAACTTCATTGTGAGGACTCCTTTCCTGAACTGCAAGACGAGATACGCTGTTGTTCGGCTCTATCGATTCAAATGTTGCCAGCAGCGCGCCTTTTTGGCAGGGTCGGTGCACAAAAACAGGCGCGGCGCTGTCAAGCACAAAACCCAGGGTTGGGCCAGCGGTTCAAAATTCAAAGCTTTCTCCTCGCGACGGAGCGACCACCTGGGGGAAATGTCGGGCACGCAGCAGGCCAGCCAGCGTGTCGATCGCCTGAATTTCGCCGTGCACCAGAAAAAGGCCTTTGACCTGCTGGCGGTCGAAGCGATCGGCCCAGGCGAGCAGTTCGTGCTGGTCAGCGTGGGCGCTGTAGCCTTCAATGGCGGTGACCTCGGCGCGCACATCGTAGCTCTCCCCAAAAATACGCACGGTTTTTTCGCCATCTTGGAGGCGACGTCCGAGCGTATGCTCCGCCTGAAAACTGACGATCAACACGGTGTTGCGAGCATCTTCGATGTTGTTTTTCAA
>CAIOHJ010000242.1 GCA_903858085.1 uncultured Chloroflexota bacterium
CGCAGCCTGGATGTAGCCCAGATTCCCAACCTGCTCCTGTTCGCCCTGATTTTGCTGTTGACCTTCTGGCTGGCACGGCGGACGGTCGGTGACGGCTGGGCCCTCCTGGCGGTGGCGCTGCTCAGTCTGCTGCCGATGGCAACGGCGATGACTCGGCTGTACTATATGGAAAACAGCCTGGCCGCGCCGCTGCTGGCCGCCTTTTATGCCCTGCTGCGCTCCGAACGTTTTCGACACCGTGGCTGGTCGATTGGGTTTGGGGGGGCGCTGGGGATTGCCCTGCTCAGCAAATGGACCGCGCCGCTCTATCTGGCGCTGCCGTTGCTCTATCTGTTGTGGACCGGAAATTTTTGGCAGCTGCAGCGCAGCGCACTGCGCAGCTGGCAGCCGCGAGGGGCAGCGGTCGGCGGGGCGCTGGGGGTCGGGTTTTTGCTGGCCCTGGCCTGGTACTGGCCCAACCGTGAGTTTGTCGTCGAGCAGGAGATGTTTTTGGGGGAGTGGCTGTTGTGGCCGTGGACCCTGTTGTTTGCGCTGGCACTCTATGCGCTCTGGAGTGGGCGGGGACAGATCGGCAATGGCTGGACAGCGGTTACACTGGCCCTGGCAATTGCCAGTCTATGGTATCTTCCACGGCTCGATGTGCTGACCCCGCTGGGGGATGTTGCTTTCGGCACCGACCGGGGCACCAAGGAGCCGCCCAATTTGTGGGCTCTTGCTGCGTACACCCGCTATTTGGAATATGGGCTCTTCGAGCATCTGGGGGTGTTGGCCAGCTGGGTCATCTTGCCGGCGGCGCTGGTGGGGTGGGTGGCGCGTGCCCGGCAGCCTGTTGCTGCCGATCTCAAGATCTACGGCCTGGCGGTGGTCAGCGCCTGGCTTCCGCTCACGGTGTTGACCTACACCAACCCGCGAAACCTGGTCCCTCTGCTGCCGCTGCTGGTCATTTTGCTGGTGGCGGGTCTGTCCGGGTACCCGCGCAAGCTGGCGGCCGCTGTGGCTGTGGCCTGGCTCGGTGTCTTGCTGGTGCAAGGGGCGTTGTTTACGTTTGACCGGCTGGCACCCCTCTACGCGTGGGCGCCGCAGCTTTGGGTTCAGAGCGAGTATTCTGTCCTGCCGGCGACAGGCTCGACCGATCCGGCCTACTGGATCGGGCCAGATGTGTTGGCGACGGTCGGCAGCCCGGAGGGTGACGCAGAATCGCTGGGGGTGTTGATCGACACCTGGGAAATTCACCGTGGCAAGCTTCGTTACCTGGTGGCCCTGGACAAGCTGAACATCACCGTCAACGCCTTGACCGAACAGCGCGCAGCTGGCTGGGGGCAGGCGCTGGCCAACCGCTGGATCCTGCTCAAAGACGGCGACAACCGTGATGTCCAGCCTGCCGGGCAAGCGATTCTGACCCGAATTGCCCAGAAGGACTCCTTGTTCCACCAGCTGTACGAACCGGTCAAACAGTATCCGTTGCCCGATGGGTCGACAGCCACCTTGTACAGCCGCGACGGGCCGCGCCAGCCGGAAGCCTATCCGGTGATCCTGATCGAGACCTCCCCGATCGCCGACGCATTGAACCTTTTTGATTCCTCCCAGGCGACGCTGATCTTTGGGGACCGGGATATTGCGGTCTGGACAGCCGTGCACGACCTGGCTGCAGACCGGGTGCTGCTGCCGGGGCGGGAAGATGCAGCGTACCCGGTGCCACTGGAGCAGGTGCGCGGTACGATTTTTGTCGTGAGCCGCCACACGCAGGGGGCCCGTGAACAGGTAGCAGCTGACAGCTATTTTGCCCGCACGGTGGTCTCGGGGGAGACCCTGTTGGAGGTCTTTGGTCGGCCGCGCCGTCCTTTGCAGGCGCTGGCGGCACACTCTCCGTGGGCTGCGCTTGACCTGTCCGCTCTCCGCAGCCAGGCGCAGGTCGCTCCGGGGGAGGTGCTGCCGGTCGAGCTGGAAATGAGCAGAGCCAGTGCAACCCCGCTCAAACTTTCTGTGCGTCTGCTGGCAGCAGACGGCACCGTGGTCGCCCAGAACGATCTGCCGGTAGAACCGGCTGTTCGTCTGGGGCTGTTGGTTCCCCCCGGAACGCCCAGCGGGGAATACAAGCTGGGTGCAGTGCTGTACGACCCGGCCACCCTGGCAGAGGTAGCGACCCGAACCGGCGAATCGTTTGGGACGGTGGCGCCGATCCAGGTGGTCGAAGCGCTCCAGCCGGGCAGCTGAACACCGGGCAGCTGAACACCGGGCAGGGCCAGCGGGGTCACTCGACCGGACGCACACACCGGATGCCGATGGCGCTGGGCCAGTGTTCTGGCGGCTTCAGGCTCCGCCCGGCAACGCGCATGTCGCTCTCCTTGTTGAGCCAGGAACCGCCACGCCGGACCCGGTATTCGCCGGTCGGGGGGCCAGGTGGGTTCACCAGGGGGGAGCTCTTGTAGTAGGCGCCTGCGTACCAGTCATTCACCCATTCCCAGACGTTGCCCGCCATGTCCATCAACCCGTCGGGGCTGGCCCCGCCTGAGTAGGAGCCGACTGCATCGGTGTCGTGCAGACGGTTGTTGTAGTTGAGCAGGGTATCGTCGGCCGGGCGATTTCCCCAGGGAAATTTGCGAGTGTCCTGGTTGCCGCGCGCCGCCCGTTCCCACTCGGCTTCAGTCGGGAGGCGTTTCCCACCCCAGGTGCAAAATGCCGCTGCCTGATACCAGTCCACCCGAATCACTGGATAGTTGTCAAATTCTGGATTTCCATAATAGTGAGAGCGTGTGTAGGAGTTGTTCTGCCAGGGAGGGGTGCACCCCCCTGCCTCCACACAGACTCTGTACCGTGCGTTGGTCACTTCGTATTTGTCGATGAAATAGGCGTCCAAATAGACTGTGTGCAGTGGTTTTTGATTCGGGCTGCAGGTTTCGATTGGGTTGCTCATATCACAGCCCATCTGAAATTCGCCGGCCCGGATCAGGATCTCTTCGGTCTGGTCCGGGCTGGGGGGGGGTGTTGGCAGGGGGACTGGCGTGGGCACCGCTACAAAGGCGATGATCGGCGCGTAGATCTGGCTCTGTGTCAGCTGAGAGGAAACTGTGACGGTGGCGGCGGGCACTCTCTTTGGCTGCTGCTCTTGCAGCCCAACGCGGTGATGCGTTGCTCTGAAGCTGCCTGGGCTCTCTCCATGAAGCTGGAGGGGGGCACCGATTCCCAACAGAAACCATAACAATCCAAGAGAGAGCAGTCGACAGGTCATTGTTGAACTCCTGATGGGGTTGGTGGTATGTGTGCGCTGCAGGAGAGCACGCGACTATTGTAAGGCTCTGCAAAAAGATTGCCCAATTCAGACCCGAGGGGGCTTTTGTGCGCAGGGAGAGCGCTGTGCGGGGCTGTCTGGGAGATCGGAGGAGGGGCTTCCCTGGCGCAGCAACGGGCCGCAGCGTTGCCGGGGAACTGCTGTATGGGGTTGACCGGCCTGTCGGTGCGTTGTATACTCGAAGGGGATGACGTCGAGAACCTGGCAGAACAGGCAAGTCGGCCTTTCTGCTCTTCGAATCTAGGTCTGAGCCATGAAAGCTTGTGTGATCTGTGCTCTCTTGTTGGGGGCGCTTGTTGTGTGGGGGGGGAGCACGGAAGCTGTTCAGGGGGCAGCAAACCCTGGCGGGCAGCTGCCAGCCAGTCGACTCCCGCCGCTGTTGCAACCGACTGACCTGGTGGTCAGCACCTCTTTGGATGCTTTGGGTCTGTGGGTGCGCCCCTCTGTCGAGCTGACTGCAAGCCAGGTCTATCTGCCTGTGGTGGCGCAGGGAGAAGCCACCAGCACCCCGACGCCTCCCCCCAATTTTGCAGAGGAGATCTTGATCCCGCCTGGAGAATTTCAGATGGGCTGTGACCTCTACAATGCGGTAGATTCTTGCACGCGCGGGAGCGAGCTGCCTTTGCATACGGTCTCTTTGGATGCTTACTACCTCGACAAATATGAAGTGACCAACGCACGTTATCAAGCCTGTGTCGATGCGGGGGTCTGCCGGGCCCCGCGCGCAAACGAATCCAGCACCCGCTCTTTCTATTATGGCAACCCTGAATTTGCCAATTACCCGGTGTTGTTTGTGAATTGGAACGACGCCAATACCTTCTGTCGCTGGGCGGGCAGGCGGTTGCCGACCGAGGCAGAATGGGAGAAGGCTGCGCGCGGCCCCCTGGACACGCGAAAATATCCGTGGGGCAACCGTGAGTTGGACTGTGCTCTGGGCAATTTTCATGTCCCGATCGAAGGGGGGCGGAGGATGTGTACAGGCGACACTGTGCAGGTCGGTACCTACCCGGAGGGTGCCAGCCTGTATGGGGTGATGGATATGGCGGGCAATGTACGCGAATGGGTCAACGACTGGTATGGGCAGAACTACTACAGCGTATCGCCTGTACACAACCCACAGGGCCCGGCAAACGGGAGCACGCGTATCCTGCGTGGTGGGTCGTGGGACAACCACGGCAACTATATGCGTGTGGCCTATCGTATTTACACCTATCTGGAGCGAAGCAACTACTATTATGGGATTCGCTGTGCCCGTTCATTTTAGGAGGTGGGCGCTCCTGGCTGCAGTCTGCCTGTCGCTCTGGGGGGCTGCTTTTTCAGCTGTCCAAGGAGCCCCGCGGCGAGAGCGGGAGCCAGCTTCTGTTGCGGCCAGCCGTCCGCCCAGCCCGCAGCAGGAGAGAGGCAAGCTGGATGCGTCGCTCCAACTGACAGACAGCTGGCTGTATTTGCCTGTCGTTGCTGCGGTGGAGGTGCCCCCAACGCTCAACCCGGCTGAAGAGGTTTTGATCCCAGCCGGCCCGTTTTTGATGGGTTGTGACAGCAGCCTGGCCTGGGAAGCCTGCCGGGTGGACGAACGCCCGCTGCACAGCGTTGAACTGGATGCCTACGCCATCGACCGGTATGAAGTGACCAATGCCCGCTACCAGGCCTGTGTCGAGGCGGGGGTCTGCCGTACGCCGCGCAGCCGTGGGTCGAACACGCGCAGTTTTTACTACGGAAATCCTGCGTATGCGAACTATCCGGTGCTGCACACCAACTGGCACGACGCCCGAAATTTATGCAGCTGGGAGGGAAAGCGTCTGCCCACCGAGGCGGAGTGGGAGAAAGCTGCGCGCGGGGAGAGAGACACCAGGATGTATCCTTGGGGGGACGAGCCCCGCGACTGCAGACTGGGGAATTTTGACGTGGTGGTCGACGGGAGACGGGTCTGGTGTGTGGGAGACACGACCGAGATCGGCACCTACCCTGCGGGGGCCAGCCCGTATGGGGTGATGGACATGGCGGGCAACGTGCGCGAGTGGGTCAACGATCTGTATGCCAGCAACTACTACAGCTTCTCCCCCGTCCACAACCCGCAGGGGCCAGCGACAGGTTCCGACCATCTGCTGCGCGGCGGTTCATGGGACAACCACTTCGACTACATGCGGGTGGCCCGCCGGGTTGTCACGTTTCCTGAGCGCAGCAACAACCTCTATGGGTTTCGCTGTGCCCGTTCTCTGCCCTGAAATCAATCGACCTGCAGCAGGCCGATCTCGACGAAATCGTTCTTTTCGCCGCTGTCGGTTGGCAGCCGCGTGCCGCTGGCGTCGTACAGCCCTACCCGGACACTGAATTCACCGGCCTGTAGACTGGCCGGCAAGGAGAGGGTATAGGTCTCTTCGAGGGTCATTCCGGGCGTCCAGAGCTGGGTAGGGGCCTGGGGGCTGCGGTCCTGCTGAGCCACCAGCTGGCCGGCTGGGTCGACGACGTGGACAAACATGGTATAGGCCGCGGCAGTGGGATGCAGGCTTTGCCAGACCAGTGTGACAGGCAGCGTCTGCCCGGCCGCCAACGTGGAGGGCAGCGTGTAGCCGGCCAGACGAATGCTGGCCCCGAAGTCTGCGGGAAGCTGGCCCGTCGATGCAGGTGTCGGCGCGATTCCGACCTGGATCAAGAGGAGATCTGCCTCTGTGCCTCCTGCCTGTAGTTGGCGGTTGCCTGGATAGGTGACTGGCAGCAAGTCGAGCGTTTCGCTCTCATAAAAGGCAAGTGTCAGCCTGTACAGGCCATCTGGCAAAGTGGGGGGCAGGGTCAGGAGATGGGCGTCCCGGCGTACCTCGCGCAGCGGCCACTCGCGGGTTGGGCTTCCATAGGGCCAGCCTTCGCTGCGCCACACCTCGCTGCCATCCGGCCCGTACAGACGGAGCAATGCGCTGACATTCTGTTCCATTGTCTGGATTTTTTTGAGATAGAGTGCGACCTCGCCGCTCTCTCCCGGCTGGCCGGGCAGCGGAGAGAGGTCGTGTTTCAGCAGCCGCAGGGCCCCCCCAAAGTCGATGATCCGCTGCGAGTCGACCTTGGGGTTGGGGGGAGGCAGGGTCTGCACGAGATCGTAGACCTGTGCCAGTTCCAACCCGCGGAAACGATAGACATAGACCGGCGTCTGTGCTGCAAAAAATTCCAGCGTCTGGGCGTCGGGCAGCTGACGTTGCCATTGGTTGGCGTAGGTGACGGCGTAGTCTGCTTCCAGCCAGTCGCGCTGCAGGCTGCTGGCGTAACTGATGGCATCGTGCTGATAAAAGTAGGAAAACGGGCCGTTGTGGTAGGCGGCCAGGGCTGGGCGTGACTGGCCTTGGCCGTATTCGTTCAGCCAGCGTGCAGCCTGGTCAAGACCTTCTCCCCAACCAATCACCAACATCTGCGGGGCGGTGGCAGTGCCACCTACCAAGGGGTTGAAGTAGGTGAAGTAATAAGGCGCGTGGTAAGCAGCGAACGAGCCATGCAGCGCGCACAGGGCCATAGCGCCGCCCCATCCAGGCCCCAGTCGCCGGGGAGCGTGGGCCAGCCACGGCTGCTGCCAGACGAGCTGGGCAAGACCATACCAGCCGATCGCGCCGATGAGATCCAGTGCAAGCAGCACGGGCAGGGCATAGCGGTCCGATTTTTTGCCCCCCAGCGTCATGCCAGCGGTAAAAAGCAGAGCAAAGAGCAAGAAACCCAGCAGCACAGAACGGGTTGTTTGCTGGCGGAAGAGCGGAGCGCCGCGCGTGGCCCACAACACGCCCGCTGCGATTCCGCCGAGCAGAGTGGCTGGTGTGGCCCGGAAGAGCAGCGCGACCGGATAAAACAGCCACCCTGGATCTTCGACACGCTGCCCCCAGAAAAAATTGGGGTTGGTGTGTCCTTCGGCGTGCACGCTCATCTCCGCCAGAATCTGGGTGAGGGTCTGCACAGGCTGTACCCATAGGGCAGGCCAGAGTGCGACAAACAGAACGAGGGCAACACCGCCCCAGAGGGCGATGCTTCCCAGCGCAGCCCCTCCCTGCCGGGCTGAACGGCCGCTGCGCCACCAGTCGATCGCCACCAGCAGCCCCAGTGTGGCAACCAGAAAGATGGCAGGGGTCTTGGTCAGCCCGGCCAGCCCGCCGGCCCCTGCTGAGAGCAGCAGGTACCGGCGGGCTCTGCCTGCAGAAAGCCAGGCGAGCAACGCCGACAGGCTGAGCAGCAAAAAGATGGCCAGCAAGCTGTCTGGATGGAGACGCTGGGTGAGTGAGATGCCAAAAGGGGACCAGCCGACGAACAGGATGGCCAGCAGGGCAGCGGGCTTGCCCAAAAGCGTACGCAGCGGAAGGTACATCACCATCAGCAAAAAGGTGATGAGCAGAATGACCGCCCAACGTCCGGCGATCAACAAGGTCAATGGGCTGACTGGCAGATGGGTCTGGAGCCAGGCTTGGGTGGCCTTGCTCTCCCAGTCGAACGGGGCCGGTGCCTGTGTGGCCAGCTCGGGGAACAACGCCAGAAAACTGCTCATCCCGACATACATCACCGACACACCTGGATGTGCGATCTGAAAGGTGCTGGGCCAGTCATGGTGGGCAAGCGCGTAATAAAAATTGGCCGAGCGGGCCAGCCACTTGGGCTCGTCAGGGCTGACAGCCAGGGTCAGCCCTGGCAGGCGGGGGAGCAGAAGCAGACAGAACAACACCGCCGCAGCCCCCACCCTGTTGAGAGGATGTCTGTTCATACGAACGATGGCACCGATGCTATAATGGGTCGAACAGGTCCTTGGTTCACTGCAAAGGTTCATTCTGCATTCAACAGCCACAATCGGCTGCATTTTTGTCAAGACGCAGTATAGCGCGAGCCCAGCCTTTTGGACAATTGGCTGTGTTTACCTGGGAGCTGTTGCAACAGCTCCCAGGTTGAGGGATATGTCTCGATGATTCGTTCGTTTCCGAGCTGGCTGCTGGGGGTCAGCGCTTTTTATCTGATTTTACCCCAGCTGATTTTTGTGGGGGGATGGCTGCAAGGCCCGTGGGCTGTGGGGGGGATGGTGTGCTGCCTGCTCGGCCTGGTGGGGGTGGTGCGGGCCGCTGACCCTGCTCTGCACCGACAGATCGAGCAGTGGCGACGCACCGCTACCTGGCCTGCGTTGGGGCTGCTGCTGCTGGGGTGTCTGGTGCTGGTGGCGGTTTCTGGAGTTGGGGGCTACGGCGCGCAGATTCGGGACTGGGAAAAACATGAGATTGTTCTCGAAGATCTCATCCGCTACGACTGGCCTGTGGTCTATCGCTATCATGGCGTCAATGCCGGTCTGGTCTATTACATCGCCTACTATCTGCCGGCGGCTCTGGTCGGCAAGTGGCTGGGGGTGGATGCAGCGCATCAGTGTCTGGCGTTGTGGACTTTGGTGGGGCTGGTGCTGTCGGTTCTCTGGTTTGCAGTGATTGTACAGCGCAAGCCGCTGTATGGGTTGGCGATCTTTGCGCTTTTTTCGGGGGTGAGCATTGCAAACGTTGTGTTGGCTGCCATTCCTGGGGTCGTGCTGCACCCGGAGGGGGCCAGTCTGGGCAGCAGGCCAGGCGAGCTTCACCCGGGGGGGATGTCGGTCTGGCAGTACCGGTCGAACCTGGTGGGGCTGTTCTGGGCACCGCAGCATGCACTCTCTGGCTGGCTGTTTACGGCGCTGCTGTTGGCGACATTTTTATATTCGGAGCGGCGTGACCGGGTGCTCTGGTACTGGGCGGCAACCCCGCTCTGGTCTCCTTTTGTCACCTTGGGATTGGTGCCGTTGTTGGCGGCGGATCTGAGCGATCGCCGGCGGTTTTGGCTGCGGCTGCGCTCCTATGGGTCGGTCGCCAACGTGGCCGGGCTCGGGATGCTGGCCTTCAGTCTGGTCTATTTTGCCAGCAAGCTGGCCCCCCTGGCGGCGGCGTTGGAAGGTCCATTTCGGGTCGGCACGATCTTTTCGGAAGTTGGCCGCTGGGCTCACCCAGCGCAGCTGGCGCTGGCGTTTGTTCTTTTTTGTCTGTTGGAATTTGGCCTCTACTTTGCCATTGACCGTTTTGCTTCCTATCGCAACGCCAGCCATCTGCGACGACTTTACTGGGCTCTGCTGGGCTGGCTGCTGCTGCTCCCCCTCTTTGTCTTTGGCCAGTTCAACGATCTGGTGTTGGGTGCTTCGTTGCCGGCCCTGTTTTTTGTGGCGACGATCGTGGGCCGCAACGGCTATCTTCTGCAGGGAGTGACACGGCGGCGCGCGCTGGCCTGGACAGCGGTGCTGCTGCTGGCAGCGGCAACCCCGATCCTCGAGCTGACCAATCAGCTGGCCACGATCGCCGAGCGCGGCTCTTTGCGCAAAGCGCAGATCGGCCAGCCTCGCTCGTTGCCCGAACAGTACGCGCTGCGTCCGGAGCTGGTCAGACAGTATGTGAGCAGCCTGGACACACTCTTTTTTACGACGCTGGCGCGCCAGGAATCGCAGCGTGCGGCGCAGGAGACGCAGGGCTTCGACCCTCTGTTGTTTGCGGGCAGCATTGTGCTGGCCGATGTTCGGATCGATCCGGTCGATCCCCAGCCAGGGGAGGCAGTGCAGCTGCAGTTGCTCTTTCAGGCAGTGGCTGCAGTGCCCCAGGATTACTCGTTGGGGGTGCAGCTGATCGACGCGCAGGGCAACGTGCTCTGGCAGCAGCACAGCTGGCCTGTCGGGATGGCGACCTCGACCTGGGCTCCTTCGCGCGCGCTTCGCTCTGATCAGCGCTCGATGGTCGTTCCGCCGGACAGTGTACCCGGGCTCTATCGTCTGGAGCTGTATCTGGTCGACCCGGTCACCCAGGAAAAAATCAGCCCGCAGCGGGTCGCCGACGGGGCCCTTGTGGCTGCGGTGGTGCCAGTAGGCGTGCTGGCGGTCGGCACAGGCCTCCAGCGTCTGCCGGGCACCCCGCTGGCACAGCCTGCCTATTTTGGCTCCGATCTGGCGTTGGTGGCTGCCAGCCACCCTGCCGAGAGCGCTGCCGGTCTGCTCTTCACTGTCGACCTGGTGTGGCAGGCACAGCAGCGAGCACAGGCGGAATACACCGGGTTTGTGCACCTGCTGGACGCACAGGGCCAGCTAGTGGCACAAAACGACCACCCGATCGCCGACAATTTTGTTCCGCCCCCGTTGTTTCGCAAAGGGCTGCTGCTGGCAGACCGCTACACGTTCGAGCTGCCGCCCACACTGGTTGCAGGCGAGTACCAGACGGTGGTGGGGGTGTACAACACGCA
The DNA here is from genome assembly GCA_903858085.1 of uncultured Chloroflexota bacterium. Taxonomy (GTDB): domain Bacteria; phylum Chloroflexota; class Anaerolineae; order Caldilineales; family Caldilineaceae; genus Caldilinea. The sequence goes on from CAIOHJ010000242.1 coordinate 10,538, forward strand.
GACTCTGGAGCGGCTCCCGGTTGGACAGACCGACACCTATCTGCTCGGCACTGTCACAGTGCCCTGAC
>CAIOHJ010000243.1 GCA_903858085.1 uncultured Chloroflexota bacterium
AGAGGGCGAAGTGCCACTTCGCCCTACGAACATCCCGTCCTGCAGCCACCCCGCACGGAGAGCACCGCAAAGAGGGCGAAGTGCCACTTCGCCCTACGAACATCCCGTCCTGCAGCCACCCCGCCTGAGAGCACCGCAAAGAGGGCGAAGTGCCACTTCGCCCTACAAACATCCCGTCCTGCAGCCACCCCGCCTGAGAGCACCGCAAAGAGGGCGAAGTGCCACTTCGCCCTACAGCCATCCCGTCCTGTGACACGGACAGGACCGCAGCCGACCTCCAGCAGCACCTGACCACATGGAACTGGCGCTCCGACGCCGGGGGCGTAAACGCGATGCCCCCCCCCCAGCTTCGCCGCGCGCGTCGCCTACCGGGTCGCCGTGCCAGCGGTGCTCTGATCCAGCGCTTTTGGAGAGGATACGTGGAGATCATCCCCAGGCGTTCCTGGCGGGCATCTGAACGGTGGGCTTCCTCCTCCCCTGGCAAAGGGGAAGGCTGGGGGGCGTCCCCTGCCCGGGCTCGTTCCTGCCAGCGTCGGCTGGCATCACACCAGGTGCGGCAGGGGGTAGGGCAGCGCTGCCCTTCGACCTCGGCACAACGCTGGCTGGCTGCCACTGTCTTCTCAAAGGTATTCCCTGCATGGAAACCGTTCATGCCGCTGCAAGAGGCCCCTGGGCAGAGTCAACCTGCGCAAGGGTGGACAGCCAGACAGGTGGGTCAGGAGCGCAGCAAGGCAGGCAGGATCAAATCAGCCACCCGGTGGCGGACAGGGGGAGCATCGACAAAGCCACAGTGGCCTCCGCTGGGGTGGATCTGCAATTCCAGCAGGGGGTGGGGCGCCAGTGCCGCAAAGTCAGCGACAGGAATCACGGGGTCATTCTGGGCAGTGATGATGGTCGTCGGTACGCGCAGTGTGGCGAGTGCATCCCCAAGCACCGTATACGCGGCAAAGTATTCGTCGGCGTTGCGAAATGGAATTTCACCGCGTCTGGCCAGTTTTTGGACGAACCATTCGGTCATCTCGCGGATCGAGGGAAACTGTTCGATCGCACGGAGGTCGGGAAAAACCGGGTAGAACGCCTGTTTGGCGTGCAACGAACGCAGCCAGCGTCGGCGAAAGTAGCTTCGGGTCAGGGGATTGCGGTCCAGCGCATCCGTAGCGTGGCCGGGGTGAATGGCCGGACAAAGGGCCACGACTTTGTGCAGGTGATGAAAGGGTGTTCGCTCGCTGTGCCACCGGGCCAGACGCAGAGCAAAATTGCCGCCCAACGAGGCTCCGGCAATGTAGAAGGGGTGCGGGCCAGCCAGTTGGGCGATCTGGGCTGTCGCAGCGGCAACCTCCTCGATCAACGTGCCACGAAAGCTCCCCGGATTCAGGCTGTACGGGTTGACGTGCAGGTTGGGCCCATGGTCGCGCAGGTTGAGCCGAAAGGTGGCAAACCCTTGTTCGACCAGCCGTTGGGCCAGAACCAGGTTGTAATTGGAGTGGCTGCACCCTTCCCAGCCGTGCAGCAACAGGACGAGTCCTCGCCAGACGCCCGGCAGTCGGCTGCCGTTGTAATACCCCAACAGCCGTACGGGTCTCTCCGGGGCGGCACCGGTCAGATCTTTGCCGGCCTCGACCAACAGGGGCTGTTCGTCGCCAGAGAGATCGATACCGCGGGGGCGAGTCAACGCCAGGAGCGTCTGTACATTGGCCGAGCGAACCAACGGGTTGGGGCAAAACAGTTCGAGGGGCTCTGACCGCTGCATAAAGCCAGTATACTACGGCGAGCGGGCAGAATCCCAAACCCTGGCCGCCACGCGAAAAATCGTACCTGTTCAGGCTTGCTCGCTGCGCTGTTGGAGCGATTCCTCAATCTGCCGGGCGGCTGGACTGTGCAAAATGCTGTCGATGTGGCACACTTCTGTCGATAGCCTCTGCAATGGGTAAGGTTTTCGCAGATCATCCGCTCTTGCGCGCGGCTATTTTTGTCAAACACCAATTCTGAGTTGCAGAGATGCACCCATCGTTTGTTGCACTTTGTATCGTGCCTTGCAACTGGCACCGTGCGCTGTCAAGTGTACGGTGCCAGCCCTTCTTGCTTTCCAAAGGAGGTTATCCCCTTGTTGTGTGTTGAGCATGCCGATCTGCTGGTGACGATGGACAAAGAACGCCGTGAGATTGTGGACGGTGCTGTGGTGGTGGCAGATGGAGCCATCGCCTGGGTTGGGGCTACATCGGATCTGCCCCTTTCGTTTCAGTCCGCTGAGGTGCAGCGCCTCAACGCGCGCGGGCGAATTGTGCTGCCGGGGTTTGTCAACACCCACCACCATTTCTATCAGACGCTGACGCGCGTGATTCCGGCGGCGCAAGATGCCGTGCTGTTTGACTGGCTCAAGACGCTCTATCCGATCTGGGCAGAGTTGACGCCGGAGGATGTTTTTGTCAGTACCCAGCTGGCGCTGACAGAACTGTTGTGCTCTGGGTGTACGACGTCAAGCGACCACCATTATCTCTGGCCAAACGGCACCCGGCTGGACGACCAGTTCGCCGCAGCGGAGAGCATCGGGGTTCGTTTCCACGGTGCGCGCGGCAGCATGAGCCTGGGAGAGAGCCAGGGGGGACTGCCGCCCGACCGCTGCACCGAGCAGGAAAGCGCGATTCTGCGTGACTGCCAACGGGTCGTCGAGCGTTTTCATGATCCCAGCCGCTTTGCCATGCGCCGCGTGGTGTTGGCCCCCTGCAGCCCGTTCAGTGTGACGCCCGAGCTGATGCGTGAAAGTGCGCTGTTGGCACGCAGTTTTGGCGACACGATGAACGTGCATTTGCACACCCACCTGGCCGAAACCCAGGACGAGGAGCGCTTCTGTCTGGAACGTTTCGGTTACCGGCCTGGAGAGTACGCAGAACTGCTGGGCTGGACAGGAGATGATGTGTGGCACGCGCACTGTGTGCACTTAAATCAGAGTGAGGTCGCACGATTTGCCCAAAGCAAGACTGGCGTCGCTCACTGCCCAACCAGCAACATGCGGCTGGCTTCGGGCATCGCACCTGTGCGCGCCCTGCGCGATGCGGGTGTGCCGGTCGGGCTCGGAGTCGACGGCAGCGCTTCCAACGATGGCAGCCACCTGCTCAACGAGGTTCGTCAGTGCCTGCTGCTGCAGCGTGTGCTAGGCAACCCGCGCGCGATGACTGCGCGAGAAGCGTTGGAGATCGCCACGCTAGGGGGTGCAGCTGTGCTGGGCCGGGACGATATCGGCGCACTGGTGCCGGGGATGGCAGCAGATCTGGTGGCGTTTCGTCTCGATACGCTCTGGCATGCTGGCGGGGCAGTCCACGACCCGGTGGCCGCGCTGGTGTTTTGCCAGCCCCAGCCGGTCGACTGGGCAATGGTGGCCGGCCGATTGCTGGTTTCGGCAGGGATGCCCTCCCTGGACGTGCCAGCGCTGGTAGCACAGCACAGCCGTGCGGCTCGGGCACTGGTGTGCCGGGCCGGGCTGGCCTGATTCTTGCCCTGGCTGCGGGCGTGTGCAGGGCGGTCGGCTCCAGAAAGGACAGGCTGTTTTGAGAGCGAATCCTGTGGCTGTTTCTGGCCTCCTGCACAGCAACCGGCGTCTGCTGGCTGGCGGGCTGGCGGTGGCTGGCGGGCTCCTCTGGCTGCTGCTGGTCTGGCCGATCTGGACCTGCACCTCCTGCGGCGTTCATCCTGCCAGCGTGGCTGCGCTGCGTGCGGGTGGGGTGGCTGCGTTGGACAGTGCACTGTTCGAATACTCGCCGGGTTGGCAGGTGAGCGGGGCAGGTGCCAGCCCGCCAGAACCTGCTGCGCCTTGGGCTGCACCGGCGGGTGTGGTCAGGTTTGAGTACACCGGTCGCTCTCTTTGGTTGCAGCTGGCACCCGGGGACTACTGGGCCTATCTCTATGCGACGGTAGACGGCGCCCCTGCCAACCGTCTGGCACAGATTGCGGGCAATGTCGACAGCCGAGGTGATCCGGCCGGCTATCGCACACTGCTGGCACCGGAAACGGTGGGATGGGCGGAGGGGCGACGGGCAGTGTGGGTCGAGATTCATCGTGCTGCCCAGCCTGGCGTCCATCGGGTTCGGTTGGAGCTGTGGCGGGGATGGGGGCAGCGGCCGCTGCGGGCAGCGGCTGTGGATGTGCCTGCCTCCCAGCTGTACCCAGCGGATCTTCTTCGTCCGCTCCTTTGGGCCCCGCGATGGCCAGGGGTGCTGGCGTTGTTGGGGGGGGGCTGGCTGGTGGGTCCGGCAGGGGGCCGCTGGCTGGTGGGTCGGATGCGCCGGCTCCGGTGGCCCCCTGCCGGGCAGCTTCCAGGGGGCCGAGTGGTCTGGGTGCTGGGGGGCGCCGCCGCCTTGCTGCTGGGCGGAGGGTTGCTTGCTGGACACTGGCTGGCGGTGGCTGGCGGGCTGGCCTTGCTGGGCTGTGCGGGGCTGCTGCGGCCTGCGTTGTGGGTGGCGGCGCTGGTCTTTGCCCTGCCCTTCGCCTATGCGGTCAAATTGCCCCTCCTGCCTGGACGTGCTTTGGAGATCTTGGATGTCGGGGTGGCGGGTGGACTGGTTGTCTGGGCAGGGCACAGGCTGCTGCGTTGGGGGAATGGCCAGGGGGGCGAGGCTCGAGGTGGCTTCCAACGCTTTGGGCTGCTGGCAGGGCTGGTGGGCTGGGCGCTGGTTGCCAGTGTCGACACCCGCTACCCCGAGCTTGCGCTGCGCGAGTGGCGCACCCTCTTTCTCAACGCGCTGCTCTTTGCAATGTTGCTCCACTGGGTGTTGAGTACCGCTGAACGGCCAGAGGCCGATCGACAGTGGATTGTCTGCAGCTGGCTGGCTGGCGCCGCTGTTTTTGCGTCGATTGGGGTGGCTGGCCTGTTCAGCGACCTGCCGGGCTTGATTTCGGCGGCAGAGGGCGTGCGCCGGGTGCAGTCGCTTTACGATTCTGCCAACAACCTGGCGCTTTATTTGGACCGCACGTTGGCCGTGACGCTGGCGCTGTTGGTGTGGGGGGGAAGTGGGCGGACGCGTTGGGTCTGGGGCGTCCTGGCAGTGCCGCAGGCCTTGGCCTGGCTTTTCACCTTCAGCAAAGGGGCTCTGCTGCTGGCTGCGCCGGTGCAGCTGGCTGTAGTGGGGGGCGCCGGGCTCTGGATGCTGGGGCGGGGGCGCCGAGGACCCTTGGCGCTCCTGGGGGGGCTGGCCATCGTGGGCCTGCTGCTGCTTGTGCCGTTTGCAGCCACCGAACGTTTTCAGCGTCTGTTCGATTTCGAGCAAGGCACCGGTTTTTTACGGATCCAGCTCTGGCGCAGCGCCT
>CAIOHJ010000244.1 GCA_903858085.1 uncultured Chloroflexota bacterium
CCTATTTCTGGAATCCAGAACGTGTCGTCTAGGATGGTGATCTGTTCGCCAATCCGTGCAATTTCGTAGTAAAGCCGCTTGTCTCCCCAGAGACCATCGTCATCTTTGGCAATCAACTCGACTTCAGCGCACCATTTTTCCTCGATCCCGTTTGCCCGATCGGCGTCGGTGGTTTCGAGTGATTGGAGAACAGTGATCTCCAGGTTGTCACATCCGAAGCGGCAGAGTTTAGGGCAGGGGCCAAAGCATAACAAATCATCCCCATCCTGCTCTGTCAGAGTCCAGGCCGTAATTCGCTCGCTGATATCTGGGAGCATATCACGGCTGCCAGATGCAGGTGCCTGTGGCGTGGCCTCAACCATCGCCACTTCCGTCGGCGTGACCTGCGCCTCGGCGGTCAGCGTGGCGATCACCGCAGCGGCAGCGGTCGTGTCAGGCGCACTCTCTGCAGCCGAAGCTGGCAACAGTTCGAAGGAACCAGCAGTCTGTTCGGAAGCAAAGACGGGGCTTGCCGGCCAGGCGCTCCAGCCGGCGCGCAGACTTGCTTTGTTCTCACCCTCTCGATATTCTACGAGCAGTGTATGCTCTCCATTGCCCAGGTAGTGGGTGAAGCGATGCACCGTGGCGCTGTCCGTCCACCCCTCCAGGACATTGTCACCGTCGATCGATATCCGCACTGCGTCGTCAGCGTCGACCACAAAGTTGTACCACCAGCCAAACCCGCCAACAGAGATAGTCGCTGTGTAACGCGCCGAAAAACCATCCGGCTCAACCCATGGCCCCGGCGCACCGCTCCGCCAGTCAAAGAGCAGATACTCCTCAAAACGAGTGTAGACAGGCGTGCCAGCCAGATCGGGGTTGGCAAAGTACTCAGCGCGCAAAGCATTCGCTGGCGTGAGCAAACGGGCACGACTCTCACCCTCGCTCCAGACAATCGAAGCGTCGGAAAAGTCGGCTCGCCACTCTACTGCCGGCCCCACGAAGTAGCTGTAGTTGTCGCTGCGCGGCAGACCCATTTTTGCCACTCCGCCTTCCGCCTGAAATTTCTCCCAGATCGGGCCATGCAGGACAAAGACCCCCTGCGCTGGCGCCAGAATAGCGCCGCGCTCAAAACGCTGCCAGCGCCCGCCGCCCGTCAGCATCTCCACGGCAGCCACCGGATTCCCCAGTAAACCTTTCGATCCACCCAGACTGTAGTACTTGTCCGCAATCGAGCCGTTCACAGCGATGGCGTTGGTCGGCGCATTGCGGTCGGGGTGGATGAAGATGAATTGACGGATGTCATCGAACTTGAGCTTGAGGTCATTTTGCTCGAGAGCAATTGCCTGACCCTGCTCGGCGGTGAGTTTCCAGGGATCATTGATCAGATAGCCATCTCTCTCATCCTTGCCTACGAGTACAACATAATGGCGTGCGCCAAGATAAGCGATCACAGGGCGATTGGCAGCGAGCTCGTCGTCCACGCGTTGCTGAAAGTCGCGCGGACGACGAGTGTTGACTCGCTCAATCGACTGAATCCATGGCTGACCAGCCTGGAGAAGAGCATCTCTGCGATCCCAGGCCAGCAGTGCGCCCGAAAAGGCGCCTTCTGCGCGCAGTGCTTCGTTGAGGCGAACCACATCGGTGTCTACGCCGTAGTGATGAAAGACCATTGCCAACGAAGCAACGCCGCAGCCATACTCCCACAGCATGACCGACCGATCATTGCCCAGAAAGAGGGGTGCTCCACTGCTCGTGACTTGGCTGCGCAGCGCAGTCTGGGAAAAAAAGGAAACATTGTCGGTAGTGCGTGCGTTACTGGCCTGACTGGTTGACTCCGAGACACGAGCCATCATTGCCAGAAAAACGACAAATGTAAGGAGAAAAATGATAGAATAACGTCTCAGCATGGTCATAAGCCCCCTTCGGTTCGGGAAGCCTGCACGCTGCTACACAACGGCATACACGGGTGCGCCACAACGGGTGGCGGCTCACCCCCTGCCAGTGCAACCACCGGCACATAGCCAATCACCAACACGCTGACTGCCATCCATCCACGACGCTGGAACATCAGGGTCTCCTCCTTTGGGGAACAAAATCTCGTTCAGGGTGATTCGGGAACAGCCGGCGATGCGACGAACGCAGCCGCCTTCAGCGAGATGATGCGAGGATACCACCCCTTGTGCCCAAACGCAAGCCGGATTTCCGGCGCAAAAGGAGAGTGCAAAGGGTGCGGTTCAAAGTTTTGCGGAAAGCGTCCGACGCGCGGGTCAACACCAGCGTTCGCAGAACACGTAAAAAGGCGCTAGTGGTCTGTCAATGATGAACGCTTAGTCAACATGTCTGTGTGTCATCTCATCGCACGCCACGTGCGAACTAAACAATGACAATTGACGGTCTGGCAGTTTTCGGGGCTACTTATATGACCTCAGCGTATCCTCTCCACAAGCGCTGGATCAGACCACCAATGGCACGGCAACACCGGCCCGGTGGGCTACGCGCGCGGCGAAGCTGGGGGGGGTCATCGCGTTTGCGCACCCGGCGTCGGACCACCAGTTCCATGTGGTCAGGTGCTAAACTCATCCGCCCCGATGGGGCGTGCGAAAGAAAACCGGCGGTTGACAGAAGAATTGGCGGCGACGCAGGAGGCGCTGCGTCAGGTGAACCGCTCAGAGCCCCGACCGTAAGGGCATACCCTTACCCAGAACGTTTGTGCGGACAAAAGTTGTGATAGGGATAGCATGTGGGGGCTGGC
>CAIOHJ010000245.1 GCA_903858085.1 uncultured Chloroflexota bacterium
ACGAACGGCCTGCTGCACGCCCTGGACGCCCATACCGGGTTCCAGCTCTGGACCTATGCAGCGGGCAGCCCGCAGGCGATGCTGGCCGTCAACGATGTGACCGTTTTTCTGGCTGGCAGCGGCCAGCTGCGGGCGGTTTCCCGCCAGACAGGACAGCAGTTCTGGGTCGTCGCCTACAACGACGATCTGGCTGGCGGCCCCTATGTGACCAGCGAGCGCGTGCTGGTGATCACGCGCAACGGCGCTGCGTTGATCTATGACGCTGCATCTGGTGCGACCGTCGACGCTGGGAGCTCTTTCCGGATGGCGCTGAACGGGGCGCCGGCAATCAGTGCCGACTGGATCTTTGCCCCTACAGCCGGCACCCTCTTTGGCTATCAGGGGGCGCCTTGATGGACCGCCAGACCGACAGCAGCCCGCGTCCGGGCTGGGATGTCTACTGGGTGATCCTGTTGACGCTGGGGGTGTTGCAAGTGGTCGGGCTGGCCGAGCAGGCTGCGCTGCCCAATCGCCTGCAAGACGTGTTGCGCCATCCGCTTTTGGGAACGCTGCTGCCAGCCGCCGGCTATGCAGCGATGGGAGAGGTCGGACCCCGGCCAGGGGAGCCGATCGGGCTGCTGCTCAATGCATTGGCACTGGCCGGCCTGATCGCCTATGCGCTGTTGGACCTGGCGTCGAGCGAACCATCACGCACGCGCGCCAAACAGTGGGCGTTGGGGGCCATCATTCTGGCTGCGGTGCTGCTGCCGACAGGCAAACTCATGCTGCTGCGCGACGCCAACGGGCCAGCCAGCTACACGCACGACGGCGGTGTCATCCAGACCGAGGCCACGATCCGCTATTTGTTGGCCGGCAAAAATCCCTACATCGAGGAGTACACCGACACACCGATGGCCGAGTGGGGCTTCAGCAAATATCGCACGGCGCTCTACCACTATCCCTACCTGCCTTGGACCTTTGTCTTCAGCGCCCCTTTCTATCTGCTGGGGCAACTGCTGGGCTTTTACGACCAGCGTGTGGTCTATCTCCTGCTGTTGGCTGCGCTGCTGTGGGGGGCCTGCCGACTGACAACAACGCCGGCGGCACGGCTGGCTTTGGCTGCTGCGCTTGCGCTCAACCCGATCCTGGCGCTCGATCTCATCTTTGGCCAGAACGATCTGTTTGTATTGGCCTGGATCGTCTTTGCTCTGGTCGCCTGGCGCCAGGCGAGGCAGAAACAGCTGGCAGGGGCAGCAGGAGGGCGCTGGCTGTTGCTTTCGTCGCTCTGCTTTGGCCTGGCCTGCGCCTCCAAGCCGACTGCCTGGTTGTTTGCGCCTTTTTATGGCTTGCTGCTGGTAGCAGACAGCACCGCCTTGCGCCGCTCGGGGTGGCGAGCACTGTGGGGGACCCTGCCGACGCTGCTGCGGCGGGCGGCCCCGGCGTTCGGGGTCTTTCTCCTGCTGCTGGGGCCCTACTTGCTCTGGGATGCAGCCGCGCTGTACGACGATGTCTGGCGGTGGAGCAACGGCCAGGGGCCAACCGGCTACCAGATCTGGGGGTGGGGAGCCAGCAATTTTGTGCTGGGGCTGGGGCTGGTGCGGGATCGCTTTGATCAATGGCCCTTCTGGGCGTTGCAGATTGCCCTGGCCGGGCCGCTGCTGGTCTGGTTTGTGGCGAGACAGGCGCGCCACAACACGCTGTCACAGGCCCTCTGGCACTATGCACTTTTGCTGCTGGTCTTTTTCTATGGGAGTCGTTTTCTCAACGAAAACTATCTTGGCTACATCCTGGCACTGGCTGCCATCGGCGCGCTGGCCACAGAAACGTCAGCCCCCGAGCAGGCGGCAGGAGCCCATTCTGTCGCAGCAACGCCCCCCACAAGGAGCGCAGCGGAGACCTCTCCGCTTTCTGGCACAACACCGCGCAGTCGGCACCTTTCCTAGCTTCACCCACCGAAGGTCTGTGTGGAGATC
>CAIOHJ010000246.1 GCA_903858085.1 uncultured Chloroflexota bacterium
CCCAGATCCATTGCGGCTTCTTCCAGCCGGCTGTCAAAGCCATGCAACCGGGCGCGCACCACCAAGGTCACAAAGGGGATGCTGAAGGCGATGTGGGAGACGATCACAGTGCCCAGCCCCAGGGTCAGCCGCAGGCCGGGGGCCAGCATGCTGTTGAGCCAGCCAAAGAGTGCGCTGAAGAGCACCAGGATTCCGATCCCCATCACAATTTCGGGGGTCACCATTGGGAAATAGAGGGCAGTCTCAGCGCTTTTTTTCCCAAAAAACTCATAGCGCTGCAGCGCCAGCGCGGCCAGCGTGCCAATGAGCGTCGACACTGCGGTCGAGGTCACGGCAATGATCAGGGTATTGCGGGCGGCATCGGCCACGCTGCGGTTTTGGAGAAGTTCGCAGTACCAGTAAAACGGCCCACAGGGCCCCTGGTTCACCACCCCTTCGAAGACGACATTGGTGCGCGAGACATTGAAGGAAAAAACGATCAACACCACGATCGGTGCGTAGAGAAAGAAGTAGACCAGCCCCGACAGAGCGGCCAGCCAAGGGGACTGTCGCGACGGGCTCATCCTGCGGCAATCTCCTCACCCAGCCCGAAGCGCCGGGTATAGTAGAGCGTCAACACCAGGGTGATCCCCAACAACACGATCGAGGCTGCGGAGCCAAAAGGCGGGTCGCGCGCATCCAGGAACTGCCGTTGCACCAGATTGCCCACCAGGATCACCTGACGCCCTCCCAGGATGTCAGAGACGACAAAGGTGCCGATCACCGGGACAAATGTCAAGATGGTCCCGGCAATGACGCCGGGCATCGAGAGGGGGAGCGTGACCCGCCAGAAGGTCTGCAGCGCGTTGGCATGGAGATCGGCGGCTGCCTCGTAGAGTGCGGGCTCGATCTTTTCCAGCGAGGTATAGACCGGCAAGATCATAAACGGCAGAAATTCGTAGACCATGCCGATCAAAACAGCACTTTGCGAGGGATACAGGTCCAGCGGCTGCCAGGGCAGGCCAACCAGCCCAGCCACAGCGCCCAGGGTGGTGTTGAGCACACCTTGGCTGCGCAGGATCATCACCCAGGCATAGATGCGGATCACAAAATTGGTCCACAGGGGCACCAACACCAAAAACAGCAGCAGGTTGCGCCGTCGTTGCGGGGCACGGGCAATGAAATAGGCCAGGGGGTAGGCCAACAGGAGCACGATCGTGGTCGTCTGGAACGCCAGGGCCAACGAGCGCAGCAGAATTTTCAGATACAGGTCGTCCCAGCCCGTTGCGGTGAAGCCCAGCAGCCGCCAGTAGTTTCCCAGCGTGAAGCTGTAGATCACATTGCCGTCGACGTCGCGCTGGGCGAAGCTGGTGACGATTGTCAGCCCCAGCGGCAGCACCAGCAGCACTCCCAACACCAACAGCGCAGGCAGGATCAGCAAAAAGCCCTGCCAACGGCGATTTTCGCGCAGCAACTGGAACATGGCGCTCACCCTGTCAACACGCTGGCTGTTTCTGCTGCAAACCGCACGCAGACCGTGTCACCCGGCTGGGCCCACTGGCGCAGGGCCGCCAGGTTGTTCTGCTCGCGCACCCGGAGTATCTGGCCGCTGGCCAGGCGAACACTGTAGTGGGTATCGGTGCCGATATAGAGCTGGTCGACGACCTGCCCTTGCAGCTGATTGGCCAACGGCGCTTCCAGCGGGCGAAGTGTCAACTTTTCGGGCCGTACTGTCACAGTGACCGGCTTCCCCACAGCCACAGGCTGGGCCATGGACGCCCACACCAGGAGCCCACCGGGCAGTTCGACGAGCGCCTGGCCGCCCTGCAGCTGCTGGACGTTCCCTTCCAGAAAGTTGGTCTCGCCGATAAAATCGGCGACGAAACGGCAATTGGGCTGCTCGTAGATCTGGGTGGCGCTTCCCACTTGCAGGGCCACCCCGGCGTCCATCACCGCAATGCGGTCGCTCATCGTGAGGGCCTCTTCCTGGTCGTGGGTGACGAACACAAAGGTGATCCCCACCTCGCGCTGCAGTTTCTTGAGTTCAAGCTGCATCTCTTTGCGCAATTTCAGGTCGAGCGCGCCCAACGGTTCGTCCAGCAGCAGGACTTGCGGGCGGTTGACCAGCGCGCGCGCCAACGCCACACGCTGTTGCTGCCCACCGGAGAGCTGTTTGGGGCGCCGCCGCTCGAAGCCGCTCAGCCGCACCATCGCCAGCGCGTCCCCGACTCGTCTTTGGAGCTCCTGTCTGCCGACTTTTTGCATCTGCAGACCAAAGGCCACATTTTCCCCGATCGTCATGTGGGGGAAGAGGGCATAGTTTTGAAAGACTGTGTTGACAGGGCGCTGGTAGGGGGGGGTTTTGCCCATTGGCCGCCCCTGGATCAGCACTTCCCCGGCGCTGGGCAGTTCAAAACCGGCCACCATGCGCAGGGTTGTCGTCTTGCCACAGCCTGAAGGCCCCAAAAGCGCAAAAAACTCGCCGTCGGCAATTTGCAAGGAGAGCTCTTTGACGGCTGCCACCGTCTCTCCGGCGGGGCCCAGAAAACGTTTCCATACAGCACGCAGTTCAACGGCGTAGCCGACCAATGCACCCTCTCCTGAACAGACTGACCGATCTGGTTGAGCAGGGGAATTTTTCCCAAAAATTTCTTGCGATCACCATACCATTTTTTTCAGAGATTGCCAAACAGTGCCGGTGGACTGCTTGTGGAGGGGACAGTCCACCGGCACCGGCTTCTAGCGGCTCACAGCTGGCAGATACAAGGTCTGTCCGGTTTCTTCTTCCGGCTGGCCGGCAGCCCAGGCCGTCAGCAGGGTGACCAGGGCTTGCGGGGTGTTGCGCGGGGGAGAATTGCCGGCCTGGTCCCGTTCGCTGAGTCCATGACAGGAGCTACAGACGCGGATTTCGCCAGACTGGAAGGTGATCCAGTAGCGTTCGCGCACCACTCCTGTCCCTTGCGCGTCGGTCAGCTGCCAGGTGAGGGCGCGGCTGGCTGGCACGAACGCGGCAGCCGACCCATCGGCATGAATCACAACGCTGCCGGGCAGGGCTGCGGCGACCGGAGCATTGGCCGCCAGTGCGGCCGGGTCGTGCAGCCAACGGGCCAGCACCCGCCGGCCAGGCTCGACCGTGCTGCCTCCCCCTCGCCAGCCGCGCAGCTGATCTCCCTGAAAAAATTGCAGGGCAGCGACCTCATAGATCTTGCCGGGGGCGCCTGTTGTCTGGTGGGTGCTGTTGGCAACCCGCAAGTTGAAGGGCTGCTGCAGGTCAAAGTCATCGCGGGTTGTGGCATCGCGCACCACGGCCAACGCCAGGTTGTGCTGGCGCAGATAGGCACGCAGCGCAGCCTCGTCGACCCCCGCCTGCGCCAACGCAGCTGCCTCCGGCTCTGGGAGCGCCAGCGAGGCGAGGGGGCGTATCGGCCGTGGGCGGGCGTAGACTTCGACCGGGTTCAACTCCCACAAAGGGCCGCTGTAAGAGACCAGCTCGTCCGGGCTCCAGTAGCGGAGCGTCGCCGTGATGCCCGCTGTCAGCGGCTGGGCAGCGGCCGCGTAGCCGTTGGCGGCAGCTGCCAGAACCCTCAAGCGGAACGCATAGGTGGAGTTCAAAGGTCCCCCCTCCCCGGCCTCCTCACCCTGGGTGGCGGTGTGCGCGGCCACCAGGGTGCCGTCGCTGAGCAGCAGCGGATCCCGGTAGTGGCCGCTATTTTCTGGCCGATCTTCTGTGCTGGCAGTGGCCCGGTGGGTGACATAGGTCACCTGCATCTGTCCGGGAGAGCGATCGGGCGGAGCTGCCAGGCTGACCACCTGGCCTGCCCCGTGGGTGCCAAATTCGGGGGCATCGATCGCGTAATAGAGACCGGGCCGGGTCGGGTCTTCGGCGATCTGCAGGAGGTTGTTGACCGGATTGGGGTTGAAACGGGCCAGCTGCCCATAGTAGTCCATGACATTGCTGTCGTTGTTGAGGCTGGCTGCGATGTAGGCGTGCAGCTCGTGGCGGCCCACGTGGTTGAGCAGCTCGCCGTCGCTGCCATCTTCGTGGATGGTCCAGGGGAAGAAGTGGTTGAAGGTGTGGCCCACCAGGGGGGTACCGGCCAGCAGGTCGGCGCGTGCTGCGCGTGGTTCTGGAAAGAGCTCGCTGCGGAGGGGCAGCACCGCGGCGGCTGCCCCCTCGTCGGCGTAGTCAAAGGTTCCATACGGTTCCGGATTGCCCGCCAACAGCGCCAGCGCGTCGGCGTCGGCCTGCTGGTCGCGCTGCAAATGGTCCCACTGGGTAAAAAGAAGACGGCCAAAGCTGTCGATCAGCGGGGTAAAATCCCCCGAAGGGGCATGGTTGAGCAGACGCAGGGCACCGTTGGCGGGGTTCAGGCTCCACAGCCCGCTCACCGTAGGGGCGCTTTCGTATTCGTCCAGCTGGGGATACAGATGGCGCTCCCCCGAGCGGGGGCGGTCGCTGGTGAAAAAAATCTGGTCTTTTGTTCCGTAGATCGGGCTGACATTGTTGTATTGCGCTGGCTGGTTGGGCAGGTGGCGGATGGAAGGGGTCTCCTCCTGGCCCAGCCCGGTGATCTCGTAGATCTGCCAGTAAAAGACACGGCTGTTGTCGTACTGGCGCTCGGGGGCACCGACCACCATGCTGAAGAGTGCCTTCTGTCCGTCCCAGTGCACGGCCGGGTCTCGTACGGCGATGGCGTCTGCGCCTTGAAACCCTTCGGGGTCACTGCTGCCGTAGCCAGCGGCGGCGGTGAGGTTTTTGAGCGTGCCATCGGGGTAACGAATCCACAGCGCGCCGCCGCGGGCTGCCACGTCCATGCCAGCCAGGTGGTTGCCAAATGTCGAGGTGATCGTCGCAAAATCAGCGCGAATCGGCGGCTGGGTCACAAAGAGGATCGGATGGGGCAGCTGTGGGGTCACCGGACCCTGGGCGAGGGCAGCCCCCTGGACTGTCTGGGTGAGCAACAAGAGCCCGAGCGCGACGCCCCTGTACAGCGGATGCATTTTTTTCATGGCCAACTTCCTTCTGATTGGGTCGCTGTCACGGCTGGTACAGAGCCCACAGCTCGAGGATCCAGGCGGTGACCTGTTTGTAATGTTCCCAGGAACCGGGCACGGGGTTCGGCGCATCGGCCAGCAGCTCTTGGCAATGCACGATCCGGAAATGGCGGCTGGCCAGGCCATTGACCACCGTACTGAGCCGATGTCGGAACTCGCGCGGCCCCTGCATGCGCTGGGGCACCCCGGCGGCATCCTCGAAACTCCAGGCTGGATCGTCAAAAAATTCGGGGAGGACCTCTTCATCCTGGTACGGTCGGCGAATACGGTAGCCTGTGCCGTCCCAGCTGGCGTCGTCGACGGCCTGGGTGAACGGGTTGTGCCACTGCAGAAAGTAGCTGCCGCCGGGCCGCAGCACCCGCGCGACTTGTGCGAAGACTGCGGTCGGGTCTGGCACAAAGTTGATCGAATAGCCGTGGTAGACCAGGTCGAAGCGGGCTGCGGGGAAGCGGGAGAGGTCGCGCATATCGCCTTGTTCGGTCTGCACCTTCAGCCCGTAGTGGGCAGCGGCGCGGCGGTCGCCGGCCAGCTGGTTGTCGGTGAGGTCGAGCACTGTCACCTGTGCCCCCAGCAGCGCCAGCGCTGCCGACTGTTGCCCTCCCCCGCAGCCCAGACAGAGCACCTGCTGTCCGGCAAGCTCTCCCAGCCGATTCTGGCTGTCGACCCGCTGCCGGGCAGAGGTGGGATCCAGATCGAGCCAGGGCCGGGTGTAGAAAAGTCCAGCTGCGGCCAGCGCTTCCCAGCGTTCTTTGTTGAAGCGGGCAAGTTCATCGAGCATAGCGATCCTTTCGTCTCATTCAATCGCGGTCAGCGGCGAGCTGTTCACACGCCGCTATCCACAGTGCGCTGGCGGCGTCGCTGGGCATGCGCCAGTCCCCGCGCGGGGAGAGCGCCACGCTGCCGACCTTGGGCCCGTCGGGCATGGCCGAACGTTTGAACTGTTGGGAAAAAAAGCGGCGATAGAAAACCCCCAGCCAGCGCAGGATCGTCGCATCGCTGTAGACGCCGGCAAACGCCTGCTGGGCCAGAAAAAAGACCTTGGCGGGTGCGTCGTGGTAGCGCACGACCTGGAACAAAAAAAAGTCGTGCAGCTCGTAGGGGCCAATGGTCTCCTCGGTCTTTTGCACCAGCTGTTCGCCCTTGGCCAGCGGCAGCAACTCAGGCGAGATGGGGGTTTCGATCACATCTTGAAGCAGGGCAGCGATCGCGTGGGAGAACACTTCTTCGGCACACCACCCGACCAGAAAGCGGACCAGCGTCTTGGGGACTCCGGCGTTGACATGGTACATCGACATGTGGTCGCCGTTGAAGGTCATCCAGCCCAGTGCAGCTTCTGAGAGGTCGCCGGTTCCCACCACCAGCCCCCCGACCTGGTTGGCCACATCCATCAAAATCTGGGTGCGCTCGCGTGCCTGGGCATTTTCGTAGGTGACGTCATGGTGCGCTTCGTCGTGTCCGATGTCACGAAAATGGAGCCGCACACTCTCGCCGATCGGGATCACGCGCAGCGTCACCGACAGTTCCAGGGCGAGCTGTTCGGCGTTGCTGCGTGTGCGGGCCGTGGTGCCAAAGCCTGGCATGGTGACCGCGACAATTCCAGAACGTGCCAGGCCCAGCCGGTCGAAGGCGCGCACACAAACCAGCAGCGCCAGTGTCGAATCCAGCCCTCCCGAGATACCGAGCACGACCTGTCGGGTGCCGAGATGGTGCAGACGTTTCGCCAGCCCGACGGTCTGTATATTGAAGATCTCGCGGCAATGATCGGCGCGACGGGCGGCATCTGTCGGCACAAACGGGGTGCGTGGCAGCGGACGGTTGAGGAGGGGGGCGGCGGCGGCCCCTGTGTGCGACAGCACAAAGCGGACAGCCCGTGCGTGGGCGGGCGCTTGGGCCTGGCTGAAAGAGCTGTTGCGGGCCCGTTCCTGGTGGAGCCGTGCGAGATCGAGGTCGGCGACCACCCCTTCGGTCTCAAACTGGAAGCGGTCGCTTTCCACCAGCAACGTACCGTTTTCGGCCACCAGACAGTGGCCGCCGTAGACGACGTCGGTGGTCGACTCGCCGGCGCCGGCGCCGGCGTAGACGTAGGCGGCCAGGCAGCGTGCAGACTGTTGGCAGACCAGGGTGCGTCGGTAGTGGGCTTTGCCAAGCAGCTCGTTGCTGGCCGACAGATTGAGCAGCAAAGTGGCCCCAGCCAGGGCCAGCCGTCCGCTTGGCGGTTCGACAGCCCACAGATCCTCGCAGACTTCGATGCCCACGGTGCATTCGGGCTGTTCAGCGGCCACAAACAACAGATCTGTGCCAAAGGGCACGGTCTGCCCCTGGAGCAAGAGGGTGGGGGGCAGCGGCCGGCTGGCCGGGGTAAACCACCGCTGTTCGTAGAATTCTCCGCTGTTGGGCAGGTAGACTTTGGGCACGATCCCTGCCACCTGGCCTGCGCTGACCAGTGCGGCACAATTGTAGAGCCGCCCCTCCACGCGCAGCGGCAGACCGACCACACAGCTGATCGCCCAGCGTGCGCTGGCTGCTGCTACGGCCAGCAGCCCGTCCAACGCAGCGTTGAGCAGCTGCTCCTGGTAGAACAGATCTGCGCACGAATAGGCTGTGATGCACAGCTCAGGCAGCACGGCCATCTGTGCTCCTTGGCTGGCGGCCTGTTGGAGCGCCGCCTCAATGTGGGCCACGTTGTAGGCCACATCCGCCACCCGCAGCGCTGGCGCCACACTCGCCACCCGCACAAACCCCAATTGACCTCGCGATGCCGCTGACATGCCCAGCCTTCCCCTTCCAGGGCCGCTCCACCCCACGGGGTGAGGGCCACAGATTTTGGATTCTGCTCACATCGTATAGTATACACCGATTGTCTCCTGTTTCTGCTGCTTGACGAGAGGAAGTTCGCAGCGGGAGAGAGGGGGTAGACATCCCCGGCACGCACCCCGCCGCCGAAACCGGGTTTCTTGAAGAAACTCGGTAACTGGCAGCAGACCTCGCGGTTGACGTGGCTGGCCAGCGACAGGTTTTGTCGTGCGCGTAGGATGCAGGGAGAACCGAGACACCGAGCTTTTTGGAAAAGCTCGGTGTCTCGCGTGGTTTACATCATTGCCTCACGACCCACCCCCACAGCAAATTGGCAAAAGAAGTGAACGCATGCCAAAGATGGCGGTACGGTTTTCCTGCACGCAACCCCTTGCCTGACCGGCAAAAAAGCCCTTTTTGAAAAAATTTGACCGGCTTCGCCGGGAAAGAGAGGGGGGCTGGCCGCCCCCTGCCGCTGCGCTTCCCCCCCGCCTTTCCAGAAGCTCAGAAGGCCAGAAACCAGAAGGCCAGGATCACTGCGAGCGGACACACCGGAAGCCGACGCTGTTGTACCCGACGGGGTTGAGGTTGACCCGGTTGGCGGAGCGCACGTTGTTGACGAAGTCGCCCCACGACCCGCCCCGCAGCACACGGGTCGACCCCGTCGCCGGCCCCTGCGGGTTGACGCTGGGTGACGTACTGTAGTAGCTGGCGCCGTACCAGTCGTTCACCCACTCCCACACATTCCCTGCCATGTCCATCACACCGTACGGGCTGGCTCCGCTTGGATAGGCGCCCACACGGCTCGTGTCACCAACACACCAATTGTAGTTCAACCTGCCGCAGTCCGGCGCATCATTCCCCCACGGGTACTTGCGCGTGTCGCTGCTCCCACGCGCCGCCTTCTCCCACTCCGCCTCCGTCGGCA
>CAIOHJ010000247.1 GCA_903858085.1 uncultured Chloroflexota bacterium
GCCTGGCTGATGTCCAGAGATTCCGAATTGGCGATGGTCCCGCCGCTGATATTGAAGGCGGCCAGCACTTCCTGCTGCGCCTGGGCTTTGGCCGCGCTGAAGTCCAGGCCGCCGTCGAGCAGGGCAAAGACGCGCGAGCGCTCCAGGTGCGTGAGCAGATTGACGTTGATGGTGCTGCCGGCGCGCAGATCGGCCAGCGACAAGAGGCGGAGCGGCGCCGCTGAGAGCATGCCGCTGACTTCGTTGAAGTAGAAGCCGTTGGCTTCCAGCTCGACATAGGGGTAGGCCAATGTCCCGCGCACGCTGAAGCGACCGGTATTGTCGTCGATACTGCCGGTGAAGGTGCGCCCGGTCGGGATGAAGCGGTCGTCCAGCTCGCGCACCGTGATGCTGGTGCCCTGCACAAAGGGACCCTTCTGCACGTAGCCGGCAATCGTGTAGGCAGCTGCTGTTGGCACTGCCGTAGGCGGCACTGCCGTGGGCGGCACTGCTGTAGGCGGCACTGCTGTAGGCGGCACTGCCGTGGGCGGCGGCAGCCCCTCCAGCACAGAAAAAATCGTCAGGTGATCCAGCACCGCGGTCAGCTGACTGTTGCCCACGTCAACCGTAGTGGAAATCTCCTTCCACTGATCGACGGCGGTGTCCCAGTAGTGCAGAGCCAGCAGCCCTGTGTTGACCCCAGTCACATCTTCTGCACCGTACCCGATCGTCATTGTGAAAGGCTTGAGAAATTCCGTGATGCTGCCGCCAGTCTCGGTGCGCAGCTCAATGTCCAGCACATCTCCGACCCGCCGAAAAGCTCCAGACGACGGCGGTGTCGTGACCAACTGCACCACCAGCGTTGCATTCTCGCTGATTGCTTCAGGGGGAATGTGGATGGTTGTCTCAAGCCCACCCATTGTGGTGGACAAGCCGCCCCCCTCTTCTGCGCTGACCGGTGCCATTTCAGTTGGTACAGCTGCTGTCGGCACTGCTGTAGGCGGCACTGCCGTAGCACCGCCCCCCACCACCGGCAGATAGAGCATACTTGAGACCATGCCTGTCATCTCCTCGGACATCCGAATCGGGACAGCGCGGCTCTCTGCTTTCACTGTTCTGCTCTCAGCTGCCACACGCGATGATTCTGCAAACACAAAGTGGACGGCCAACGCACATATTGCCAGCACAAGGGTCGCAAACCACACACGGCGCATAGGCTGCTTCTCCTTTGAGGAATATCTTTCATGGATCTTTTCGGGAGATGCAGCAGGCGCATGTTCAGCCAGGGCACATGCCACATACTGCTGTCGGGGAGCATACAACAGATTGCGACAAAATTCCAAACGTATCCTCTCCACAAGCGCTGGATCAGACCACCGATGGCACGGCAGCCCGGTGGGCTACGCGCTCGGCGAAGCTGGGGGGGGGCATCGCGTTTGCGCACTCGGCGTCGGACCGCCAGTTCCATGTGGTCAGGTGCTGCTGGAGGTCGGCTGCGGTCCTGTCCGTGTCACAGGACAGGGTGGCTGTAAGACGGGCTGTTTGTAGGGCGGAGGGACACTTCGCCCGCCTTGTTTATCTGCATGCCAGTTTGCCCATACGCACACTTCTGCCGGGGCGGCACAGGAAGGTCTTTTCAAAAAATTTCGCCCGGCTTCCCCCCCCCGCCTTTCCAGAAGCCCAGAAGCCCAGAAACCAGAAAGCCAGAATCACTGCGAGCGGACACACCGGAAGCCGTAGTCGAGGTCCCAGAGGTTGGGGCTGATGACGAACCGGTAGGCGGAGCGCACGACGTTGCCGCTGATGAGCCACGACCCGCCCCGCAGCACACGGCGTTCGCCCATCTCCGGCCCCTGCGGGTTGACCCTGGGCGACTGGCGGTAGTAGTCCTTGTCATACCAGTCGTTCACCCACTCCCACACGTTGCCCGCCATGTCGGCTACCTTATACGGCGATTCCCCGGCAGGAAACATGCCCACCGGAGACGTGCCCCCGATGCCCGAAATCATCTGGTCATTATCTGCACCGACAGTAGTGGGAAACATTCCCACCGGAGACATGCCCCCAATGCCCGTATCAATCATGTTGCAGCGCGCTGCGTCGAAGGCACCTCCCCAGGGATACTCACGTCCGTCCGTCCCGCGCGCCGCCTTCTCCCACTCCGCCTCCGTCGGCAGGCGAATCCTCGCCCCACACCGTTCGCTCAGCCAGCCGCAGAAGGCAACGGCGTCTTCCCAGTTGACGTGGACCACCGGATGGGTGCGCAACTCGTCCGGCGGCATTCTCCCGCCCCAGTGCTCCGGCGGCTTTCGGCCGGTTGCAGCCACAAAACAGGCGTACTGGCGGTTGGTGATGGGGTATTTGGCGATCGCAAACGCGTCCAGATAGACCAAATGGATCGGCTGTTCATCAGAATAAGCGTTGCTGCCCATCGGGAAATCGCCAGCCGGCACAGGCAGCCAGAGAATGTCCGGCAGCCCGTCTGCACCGACGCCCACGCCGGGCCGTGGGTCGCCCAGCGCGCTCAGCAGCGAACCGGCGCGCGCCCGGGTGATCGGCGGCACGCTGCTGTCAGTCATGGCCACAAGCAGCGCCTGCTTCACCACATCCCGGCACTGCCTCGTTACGCCGCCCGGCCACATGTCCAGCACCGCTTCGCCGGCCAGCACGACGACAGCACCCGCTTCGCCCGGCTTCTGCCCCAGCAGATGCAACAGCACATCGCTTGCCGCCTCGTCCCGCTGCTGGATGATGCCCATGTATCCAATGGTGAGCAAGGAGACTTCGCGCCATCTGGGGTCGTCGATGTGCTGCGCCAACATCTTCACGACCGGCTGGAGGTCGCTCTGCCCGCGCTGCGCCACGGCGATGGCGGCCAGATACTCCAGAAAAGTGAGGTGGATGAAGCCGAACTCGCCTGCACCCCGCTCCAGCAGCAGGCTGGCATGGTCACGGGCGTCTGCGAGCAGCTGGCGCGCAGACGCTGCCGGGTCGTCCACATGGCGTTCGGTATAAATGGCTTCTAGCTTGCGGCGCAGCGCCTCGCCCTTGACCAGCCCCGCGCCAGGGCTGCTCTCCTGCATCCACAGCGCCAGGGGAGCCAGCGCACTCGTCGTCTCCAGCACGTCCAGGTCACGCGCCACGCGGCGATCCAGGCCGCGCGCCAGGTTCCAGTGGCGCAGCAACGTCTGCACGTACTGGTCATACAGCTGCACACGACGCTCCGGCAGCAACACCCCCTGCCGCTTCATCAGCGCCAGGATCGTCAGCAGCAGCGGGTTGGCCGCC
Source organism: uncultured Chloroflexota bacterium (assembly GCA_903858085.1). GTDB lineage: Bacteria > Chloroflexota > Anaerolineae > Caldilineales > Caldilineaceae > Caldilinea. The sequence goes on from CAIOHJ010000247.1 coordinate 3,268, forward strand.
AGCTGGCGCACGCCCGGATTGCGTTCCAGGGCAAAGAGCAGTTCAGCCTTCTCCTCGGCGGCGGCCAGCTCGGTGACAGTCGATGCCCCCATCGCCGTCTGCTCCAGCGCCTGTGTCCACTTCTCCAAAAAGAGCAGGATGTCGTCGGCGTCAAAGTCGACCAGCGTGCATTCTTTGAGGTCTTCCGCCGCAGGGCGCACGCTGCGGTAGCCGACGATACGGCTGGTGAGAACGAACTTGTTTCCCCGTAGGCGCTGGAAGGCGAAGAACTCCTCCACACGCTGCACCACCAGCGTGCGC
>CAIOHJ010000248.1 GCA_903858085.1 uncultured Chloroflexota bacterium
ATCCGGTTCAAATTCGCAGCTGTCCAGGGGATGTCCGGCTCGCGCAGCTGGCTTTCCAGCTGCACAGGAAAACCACTCACAGGAGGTGAAAATCCAGTCTCCACACCGGTGACCCCAGACCGACGCGCATAGAGCCGCATCGCAATTTCGCTGATCGACCAGTCCAAAAATGTCTGCGCCGCAGGATGGACAGGGTTTCTGCGCACCAACGCGTTCGCCAATAGATCCCAGCCCACCCCATCTTCCAGATATACAAAACGGACATTCGGCATCCCAGCAAAATAACGAGCCACCGCGATCGGATACTCGCCGAGGCCTGCCTGGAGACACGCCTCTTCGTCGCTCGCCGCATACATCCCAATGTTTTTGTGCAATTCGTCCAGATACTGCCACCCCCCCTGCTCGCCGTAGATGTCCAACACGGTCATCACAAAAATCAGCCCGGCCGGCGAAGCGACCGGGTCCGACATCACCAGGCTGCGACGATACATTGGGTCGAGCAGATCCGAGATTCTGGCCGGCACCGTTGGATAGCGCGCCCGATTGATCGTTTCGCTGACACACAACGCCGAAATCGCCAGATTGGTGCCAACCCAGTGCGGCAACGGGCGCGGGTCGCGCAGGTGCGCACGGACTCTTTCCAATCCCTCCGGCGCATAGGGAAGCAACAGATCACCCCACTCGAGGAGCAACATCGTGGTCAACGGCACCCCCCAGATCACATCGGCCTGAGGCGCAGCCTGTTCTGCGTACAACCGCTGACGCAACACCTCCAGCGGGAGGCTGACCAGCTCGACGGCAACCTCCGGGTAGGCCACTGCAAAATCAGCCAGATAGTAGGCCGCTTCTCCCTCGCTCAACACCGTGTAGACGGTCAGCGGCTCTGGGGCACCTTCCCCCCACCCCAGCCCACACCCTGCCAGAAGAAACAGAAAGCCCACCACAACCACAACCCGGTATACCCCCATCTGCGTCAAAATTTTGTTCTCTCCCGCGCGCATCTTGCTCCTCCTTGAACAACGCCCCCTGAGCCCCCATCCCTGCACGGGTCGCCGCATCCAACTGACGGTCAGCTGACAGCTCGTCTGGTAGACTGATGGCAATCTGGTGGATCGGACTGCCACACTCTGCCGCTTTGCCGCATATGTGAGCACAGTCTGTGAGCACAGTGGCGGCGACCCCAGAAGGCATGCTTTTATGCTACAATACGGCGACAAGAATGCTACAATATAGCGCAACCGTCGACAAGGGTAGAAACTGACACAATGTTCTCACTGGCTATCGTAGGAGGATCTCTGTGGATAGGCGTACGTGTCTATCAACAGTTTGCAGCGACAGCGCCCCCCCCGCAACCTTTGGTCACCCATCTACTTTTTTCGCACTTTGAACCGTTGCCAGCCCGACAGAAGCGGACAGATCCTGCACAGGACTCCTTGGCAAAGCAGCTCTACAAAATCTCCCCCCCTGTGTTTCCCCCCCAGCAAGAGGTAAAGCTTGCTCTGGCAGCTTGTGGGTTGACAACAGCGGGTCTGCTGCTGGCACCGGTGCTGAGCCTGGCCGGAGGCCTGCTGGTCGTTGTGTTGGACTGGCCGGCATGGGTCAAAACGGTGGCGCTGTTGCGATCCGAGCGCCACCTCTCCGCCGCCTGCCTGCGCCCGGCCATGCACTGTCTGCTGTTTGTCGCAGGCAGGGGACTTTTCAATGCCATCGATGTGCTGCTGATCGCTCTGGACCGACAGCGGCTCTGCGCAGCCGAAGCACAAGTTCTCCGTCGGTTCACCCAGCTTGCCCTGGAAACACAAAAGATGCAGCCCCCCTACGCCCAGCGCGACAGCTGTGTCGCCCTCACCGCAGGAGAACAGACAAAGGTCAACGGCGTGGTCACCCAAGGTACCGCCCTGGTCGAGCGAGGCGACGGTCCGTCTCGACAGACGGCCGTTGTCTCCGCCAGCGACCCGATCCAGCCCGGCGACCTGCTGGTCGCTGGCACGCTGCAGGTACAAGTCGAGCCGCCAGACAGTGGGCTGCTTGCACACCTGCTCTCTCCCCTCCAGATGGAGCCGCCCCCTCCAACACACGCCGACGAGATGACAGCGCCGCTCGTCGGGTTGGGTGCCTTGGCCACCCTCCTGGCTGGCCCGCTCACAGGCGCGGTTGTGCTGAGCGCTCAGTTCGGCGACAACCTGGAGACGCTGCTCCAGCTGGGACAACACCAGTTTTTGCTGCTGGCCCGCTCGCAGAAGATCTGGATCAGAGACGTTCAGGTGTTGGAACAGCTCAGCCAGCTAGATGCCGTGCTGTTGTCCGCAGATCTATTGGAGTGGCCTCAGCTTTCCCGGCTGCTCGACGGGCTGCGCCAGCGCGGGGTAGCTGCATTCTACACCCTGGCCGACACCCAGCCAGACCGGGCCCAGCAGCTGGGCATCGACCTCCTTCCGGCCAGACAGGCTGGCCTGTCTGCCTGTCTGGATGCGCTGCGGGCCCGCCACACCTGCCTGAGTTTTGTGGGCCCTGGCACAGCAGAGTGGCCGATCTGGCCCTTTGTCGATCTGTCTGTCGTCTGCGGTTGTCCGCTCGACCCGATGCTGCCCGCCAGCATCCAGATCGACGACGATCCGACCAGGCTGTGCCTGCTCCTCGACCTGGGGCGCGACTATGCACAGACCCGCCGCCACATCTGGCGGACAACGCTGCTCCCAGGCTGGGTTGCGCTGGCCGGTACCCTCCTTCCGTTGCCAGGAGTTGCCTTCTCGATCGCCGCAAAAGCGTTTGTCGGTTCAGCAGCCGTCGATCAGCTGCTGGCGATCGGAGAAGAGAGGGCCCCCACACAGACAGCCCGCAAACACTCGCCCCCCCCCTCAACACAAAGGCAGCAGAACTCTGCAGCGCGGCACGCTGCCCTCCGCCAGAAAACACAGACACCCCCTCCCTTCCTGGATTCGCTCCTGGCCCCCACACTGGCCGCCAGCACTCCCTGACACTGCCGAGGAGAGACCCGCCTATGCACTTCAGCCGCACAACCCGCGCCCTCAACAGCCGTCAACCGTTCACCCTGGCTGGCAGCCTGCTGTTGGCGTTGGCGCTTCTGGTCGCATGGCTGCTCTGGTTTTTCGGAGCTTCCCTGCCCATCACCGTCAACGCACAGATCGTCGAAACCACCGGAGACGGCTATGTGCGGGCCGTGCTCTCCCCGACCCTCGCGTCCTCGATCACAGCCGGGCAGACGGCGCTGCTCTCCTTTCCCGGCGCACAGAATGCCCACGCTGTGCCCGCCACCGTCGTGGCTGTTTCCCCAGGAAGCACCGAAACAGTCACCGAGCTGTACGCTGAACTGAGCTTTGCCAACGCAGCCCTCTTTGCCCAGCAATTGACCGGCCAGGCCACCATTGTGGTGGAACGCATCTCACCCGCACTCTATTTTTTGCGGGCAACCGGTCAGTTCGTCGACGCAGCCCCCACCTCTTTTCAGCGATGACCCCAGCGATGAGCGCCACAACACGCCCCACCCAACGCTTCCTGGCCCCTGAAGTCGTTCAGACGTCAGCGATGGACTGCGGACCGGCTACCCTGAAATGCCTGCTCGAGGGGTTCGGTGTCGCAGCCAGCTACGGGCGTCTGCGCGAGGCCTGCCAGACCGATGTAGATGGCACCTCGATCGACACGATCGAAGATGTAGCCCAGCAGCTGGGTCTGCACGCCGAACAGCTGCTGCTGCCCGAAGATCACCTGCTGCTCCCTGCCGCCGAAGCACTGCCCGCCCTGGTCGTGGCTCGCCTGCCCTCCGGTGCCCCCCATTTCGTCGTGGCCTGGAATTGCGTGGGAACCTTTGTACAGGTGATGGACCCGGCACATGGCCGACGCTGGCTGACCCAACAGCAGTTCCTCGCCATGCTGCACCCCCACAGCCTGCTTCTCTCGACAACGGCATGGCGCGACTGGGCCCTCACCGCCGGGTTCCAGGCCCCTCTGCACACCCGCCTGACCCAGCTGGTGGGTTCCGCGCCAGAAGCCCAGACCCTTCTGGAGAGCGCAGCCGCAGACCCCACCTGGCGTTCGCTGGCTGGCCTGGATGCCGCCGCCCGCATGGCTGCCACCCTGGCGCGTGCCCGCGCGCTGCAGCGCGGCCCCGAACTCCACCGTTTCCTGGCCAGCCTGCTCCAGCAGGTGCAGCACAGTGGCGACACCGATCTGCGCTCCCTCATCCCTGCACGCTACTGGCGGGCTCACCCCGCCCAGACGCCAGACGACTCGCTCGTGCTGAGCGGAGCAGTGATCGTGCGTGTGCGCGGCCGACTCGAACGCACAGCAGGCCAGCCGCTTCCCTCCCCAGACAGCCCCTCCCCAGACAGACCGCTTTCCCCCCAACTGGCAGCAGCGCTGACAGAAGCCCCGATTCACCCGCTTTCTGAACTCTGGCGGATCATCCGCAGCGATGGGCTGTGGACCCCAGCCGCAGTCGGAGTGGCACTGCCCCTCGCCAGCGCCGCCGTCCTGATCGAAGCGTTCCTGCTGCGTGGGCTGATCCAGATCGGCAGCCGGCCAGAGCTGGCTGGAACACAACAGATGCTGTGGCTGGCCGTCCCCCTCTTTGCCGTTGTGATGCTCCTCCTGGAAATCCCGATCGCCGCCGCCACCTTACACATGGGCCGCCACCTGGAAACCCGCCTGCGCATCGCCCTGCTCGCAAAAATGCCGCGCCTCAACCACCGCTATTTTCACAGCCGACTCCTCTCCGATCTCGCTGGCCACGCACACAGCCTGCGCTCGATCCGGACCGCGCCAGAGCTGGGCATTCGGCTGCTGCGCACAGGGTTCCAGCTGTTGTTGACAACCCTGGGCCTGGTTCTGCTCTCCCCCGCCAGCCTGCTGCCGGCACTGCTGGCAGCAGCCACAGCGCTTGTCGGCAGCTGGCTGACACAACCCCTCCTCAACGAACTGGGAGCACGCGTCAGCACGCAGAGCAGCGTGCTCAGCCGCTTTTACCTGGACGGCCTGCTGGGGCTTGTGCCACTGCGCGCCCACGGCGCCGAAAGAGCCTTGCGCAGCGGACACGAGGAACGGCTCGTTGCCTGGATGCGCGCCTCGCTCCACTATTTTGACCTGGCAACCCTCTTCCACGCCGGCCAGACGTTGCTCAGCACCCTCTGTACTATCTGGATCGTGTTGGCCTATCTGACCTACAACGGGGAGGTCGACGGGGTGCTTCTGCTCCTTTACTGGGCCCTCACCCTCCCCACCCTGGCCACAACCCTGGCCGACCTGACCAGACAATACCCGCACCATCACACCCGAATGATACGCCTGACCGAACCTTTGCGGGCACCCGACGAAGAGGCGAACTCCCCTGCAGCCCAGCCCGCCAGGCCCACAGATAAGCTCCCGGCAGCCCTCGAACCGCTGACAGGCGTCGCCGTACACCTGCACGCAGCCTCTGTCACGGCAGGTGGCCATTCTATTTTGCACAACGTCACCCTCACCTTGCAGAGCAACGAACATGTCGCCATCGCCGGTGCCTCCGGAGCAGGCAAATCGACTTTGGCAGGGCTGTTGTTGGGCTGGCACCGCCCCATCTCTGGCTCCGTGCAGATCGACGGCAACGAACTGACCCCAGCAACTTTGCCCGCACTGCGCAGAACAACCGCCTGGATCGACCCGGCTGTGCAGCTCTGGAATCGCTCCTTGCTGGAAAATCTGCGCTACGGAAATCTGACCGACAGAGCCCCCCTGAGCGATATCCTGGAACTGGCCGACCTCTACCACCTCATCGAACGGCTGCCAAATGGGCTCCAGAGCCCGCTCGGCGAAGGCGGAGCGCTGCTGTCAGGCGGGGAAGGCCAGCGGGTACGGCTGGGACGCGCCCTCTTCCGCCCTGGCGTACGGTTGGCCATTTTGGATGAACCGTTTCGCGGGTTGGACCGCTCACAGCGTCGCGAGCTGCTGACCCGCGCACGACAGCACTGGCGGCAAAGCACGCTGATCTGCATCACACACGACATCAGCGAGACACGCAGCTTCGACCGGGTCCTGGTCGTCGACCAGGGCCGCATCGTCGAAGACGACAGACCTGCAGCCCTGGCCGCCCGGCCAGACTCCCACTACAGCGCGCTGCTGGCCGCCGAGCAGGCAGTCCGAACCACCCTCTGGGAAGGAGCGGCATGGCGGCGCCTCTGGATCGAGGAGGGCCGTCTGCAAGAAGCCCCCCCCTCCACCCACCCTCGCCCCGCCAACTGACGTTTGGCAGACGCTCCCTGTGGTATCATGACGTCTGTGTTCATCGTCTCAAGCAAGAGACAGAGGTTGCAGAACACCCCAAAAAAATCCGTTGTCAGAATCTTGTCGAATTCACAAAGAGGAATCTCATGAACCAACAGCCTACATCCCCGGTGACTCCATCCGCTCTCCAGCCCGGCCTGCGGGTCCGCACCGCCCTGCGCGCAGGGGCAGGCAACCCGCTGGAAGAAACCGCTGCATCGCTGCAAAGCTGGTTGCAGGATCTGTGGCAGTCTGTCTCGGGCGCAGTGTCCAATACACCGGACAGCTCTGCAACGAGCAGCTAAGCGCACGTGAATCTGGAGAGCCTCAGCTGGCCAGCCATACAGGGAGGAGATGCGTTCGACGCACTCGTCCAGAAGACACGCCTGGCTGGCCCGCTGGCTCCAGGGAATCTGGAGCCGCCAGCTCTCCTGGATCCCCACAACGATGCCAGCCTGAACCGCTGGCTGGTTCTGCTCGCAGCCCAGGTCGGTCTGGAAATCGAAGCAGTCCAGATCACCTACGCCGAGCTGGATCAGGCGCTGCGCAACTCTGGCCCAGCCTTGCTGCGGATCCTAGATGGGCAGAGCAGCGTGCGTCTGCTTGCCCTCCAGCAGGCGCACGCCCAGCACGCACGCGTGGTCGGCCCCGATCAGAACAGCCACAAGGTGCCGATCGCCGACCTCCATGCCCTTCTGAGCGCCAGCCTGGCTGCCGCCCATGCCCCCGGCCTGGACGCGCTGCTGGCCAGGCTGGCGCTCCCTCCCCACCGCTCCCCGGCTGTCAGACAGGCTCTTCTCGACGAGCAGATCGGTGGACAGACGATCGGCAGCGGCTGGCTCATCCGCCTGCCCCCCAGCAGCAACCTGTGGGAACAGCTGCGCCGCGCCGGCGCCGGCCGCGCACTCCTCATCGGCGTTTCCAGCTATGTGCTCTCGCTGGGCCTTACCTTGGCGGCCTGGGCACTCCTCGGACGCAGCGCCCTAAACGGCCAGTTCTCCGCAGCAACGTTCGGCCTCTGGGCCCTGCTCTTGCTGGCTGTCCTCCCGCTGCAGATGACCCTCAGCCGCGTCGTCGGCTGGGTCAGCGTCCACGCAGGTGCCTTGCTCAAACAACGCCTTCTTTTTGGAATCACACGCCTCCAGCCCGACCAACAGCGCCTTGCAGGAGCAGGCCATTTTTTTGGCCAGGCACTGGACGGCGAATATGTCGAACAGCTGGCCCTGACCGGCGGCATCTCCGCCCTTCTGGCGCTCTTCCAGGTCGCAACCGCCGGCGCCGTTCTGGTCTGGGGGGCAGGCAATTCCTTGCAGGGCATGCTGCTCGCCCTCTGGCTGGGGCTCCTCCTGCTGCTGGCCTGGCGCTATCTCTCCCTGGCCCAGCCACTGGCCGATCTCTCCCGCAAAATGACCAATGATCTGGTCGAACGAATGGCAGGCCACCGCACCCGGCTGGCACAGCAGGCAAGCACGCAGTGGCATCTCGACGAAGACCAACAGCTGCACCAGTACTATCAGCTCTCTGCACGTGTGGATCGCATCAGCTTGTTTCTGAATACCTTGGTCACGCGCGGCTGGATGGTGATTGGGTCGACTGCCTGTGTCGGATGGCTCTGGACCCATCCTACCCCAGATGCAGCCCA
>CAIOHJ010000249.1 GCA_903858085.1 uncultured Chloroflexota bacterium
GAAAAGGGTCTGTGTCACCGAATCGTGCAGGTCGCGGGCGATGCGATTGCGTTCTGCGGCGACGGCTGTCTGTTCGGCCTGAATGCGCAGCCGGGCATTTTCGATGGCCAGGGCGGCCTGGTCGCCGAACATGACAGCAAGCTCGATCTCCTCCGCTGAAAAACGGCGTGGCTCGCGATAATAGAGCAGGAGGCCGCCGTAGATTGCATCTTTGAGTTTGAGTGGAACAGCGAGCTGGGCACAGTATTCGTGTCCATCGACCTTCAGAATTGGAGCATCGGCGTCCACGGTTGCCCCGGAGAGAGGCCCTGTCTGGGGCAGCGTTTCGGCATGGACAAAGACGTTGCCCGGGGGGTGTTCGTTGCTGTAAAAAGCCGTGAGCTGCTGGGGGGAGATGCCGACGCCGGCTTGAAAACTGATGGGGGAGGGGGCATCGTGGAGCTGGTAGATGGCGCTGGCGTCGGCGCGCAGCAACACGCGGGCCTGGGCGACGATGCTGTCCAGGATCTCCTGGCGTGAGCGGTTGGAGTTGAGCATTCGCAGGATTTCGCGCAGGCTGTCGGCGACGCGGCGCCGGCGTTCGATCTCGCGGGTTCGCTCTTCGACCCGTCCTTCGAGCATCTCTTCGGTCTGCTTGCGGCGGGTGATGTCGGTGACCGAGCTGAGCACGATCAGCCCCTCTTCGCTGCGGAAATAGCTCAGGCCTACTTCGATCGGGAACTCGCTCCCATCGCGACGGCGTCCGGCCAGGTCCAGCCCGGAGCCCATCGGGCGGCTGTGGGGGTTGTCGACGAAGAGCGTGCGATAGACGCGGTGGTCTGGGTGGTAGCGGTCGGGGAGAAGCCGTTCGATAGGCTGGCCGATCAGATCGGAGAGGTCGTAGCGAAAGAGATCGGCAAGTTTTTGATTGGCGTACAGGATCGATCCGACGGCGTCGACGGCGACCACAGCGACGGGGGACGCTTCGAGCATCTGCCAGAGCAGGCGGGTCAGCTGTTCGTCGGGTGGATGCGTTTTCAAAGCAGGGTAGATGCGTTGCATGAGAAGAGTATAGCACAAAGCGGCAGATACAAACGAAAAAACGCAAGAGGCAGCCGGGTGTCAGCCCTGCCAGTGCAGCAGCAGCTGCCGTGGCCCGCGCAGGATCGGATTGGTCTGCCAGCGCAGCGCTGCGGGGGCTTCGACCGGCTGGAGGGTTGGCAGGCGGTCGAGCAGCACCTCCAGGGCGATGCGCGCCTCCAGCCGGGCCAGGGGTGCACCGAGACAGTAGTGGATCCCCTGGCCGAACCCCAGGTGGCGGAGAGCTGGGCGCTCCAGATCGTAGTGGGCAGGGCAGGGGTAGACAGTTTCGTCGCGGTGGGCGGAGGCGAGCACCAGGCTGACTGCGTCCCCGCGACGGAGGGTCTGGCCGTGCAGGTCGATATCGGCGGCGGCAAAGCGTATGGTGGCCCGTTCGACCGGCCCATCGAAGCGGATGGCCTCTTCGATGGCTGGCGTCAGCAGGCTGCGGTCGGCGCGCAGCGCGGCCCACAGCAGTGGGCGGCTGAGCAGGGTGAGCAGTTGGTCGGCGAGCAGGAAGACCGAGGTTTCATGGCCGACGACGGTGAGCAGCAGAACCATGCTGAAGAGCTCTTCGATGTTGAGGGAATCCCCTTGCTCTTCGGCGGCGAGCAGGAAAGAGATCAGATCGGGTTGTGGGCTGCGGCGCCGTTCTGCGCAGATCTTTTCGAGATAGCCGACGAAGTCGGTCATCACCTGCTGCAGGCGCTCTGTCTTGCGCAGGTTGCGGGCGCTGTCGCTCGAGGGTGCCACCAGGATATGGGACCAGGCTCGAAAACGGTGGTGGTCGCGGCTGGGAATGCCGAGCAGGTCGCCGATCGCGGCGATCGAGAAGGGCAGGGCGAATTCCTGGATGTAGTCCATCCGGCCGCGTGCGGAGACGCGATCGAGC
>CAIOHJ010000250.1 GCA_903858085.1 uncultured Chloroflexota bacterium
CAACCCACAGCCGGGCAACCCACAGCCGGGCCCACCAAAATTGAACGATCCATCCGCCCCCAATCGTGCTATGATGGGAGGTGAGGGTCTATTGAGCAAAGGAGAAACAGCCACCGCACCTGCATTCACTGCGCCGGGCCCGCAGCCTGCATTCTCGTTGTAGGGCGTTTATGCGCACAAAGGAGTGCCAATATGCGTACCTCTTTATTTTTTGCGTGGATGGCAGGGTTCGTTCTGATCTTCGCCCTTGCCAGTGCGACAATGGCTGGGCTGGCCCAAAGCGACCCAGCCCTCCCTGCCACAACAGACGCAACCCGCCTGGGCACCGCTTTCAGCTACCAGGGCCGTTTGCTGCAGGAGGGTGCACCGGTGACAGCGCTCTGTGATTTCGAGTTCACCTTGTGGGATGCCGCCACAGGAGGGGGGCAGCAAGGCAGCAAACAGAGTGCAGCCGGGGTCTCCGTCGCGCAGGGGCTCTTTACCGTGGACTCTCTCGATTTTGGCGATCGAAGGTTCCAAGGAGAGAGCCGTTGGCTGGAGATCGGCGTGCGTTGCCCCACAGCCAGCGGTTCCTTCACCCCCCTCAGCCCACGCCAGCCCTTGCTGGCTACCCCCTATGCCCTGAGCTTGCGGCCAGGAGCCGATATCGTCGGCAATGTGCTTGACAGCGGCGCAGACACCGCCGTGCTCACCGTCTCCAACACCAACGATGCGTTCGCCCCCGACGGCGCCTACGGCCTGTTGGGCAGCACCCTGTCCCCAACCGGGGCTGGGGTGAAAGGAACCAGCACCGCCGGCGCCGGCGGCCACTTTTCCAGCGTCGCCGGGTTTGCCCTGGTCGCACCCGGACCCAGCCTCATCGGCAGCCGAACCCCCCAACAGATCGGCATGCTCCGCTGGTACGATGCCAATCGCCTGGCCCCCAGCGTCTCCGTCGGAAGCGCACCTGACCATTTCGCCTTCGACGGCGACCACATGTGGGTGACCAACTACTTCACCAACAACCTCTACAAAATTCGCGCCTCCGACATGGCGATCGTCGCAATCTACGCCACCGTGGTCAACCCCAATCCGATCGTCTTCGACGGCGCCAATCTCTGGGTGGCCAGCGAAACCAGCGGCGAACTCGCCAAGGTGCGTGCCAGCGACGGCGTCGAACTCAACCGCCTGACCTTGCCCGCCACCAGCCACTGGGGAATGGCCTTTGACGGCGAATCGGTCTGGGTCTCCAACACCAATGCGGGCTCCATCACCAAAGTCCGGGCCAGCGATGCCCAGATCGTCGGCACCTACCCCGCCGGCAACCAGCCCCATGGGATGGCCTTCGACGGCAATGCACTCTGGGTCGTCAACAACGGCGACAACAGCGTGGCCAAATTCAACAGCAGCACAGGCGCCTTGATCGGCAGCTACACCGTCGGAACAGGACCCATCGGGGTGGCCTTCGACGGCGCCAATCTCTGGGTAACCAACAGCGGCAGCGGCACACTCTCCAAACTGCGCGCCTACGACGGCCAGCTGCTGGCCACCTGCAGCGCAGGCGCCAGCCCGTTCTTTGTCGCCTTCGATGGTTTCCAGATCTGGGTGACCAATTACACCGACCCAGGCACCGTGACCCGTCTGCAAGCCAGCAACTGTGGCCTGCAAAGCACCCTGCCGACAGGTCGCTATCCCTTCGGGGTGGCCTTCGACGGCGCCAATGTCTGGACCGCAGACTCCTACAGCAACGCAGTCAGCAAACATTAGGAGGGAATCGATGCAAACGCGATCTCATACCTGGCTGAGGTGGGCCGTGTGCGCTCTGTTTTTGACTTTCACCCTCACAGTGGCAGCCAGTGCAGCCAGCACCGCCCCAGGCTATACGCTGACCCGGTGGAGCTCAGCCCCGGGAGGAGAAGCAAGGGCAGGCGCCTTTTCGCTCGCCGGTGCCGCCGGACAGCCCGCCGCCGGCCTCCTGGCCGACGACAGCTTTCAGCTCCACAGCGGCTTCTGGCACCCCTTGGCCGACAGAACCGCTTGCTACCTGCCGATGGTGGAGAAGCCGTGACCTGAAGCGGGGGTGGGCAGGATCTGGGCTCCGCCCACCCCCGAAAAAAGATAAACAAGAGGGATTCCAAAAATTGGTACGCCTGGAGGGATTCGAACCCCCGACACTCGGTTCCGAAGACCGATGCTCTTGTCCGCTGAGCTACAGGCGCCTGTACTCCCTACAGCATACGGGAAAGCAGGCTTGCTGTCAAGGATACGGGTCAAAGAGGATCCACTCCTGCGTTTCACTCCGCTGCCCTCGCCACACCTGCCCGAAAACGGACCAGCTGCGCGCGCAGCGCCTCCTCTGCATCGATCTGGTGGCGGTGACACAGGGCGACCAGCTGCCACAACAGCTCCCCCACCTGCTGCTCCTGCGGGGCAGCCCCCAACAACGCCGCCAAAGCCAGGTTCTCGGCAGCCAACGCCTCTCGGTCCAGCAGCCCCGCCTTGGCCGCCTTGGCCTGCAGCTTGCGCGCCTTCCGCAGCGCAGGCAACGCAGGCGGCACTCCGTCTAAAGGAGCCGCCACATGGCCCTTTTCAGCCCTCTCTGCTGCCTTGATCGCCTCCCAGTTGGCCAACACCTGCGCGACCCCCTGAACCTTGATCTCGCCAAAGACATGCGGATGGCGGCGGATCAGCTTGTTCACCACCCCACGCACGACCTCCCCCATCCGAAAACGCCCCTCTTCGCTGGCAATCTGAGCCAGCATCGTCGCCGAAAGCAATACATCCCCCAACTCTTCGCAGATCGCCGCACTGCAGTCGCTCCCATCCACCTCCCCCTCGATGGCTTCCACAAGCTCGGCAGACTCGTCAAGCAGGTCGGAACAGAGCGAAGCCAACGTCTGCTCCCGATCCCAAGGACACCCCTCCGGCGCACGCAGATGGGCAACCACTTCCTGCAACGCCACAAAGCTCGAAGCAGGAGGCAGCGGCGGCACATAGACGCTGGTCAAATGGTCGAAGAAATCGCCGTGGTCCAGCTCAGCCAATGGCACCGTCGTCAGCCGCTGCTGTGCCGTACCCGCCATGCGCACAACCGTCACCGGATGCTGCTCAGGATAGACCGCCAACAAAGTCAGCTTGAGATCGGAGGCCAGCCACCGCGCATATACCTGAGCCAGCAGCAAAGGCAGGTTCACATCGACCCGCGGCAGGTAGGTGCGCGCAACCCCCATGGCGTCGACGATCTGCGCCCCCTCCATCGGGTCGACCCCGACCGCCGCAAAGCTGGGCTCGATAAAGCTCAGCCCCGCCACCACAGAGAGGTCGATCCCCGCAGCCTGCAGCCAGGAGGTCGTCAGCTCGCCGACCGCCGGATGGCCGGGCACCGCATAGACAACCGTGCCGTGCTCCTCTGCCAACGCCACCACCCGGCGCACGATCGCCTGGTAGACCTGTGCAAACTCGGCGTGCGCCTCGTAGAGATCGTCGCAGCTCTGAACAAGGGTCCCCGGCTGCAGCTGCGCCACTATCTCCGCCACACAAGGGTGGCGCTCCGTGCGAAACACCAACACGGCAGCCTCGGTCACCGCCCGCCAGGCGGCCAACGTCATCTGGTCGAGCTCACCCGGCCCCAATCCGACAATCTGAATTTTTTTGGACATCTCATTCTCACAACACAGAGCGTGCTCGTCAACCGTTTTTTACTCTACTTTGTGTGGATCGTAGACCGGACAGGCCAAAGAAGCAAATCGCCGTCGAGCCCCTTGCTCCACACCCTGACCGTGGAGCTTTTCTGGACGCAGGCTCCCCTCTCCTGGCCAGATGACCAGGGACAGCCGCCCCCCTCGCGGTATAGGATCAAAGAAAGAGGATGCAAGTCCAGCGGAAGCGCCTGGAGAAAGTGAGGTTGTTATGCGCAACCGTCTTGTCGCCGGCTGTCTGTGTATGCTCCTGCTTGTCAGCACAATTCTGCCGGCCCACGCTGCCTGGATCCCACAAAAGGATCTGGAGCCACAGCCGAACGGGGAGATTCTGCTGCTCGACGATTTTACGGACCCCACGCAAAGTGCCCAAGCCGCCTACGACACCGACTGGATGAGCTGGAGCGTCTCCGACGGCATCGGACGCCTGAGCTCAAACGCAGCCGACAAAGAGGTTGCGGCCGAATACAGCGCCGTGCGTGCTGCCGATCTCTATCTCGAAGTCGATCTGCGCATTCCTGCGCACGGGGCCGAAGGAGCCGGGCTGCTGCTGCGTGGCAGCGACCTGCGCACCCCAAACGGCCAGGAATGGCACTACTACCATGTCCGCATCCAGCCAGAGAGCCGCGAGGTCCAGCTCGGGCTGTTGATCGAAGGCAGCCAGGATCTGGAGACGTTGGAGAGCTGTCGGCTGCCCCCCAGTTTGAGCGATTTCACACACTTTCGCCGCCTGCGCGTCGAAGCCCTCGGCCCCCACTTCCGCATCTTCGTCGACGCCCGGTATGTCTGCGAATGGACCGACAACACGCTGGCCGACCCTGGCCAGGTCGGCGTCGTCCTCGGGGTCGCCGCCGATCTCTCCTCCAAAGAGCAGGCTGTCGCCGAATTTGCTGACCTGCGGCTCTATTCTCCAGCCACCACCTCCCCCGAACCGGGGCGCGCAGGAGGAGAGCCTTTGCCGGAGGAAGAGTTCAGCGTCGCCAGCGGGCGCTGGCAGACCGGCAGCGACGACAACGGCGAGGTGCGCGTGGAAAATGGCCTGCTGCTGGTGCGCAACTTGACCGCAGCCCCCTACCGCACCGAAACCAATGCAGCCACCACAGCCAGCGACGTCGTTGTCGAGGCGGAGACCTGGCTCAACAGCGGCACCGACGACAACTGGCACTCCTTCTTCTGCCGCAACGACGGCGCCGGGACATTCTTCTCCGCCAGCCTGAGCACAGACGGCTACTACGGCGCCTGGCTGAGCGTCGGCGGCGAGAGCCAACGGGAACAGCCGCCGACCCGCTCCGACACCGTTCGTCAAGGGGAACACAACCGCGCACGGCTCGTCTGTGTCGGCAACCAGCTGCAGTTCTGGGTCAATGAGGTCCTTCTGATCGACTGGGAGGAGAGCACCCTCCCTGCCGGAACCTTCGGATTCGCCGCCGCCGCCCTCGACGGCGAGTACACCGAGCTTGCCTTCGCCAATATCGCCGTCACCCTGGGAGCAGCACAGCCGACAGGCGGCTCGCAGCTGCTCGAAGCAGTCGTCGTCGCCCCGTCCCTCCATGTGCGGGCCGGCCCCGGCTCCAGCTACCCGAGCGTAGGAGTCGCCAGCGCCGGAGACCGGCTGGTCGTCGTCGACGCCGACACAGCCTGCTCCTGGATACGCGTGGTGACCTCCACCACACTGGGCTGGGTCAGCACCCGCTACGTCACCCTCACCGGCCCCTGCAGCACCGTACAGTCCAGCACCGTACAGTCCAGCACCGTACAGTCCAGCCCAGCCCCGGCTGTGACCCCGGCTGTGACCCCGGCTGTGACCCCGGCTGTGACCCCCCTGATCGCCGACTTCGAAACCTTCGGCACCTGGCGTCGCGGCGACGAAACCTGGGGGGAATTCCGCCAGAGCAGCCAGGAGGTCTATGCCGGCAGCTACGCCGGTGCCCTGACCTATGACTTTCCAGCCAACGTGCCCGGCGACCGCAACTATGTTGTCTTTCGACGCGCGCTCCCGATCGCAGGCCAGCCAACCGAGCTGGAGATCGCCGTGTTCGGCGATGGCTCTGAGAATTTTCTCAACGTGTGGGTCCAAGATGCCAGCGGCCAGATCTGGCAGTTCTCGTTCGGCCAGATCAGCCATCTGGGTTGGAAACGGATGGTAGCCCCCCTCGACCCCAGCCTGGAGTGGCCTGTGCAGCCGGTCGGCGGCAATGCCACCACCCTCCAGTTTCCAATTTCATTCTATGCGCTGGTGCTGGACTGCCCGACAGCCACAGCGGCATCCGGCACCCTCTATCTCGACGAGCTGCGCGCCCTTTATCCCGAATGAGCGACCCCCCGCCCCCCCAGCCCCCTGATGGCGGGCTGGGGCGGGCGGGGAGCTCCTTCCAAACTCCGACCGTGCGGGAAGGGTGCACAGCCAGGGCAGCCTCCCTCACGCTCTCGGCTCACCCCGACCGTGAACAGCGGCTGCTGAGCCCTTCCCCCCTTCGCTGCCAGCCAGTTCGGCAAACCCGCGCACCAATAGGTCGTTCTGATCCGGCGTTCCCACCGAAAGACGCACACAGGCAGCCAACTCAGGATAGGCCGCCAGATCCGCAATCAGCAGACGATGCTGGCCCTGCAGATGGGCCAACAGCTGCTCTTTGGGGAATGCACTCTCGACCAACAAAAAATTGGCAGCACTGGGGTAGACCACCACGCCCGGCAGCGCCGCCAGCCGCGCCGCCAGCCGTTCGCGCTCGGCCACCAGCTGGTCGCGCAGCGGCAGAAATCGTTCACGCGCTTCCAATGCAACCTGCGCAGCAATTTCGCTGAACACACTGAGCGGAAAGATGGGGATCATCTTCTGCAGCTCCGCTGCCAGCGCTGCCGCCGTGACCACATACCCGACCCGCACACCTGCCAACGCATAAAATTTGCTGAAGGTGCGCACCAAAATCACATTGCCCAGCTCGACCAGCGCTGTCAGATCTTGTTCGCAAAATTCTGCGTAGGCTTCGTCGATCACCAGCACCCCCGGCACCCCCTCCGCCAGCCGACGCAGATCCGCCGGCGAATAGAGCGTACCGGTCGGGTTGTTGGGCGCACACACCGTGACCAGACGGGCCTGCTGGCTGCAGGCCACCTCCAGCAGCTTCTCTACCGGCAAAGCAAACCCCGCCGCCGGGTCCAAGGGCACCTCCACTACCTGGGCCTCATACAACGGCACACTCTGCCGATAAAGCAGAAAGGTCGGCGACGGCATCACCACCCTGTCGCCCGGCCGCACAACAGCCGCCATCACCGCCCGAATCAGGTCAGACGAGCCCTCGCTGACCACCACCTGCTCGGGGCGAACCCCCACCCGGGCAGCCAGCGCATCGATCAGAAGCCAGGGACGCCCTCCCAGTGGGTAGCGAGACCACGCTACCCTGGCCAGCCGCTGCAACACCTCCTCCTTGAGATCAGCAGGAAAATCCTGCGGGCTTTCGTTCCACTGCAGGCGATGCAACGCTTCGTCGACCAGCGTGCGCCCCACTGGGGCTGCGTGCCGCAGCCCACTGCGAATCTTCTCCAACGTTTTCGGTGACATGGCTGCCTTCTAGGGTCTCTCGGTTGTGACCTGAATGGTATACTCGCCGGTCTTTTGTGCGCTGCAATGGCGCACCAAAACCGTATAAACCCCGGCGTCGAGTACGCTGACCACCCTCGGGTTGAACCCAGCACCGCGGTCGTCGTCGCTGCGCACCAGCTTCGTTTCGTCGTCGGGCCCATAGACCCCCATCACCAGATCCTGTCGCCCACTGGTTTCCACCCGATAACGCCCACGCCGGACAACTGTAAAAAGAAAGCGGTCCAATTCCCCCGGCACCCCAATCGAGGCGCTGAGTGCCCCCCCATCGACCGTCAACAGACTCTGCTGCTTTTCTGCCAGCGGATAGAGCGCAGCGATAAACTCTTTGTCTGTCGCCGAAAGCAGATTGTTCCAGCCAACTTCAAAATCGCCGACCGTGAAATCGTTCGGGATCGGATAGAGCATGATCGACGCCGGGTCAAACGCAGAAAACTGGGTCTGGGTACGGTCGTAGGTCTCAAAAAGATTGATGTCCGTCTCCTCCTTCGACCAGTTGTTGGGCGGGCCCGCATAGTAGCGGTAAACAGCCGGTCTGTCCCAGGGGATCGAACCAGCAGGATTCTGATGCTCGTGGATGCAACCCAATGCATGGCCAAATTCGTGCGTGACAACACGCGAATACTCCAGATTGTCCAGGTCGCGCGTCAGCCAGCCAAAGTTGATCGTCGCCTGATTTTTGGGAACCCCCAGCGCATCGGTCCCAACATACGACCAGGAACCACGCTGCTTGAACGAGATCCGCAATTCAGCGTCCGGGTCGTCGCCAAAGACAAACCGGATGTTGGCAGACTGGCTCCAGAGATGGGCAAAGGGCTGAAGCCGCTGCTGCACCACCGGGTCGCCGTCCAAAAAGCGAACCCGCAGCACCATGCCCGGCTTCCAAAGCTTGCGCGTCACCAACGCAAGGCTCATCGGCAGGTCGACCCCAGCCGGCACGCTCCACCTCATCGCATTGGCCGGGTTGACAGCCGCCGCCCGCTGCTCGGCACGCGCGCGCCGGGCACCTTGGACACGACGATCCAGACAGACCCGAATCTCTTTGAAGGACATCCAACCTCCTTGGGGGCACCCCCTGCTCTACACTGCTGTTCGTGACAGTGGCACTCTCCGCATGGCGCTTGAACCGGGCCTGCCTGCTTGCCCCAAGCTGAACCCGTCCAGGTATCACCCTGCCAAGTATAGCCCAGATCGGCGGGAGCTATCAAGCCCTCTACCCCTCTTCAATCAGCCGCCGCGCTGTCACTAGATCCGTCACCAGCAGAATGGGCATCAGCGACGTCATCTTGAGCTACACGCTGGCAGCCAACGCCCTGGTAGACTGGAACAACCGCTACGGCACCGATCTGGACAA
>CAIOHJ010000251.1 GCA_903858085.1 uncultured Chloroflexota bacterium
GACCCGCAAAACTGGTCTGCTCTCCGGCGACTTTGACATGGCCGACACGATCTCGGTCAACGACATCGAAGAGATCAACGGCACCGGCAGCCATACCGCCGAGGTCAACTTCGGCCTGCTCGCCGGCTATCTCAAGATGAATACCCAGGAAGGGCCGACGGCCGACCCCAACTTCCGCAAGTTTTTGGCGCACAGCTTCAACCGCCAGGCCTTCTCCGACTCGCAGATGGGCTATGTCAAGTTGATGACCGGCCCGTTGCCCGAGGGGGTGCCGGGCTATGACCCCAACCTGGAGCCGCAGTACCCGTACGACCCGGAGCTGGCCAAGGCCTTTCTCGACCAGAGCGCGTACAAAGAGGGGGGCATCGACATCGACTTTGTCTATGTGAGCGGGTTGGATTTCGAAGAAGCGGCCGGGCTGATTCTGCTCGACGAGCTCAAGAAATACAACATTGCGCTCAACCTGGTCCCCAAAAACTGGCCGGACATCGTGGGGGCCTGTTCGGCGCCGGCGACCGGCCCCCACATCGGGTTCATTTTTGACCAGTTCCCCCCTTTGGCGGACACCTGGCTGGTCGAAAAGTACTGGAGTGGCAGCTGGGACCGGCCGACCGGCGGCAGTTTTCAGGCCTGTTCGTTCTACCGCAACGCCGATGTGGATCTGCTGCTCGACGAACTGCGGGTCACGACCGACGCAGCCCGCACTGCGGAGCTGGTGGCGACCTTGCAGGCTGCGATTGCCGGCGAAGCACCCGACGTGCCGATCTATGTCTCTCCCAACGTGGTCGGCTACAACAAGCGGGTGAAGGGCTACAGCTATTTTGGGGACATCAGCGTCGACTTCTGGCGTCTGTGGATGGAGGGGTAAGGGTGGTGGGGGGCGCATGCGCCCCCCACCATGTTTTGGGCAGCTTGTGGGCGCGCTCTACAGACAGTTGAATTCCGTCTATGTTGCGTTATCTGTTGAATCGTCTGCTCTGGATTCCGGTTGTTTTGATTTTGTTGTCGCTGGTCACCTTTGTGATCTCGCGGCTGGTGCCCGGCGACCCGGTCAAACTGGCAGCCGGTCCGCAGGCTCGGCCTGAACAGATCGAAAAGATGATCGAGGAGTTTGGGTTGGACCGCCCCCTTCACGAGCAGTATCTGCGTTATATGGGGGGGCTGCTTCAGGGAGATTGGGGCTATTCGATCGGCAACCGCCGTGCGGTGCTGCCGGATCTGCTCACCTACTTTGCAGCGACGTTGGAGTTGACGGTCGTGGCGACCCTGTTGGGGCTTCTGGTCGGAATTCCGTTGGCGGTGGTGGCGGCCCGCTGGCGCGACCGCTGGCCCGACCACCTCTCTCGTTTTGTCTCGATCGGTGCAGTCAGCGTGCCTGTCTTTTGGATAGCGATTGTGTTGCAGCTGGTCTTCGGCCAACTGCTGCAGTGGCTGCCGGTCAGCGGCCGCTTCGACCCGCGCCAGAGCTACCCGCAGAGCATCACCGGGATTTTGTTGCTCGACACGCTGTTGGCGGGCAATCTGCCTGGCTTCTGGACGGCGAGCCGGTATCTTCTGTTGCCGGCGCTCTGCCAGTCGCTGCTGGTGGTCGCCTTGATTACCCGGCAGCTGCGCGGCGATTTGTTGGAGATGTTGCGCAAGGATTTTGTCATGGTTGCACGGGCCAACGGCATTCAGGAGCGCATCCTTTGGAGCCGCTATCTGATGAAAAATGCGATGATTGCCACGGTCTCGATGCTTGGCTTTTTGATCGGCTTTGCGCTGGGGGGGAGCGTGCTGATCGAGTTTGTCTTTGACTGGCCGGGGATCGGCCAGTATGCGACCAAGGCAGCGTTGCTGCTCGATTTTCAAGTGATCATGGGATCCACCCTGTTTATTGGTGTGGTGGTCGTGGTGGTGAATCTGTTCACCGACCTTGCCTACCGGCTGGTGGACCCGCGTATCCGTTTTTCGTAGGGATGCCATGGCTTCATCTGTCTCACCCCCCTCTTCCAGGCTGGCGCGCTGGCGCGAGGACCATGCGTCGCAGCTCAGCGACCTGCGTCGGGGGCTTTTTCGTTTTGCGCGCAACCGGCTGTCTCTCCTGGGTCTTTGGATCGTGGTCGTCATGCTGGGGGTGGCGGTGACCGGTTCGACCTGGGTGCCCTTTCCGGGCGACACGCTCGGCGACGTTCATATGGACAACCGGCTGCAGCCGCCCAACGCCACCCACTGGTTTGGCACCGACGATGCGGGCCGGGACGTCTTCACGCGTGTGATCGTTGCGACCCGCACATCGTTTCAAGTGGGGCTCATCATCCTGGGGGTGGCCATCAGCATTGGGGTGACGTTGGGGGCGGTGGCGGGGTATGTCGGCGGCACGCCCAACCAGATCATCATGCGTCTGACCGATGTCATGCTCACCTTTCCGGGGATTTTTCTGCCGATGGCGCTGGCTGCGGCGTTGGGGCGGGGGATGGTGCCGGCCATGCTGGCGTTGTCGGTGACCTGGTGGCCCGGCTACTGTCGGCTGGTGGAAGCCCAGATGCTCAAAGTGCGCGAGGAGGACTTTGTGGCCGGAGCCCGGGCGATCGGTGCCTCGCAGAGGCGGGTGATCTTTCGGCACATTCTGCCCAACACCTTGACCGCGATTGTGGTCAAGGCGTCGATGGATTTTGGTTTTGCGGTGCTGGCGTTGGCCTCGCTCGGCTTTATCGGCATTGGGATCCAGCCCCCGGAACCAGATTGGGGTTCCATGATCGCGCTGGGGCGCCGTTTTATGCCGGGGGCCTGGTGGATCTCGACCTTCCCGGGTCTGTTTATGTTTGTCATGGTTTTGGGCTTCAACTTGTTGGGGGACGGTCTGCGCGACCTGCTCGACCCGAATGCGACGGTGAAATAAATGCGGGAGCTTCTGGTCGATATCAAAGCGCTCTCTTTGGAGATGGTCACGCTGGACGGTGTCGCTCGTGTGCTCAACGGGGTCAACCTGACGATCCACCGCGGGGATTTGGTGGGGCTGGTCGGCGAGACCGGCTGTGGCAAGTCAGTGACGGCGATGTCGATTCCGCAGTTGGTGCCGCAGCCGCCAGCCCGCTACAGCGGCGGCGAAGTTCGTTTTCTGGGGGAGAATGTGCTGGAAAAGTCGGCGGAGGAGCTGCGCCGGCTGCGTTCTCGCCACATTGGGGTTGTCTTTCAGGACCCCATGACCGGCCTCAACCCGGTTTTTTCGGTCGAGCAGCAGATGGTGGATGCGCTTTTGAGCAAGCAGGATCTGCTGGCTGCCACGACGTTGGGCCGTCGCTGGCTGCCTTCCAGCCGGATGCAGCGGCGCCACGCCCAGGAACGGGCAATCGCTCTGCTGCGCAGGGTGGGAATTCCCGAGGCTGAAAAGCGGATCCACGCCTATCCGCACGAATTCAGCGGCGGCATGCGCCAGCGTGTGCTGATTGCCATGGCGATCGCCGGGCGGCCCGATCTGTTGATCGCCGACGAGCCGACCACTGCGCTGGATGTGTCGGTGCAGGCGCAGATTTTGCGGCTGATCGCCGAGCTGGTGCGCGAGATCGACCTGACGGTGCTGCTCATCACCCACAACATGGGGCTGGTTGCCCAGCTCTGCAATCGAATTGCGGTGATGTATGCCGGCAGTGTGGTCGAGAGCGGCCCTGTGCGCCGCATTCTGCGTGAGCCGCAACACCCGTACACGCGCGGGCTGCTGCAGGCGATCGTGACTGAAAAGACCGGCCGCGGCACGCTGCAGGGGGTTCCTGGCAGCGTCCCCAGTCTGTACGAGCCACCCCCTGGCTGCCGGTTTGCCCCCCGCTGTCAGGAGGCACGCCCGCAGTGCACGGCTGCCTTGCCGCGCTTGCGCCAGAGTGCACCCGACCACCAGGTGGCGTGCGTGCTCTACGAGGAATAGCCACCATGCTGCTCGAACTGCGCAATCTCACCAAAGTGTTTGTGGCCCGTGGCCGGCGGCAGGTGCGCGCTGTCGACGATGTGTCGCTGGCCATTCCAGAAGGAGCCACCTTTGGGCTGGTCGGCGAATCGGGTTCGGGGAAAAGCACCCTGGCCCGCATGATTCCCCGCCTGATCGAGCCCACCTCGGGTGAAATTGTGTACCAGGGGCAGAACCTCTGCCACTTTTCCGAAAAACAGATGCGCGCTGTCCGCCAGGAGATCCAGATTGTCTTTCAAAATCCCTTCTCGTCGCTCAACCCACGCATGACCGTGCGTCAGCTGGTCGGCGAGCCGCTGCAGATTCACCGCAAGGCGAGTGGGGCCAGCCTGGATCGTCAGGTGCTCTCCATGCTGGAGACTGTGGGGCTCCAGCCTGAACAGGCCAACCGGCTCCCGCACGAATTCAGCGGTGGGCAGCGCCAGCGGATTGGGATTGCGCGAGCGCTGATTTTGCATCCGAAGCTGTTGATTCTGGACGAACCGACCTCGGCGCTGGATGTGTCGGTGCAGGCACAGGTGCTCAATCTGCTGCTCGACCTGCAGCAGCGGCTGGGGTTGACCTATCTGCTCATCACGCACGACCTGGGGGTGGTTCACTATCTGTGCGATCGGGCTGCTCTGCTCTATCTGGGGGCGGTCGTCGAGCAGGGGCCGATCAACTGGATTTTTCAGAGACCGAGCCACCCCTACACACGGGCGCTGCTCGACGATGTCCCGTCGGTGGATCCGGATCAACGGATGTTGGAGCGGGTCAGCCTGGAGGCGGACAGCTTCAGCGTGCACTGGGGAGGAACGGGGTGCCGGTTTGCCCCCCGCTGTCCAGCTCGGCAGGTGGCGGCCTGTACGACTGTGGAGCCACCGCTGGGGGCGCTGGCAGAGAGCGAGCACCGGGTGGCTTGCCATCTGGCCCATCCCCTGTTGGCGGGAGAAAGCGTCTGAACATTTTTTTCAAGGGCTATTTTGACAGATGTGTGCAGAGGATCTGCACACTTTTTGAGGATCAAAACGAGGAGAGTGTATCCCATGCGAATCGGGATCGATGTCGGCGGCACCAACACGGATGCCGTGCTGATGGAGGGGCGCACCGTGGTGGGTTGGGCCAAATCCCCAACGACGTTGGATGTCAGCAGCGGCATCACGGGGGTGCTTGCCAAGCTGCTGTTTGAAACGGGGGTGGCCCCCAGCGCGATCACGGCGGTCATGTTGGGGACGACCCATTTCACCAATGCAGTGGTCGAGCGTCGTTCGCTGAGCCGCACGGCTGTGGTGCGGGTGGGCCTGCCGGCAACCGGTGCGCTGCGTCCATTTGTGGATTGGCCCAAAGACCTGGTGGAGGCCATCGGCGGGGTCAGCTATCTGGTGCATGGCGGCTATGAATTTGACGGCCGTCCGATCGCTGCGCTGGACGAGGCAGAGGTGCGCGAGGTGGCCCGCCAGATCCATGGGGCGGGCATCGACTGTGTGGCGGTTTCAGCGGTCTTCTCGCCGGTCAACACCGACCAGGAGATCAAAGTGGCGGAGCTTCTGGCCGCTGAAATCCCGGGCGTGCGGGTCAGTCTCTCACACGAAATCGGGCGGATCGGTCTGCTCGAACGGGAGAATGCCGCTGCGATGAATGCCTGTCTGGTGCATCTGGCCGAGCGGATTGTCGACTCCTTTCGGCGGGCGTTGCAGGAGCTGGGGATCTCGGCCCCTTTCTTCATCAGCCAGAACGACGGCACGCTGATGAGCGCTGAATTTGTCGAAAAATACCCGGTGCTGACCTTTGCATCGGGGCCGACCAACAGCATGCGAGGAGCTGCTTTTCTGTCAGGGGTCAAAGATGGGGTGGTGGTCGACATAGGGGGGACCACCTCAGATGTCGGTGTGTTGGTCAATGGCTTCCCGCGCGATGCCTCGGTGGCCGTGCGGGTTGGCGGCGTGCGCACCAACTTTCGCATGCCGGATGTCTTTTCGTTTGGGCTGGGGGGGGGAAGCCATGTCCAGAGCGACCCGCTGCAGATAGGACCGCGCAGTGTCGGCTACGAGATCACCCGGCGGGCATTGGTCTTTGGCGGCGACGACCTGACAGCCTCCGATCTGGCGGTAGCGGCAGGGTTGGCGGACATCGGCGACCGCAGCCGTGTGGCCCACCTGGATCCGGCGTTTGTGGCCGCAGCGGTGGCGCGCATGGCGGAGATGATCGAAGCCAGCATCGACCGCATGAAGAGTGCGGCCGGCGACGTGCCGGTGATTTTGGTGGGCGGCGGCACCCTTCTGGTCGGAGACCGGCTCAACGGCGTCTCCGAGCTGTACCGCCCGGAGCATGCTGCGGTCGCCAACGCCATCGGCGCGGCGATCGCCCAGGTCGGCGGAGAGGTGGACCGTGTTTTCAGCCTGGACGCAACCCCGCGCGCACAGGCGCTGGCCCAGGCCAAAGAAGAGGCGGCACAGCGTGTGCTGCGCGAGGGCGCGCTGCCCGAATCGGTGGAGATCGTCGAGGTGGAAGAGATCCCACTGGCCTATCTGCCTGGCAATGCTGTGCGCATCCGGGTCAAGGCAGTCGGGGCGTTGGCCCTGGAGTAGTCTATGTGGCAGATCATGCGAGAGGATCTGGAGTCGATAGCGATCGGTGCGGGGATCCTGGGCACAGGAGGAGGGGGCAACCCCTATCTGGGCAAGCTGACCCTGCTGAGCCTGCTCGAACAGGGATATCAGGTAGAAGTCATCGATCTGGACACCCTTGCCGACGACGCGCTGGTGACCGAAGTTGGAACGATGGGGGCGCCGACAGTTGGCATTGAAAAGCTGCCCCATGGGGCGGAGCCGCGCTGGGCGGTGGAGGCGTTGGAAGGGTACATGGGGCGGCCTCTGGATGCGATTCTCTGCGCCGAGATCGGGGGCTCCAATTCGATTCAGCCGCTGGTCGCCGGCGCATTGACCGGAAAACCGGTGCTGGACGGCGATTCGATGGGGCGTGCGTTTCCAGAGTTGCAGATGAGCACGCACTGTATCGCGGGGGTGTCGCCGACCCCTGCTGTATTGGTCGATGAAAAAAACAACCGGGTGCTCTTCAGCGCCATCACCGACCCGTCGACGTTGGAGCGGTATGCCCGTGACCTGTGTGTGTTGATGGGCTGCACCGCCGAGCTGGCCATGGGGGTGATGACGGGGGCGCAGGTCAAGCGGTCGGCGGTGCGCCACACCCTCTCTTTGGCCAGACGACTGGGGGAGGGGGTGCGGGCGGCGCGGGCCGCCAAAGAGCCGATGGCCGACGCCGTGTTGGCGGTGACCGGTGGGAGCGAACTCTTCGCCGGCAAGCTGGTGGATGTGCAGCGACGCACCGTCGCTGGCTTTGCGCGCGGAGAGCTGGTGGTGGAGGGGCTGGGGCAGTACCGCCGGCAGTGGCTGCAGGTAGCCTTTCAGAACGAAAACCTGGTGGCGTGGGCAGGGGACGATCGCGAGCAGCGTGGGCGCGTTGTCTGCTCGGTGCCTGACCTGATCTGTATCGTCGAAAGCGAAACAGGCGAGCCGATCACCACCGAACAGCTGCGCTATGGGCTGCGGGTGACGGTGCTGGGCATCCCCTGCTCGGACAAACTGCGCACCCCCGCTGCATTGGCGGTCGTCGGGCCTGCGGCATTTGGCTACCCGGAAGTCCACTTTGTGCCGATGCCCAAGGTGGCTGGGGTCGGCATCGAATAAACAAGGAGAGAACAACCATGCGTCGTACGATTGGCGTTCGAGAGATCGAAGACATTGCGTTGGGGGCGGCCGTGCTGGGGACTGGCGGGGGGGGCGATCCCTACATCGGTCGGCTGATGGCTGTGCAGGCCATCGAAGACTTTGGGCCGGTCGAACTGGTCTCCGTGGACGAGGTCGACGACGACGACTGGTCGGTTGCGATCGCCATGATGGGGGCACCGACGGTGATGGTCGAAAAAATCCCAGGGGGCAAGGAGGCAGAGCATGCCTTTCGCTCGATCGAAAGCTTTCTGGGCCGCCCGATCCGCTATCTTTACTCGATCGAGGCCGGGGGCATCAACTCGACGATCCCGATCGCGCTGGCGGCCCAGCTGCGCATGCCTCTGATCGACCTGGATGGCATGGGGCGGGCCTTCCCAGAGATCCAGATGGTCACCCATACCCTGTTTGGGATCACGGCGACCCCCTTTACCATGGCGGACGAGAAGGGCAACAGCGCCGTGCTCTCCACAGTGGACAACCGCTGGATGGAGACCTTTGCGCGCAGCATTGCCGTCAACATGGGGGCTACGGCGCATATTGCCGCCTATGCGGCGTCGGGCCGACAACAAAAAGAGGCCGCTGTGCGCGGCACGATGACCCTGGCAGAGACGATCGGGCGCACGATTCGCGAGGCCCGGGCCGCCCATGTCGATGTCATTGCCCGCCTCTGTGCTGTGACGCAAGGGCAGGTGATTTTTCAGGGCAAGGTTGTCGATGTCCAGCGGCGGACCGTGGCTGGCTTTGCGCGCGGAGAAGCAATTTTGGAGGGCATCGGTGCGGATGTGGGCAGCCAGATGAGCATTGATTTTCAGAATGAAAATCTGATCGCCCGCCGCAACGGCAAGGTCAAAGTCAGCGTGCCCGATCTGATCACGATGGTGGAGGAGGAGACAGGCGAGCCCATCACCACCGAAGGGTTGCGCTACGGTTTCCGGGTCAACGTGATTGGGATGCCCAGCCACCCGCACTGGCGCACGCCAGCCGGGCTGGCAGTGGTAGGCCCGCGCTATTTTGGCTACGACGTCGATTTTGTCCCAGTGGAAGCGCGCCCTGTGCCTTGCGCGCCATGAATCTCTCTGGTGCGCCGCTGCAAAGCCCTTTTCGGATGGCGCTGGTGCATGACTGGCTCAACCAGATGGGCGGTGCGGAGAAGGTGCTCGAAGTGCTGGTCGGGCTTTTTCCCGGGGCGCCGGTCTATACGAGCATGTACGACCGTCAGGCCCTGCCTTCTGCCTACGAGCAGTGGGAGATCCACACCACCTTTATGCAGCGACTGCCAGGGGTTCTGCACCACCACCAGCGCTATCTGCCGCTCTACCCGGTTGCCTTTTCTCGCACCGACCTCAGCGAATACGATCTGGTGCTCAGCAACAAGAGTGGCTTCTGCCACGGTGTGCAGACGGCCCGTGCGCAGCGCCGTGCCTTGCACGTCTGTTACTGTCTGACGCCGACCCGTTTTCTCTGGCTTTTTGACCACTATCGTCTGCGTGAGCAGATTCACCCGCTTCTGGCTGCTGGGCTGCAGCCGTTGCTGGCGGGGTTGCGCCGCTGGGACTATGCGGCGGCCCAGCGCGTCGACCATTTCATTGCGATCAGCAGCGAAATTCAGCGACGGATCCGAACGGTCTACGGGCGAGAGAGCGTTGTCATCCACCCGCCGGTGGACACCGACTACTTCCAGCCGGTGCAGCGTCTGGTGGCTGGCGACTACTATTTGATTGTCAGCCGGCTGATCCCCTACAAACGGATCGACCTGGCGGTGCGGGCCTTTGCCGGGCTGCCTGGCGAAAAGCTGGTCGTTGTCGGCGACGGTCGCGACCGGGCCGAGCTGGCGGCGCGAGCGACCCCCAACGTCACCTTTTTGGGCTGGCAGCCGCGCGAGCGGGTGCGAGACCTGCTGCAGCGCTGTCGTGGCTTTCTGTTTCCTGGGCTGGAAGATTTTGGCATTGCGCCGGTCGAGGCGTTGAGCGCCGGGCGGCCGGTGATTGCTTTTGCCGGGGGGGGAGCGCTCGACACCATCCTCCCTGGGCAGACAGGCGAGCTCTTCCCTGAGCAGAGTGCAGAGAGCCTGCAGGAGGCGCTGCGGCGGTTTGACTGGCAGGCGTACACGCCGGAGGCGTGCCGGGCGCAGGCCGAGCGCTTCAGCACGGCGACGTTCCGGCACAAGCTGCTGGCGTACCTGGATGCTCTGTTGGCTCGCTCTGATGTATAATGGTCGTACGGACCCCGCACCCAGCAGGGAGTCTGCAGCAAGGGAGAGCCCATGCGCATCGAACCAAGGGTTGAAGGGGAAACAGGGCACGCGGCATGGAATTGAAAGCGTACGGTATCATTTTCAAACGGCGCGGTTGGCTGCTTGTGGGGCTGGTGCTGTTGGTGGGGCTGCTGAGCCTGATTCAGCTGCGCCCGTGGCAGCCTGCCCCGCCGCTCTATACGGCCTCTTTGCGCATGCTGGTTGGCGTGTTGCCCGCTGCCGAACAGGATGTTGCCGCCTACGACCCACGCTATTATGCCTGGTTGACCAGCGAGTATCTGGTCGACGATTTCACCGAGGTGGTGCGCAGCCAGCTCTTTGCCGAACGGGTCAGCCAGCGGCTGCAGGGTATTTCGCTCCCACCGGGTGTGATCCAAAGCAGCGCTGCGACCGGCAAACTGCACCGGATCATCACGCTCAATTTTACGTGGGGGGACGCCACACAGATCGAGGCGGTTGCGCGAGCGGCGGCCGACGAGCTGACTCAAAATACGGGCTTTTATTTTCAGCAGCTGGGCACCGATCGTGCGGGGGTGACGCTTTTGGACGGGCCGACGGTGGGGGTGGTCGGTCGCAGTGTGCGGGAACAGGTCGAGTTTCCGCTGCGTCTGCTGCTGGCTTTTCTGGCTGGGGTGGGGCTGATTTTTTGGTTGCACTACCTGGATGGGTCGATTCGCCTGGAAGAGGAGCTGGAAGCACTTGGAATTCCGGTGCTGGGGAGTATCCCTCGGCGCCGGTATAGGCTGTCGGCAGGGACACCTGCATGGTTTGGGGGCAAGAGAGGTGGGGCGTGACGTTACAGGAATATGGGCGGATTCTCCGCAGGTGGGGCTGGCTGGTTGTGCTGGGTCTGCTGTTGGGGGCGGCGGCTGCTTTTGGCATCAGCGCTGTACAGAAGGAACTGTACCAGGCTGTGGTGGAAGTCAGCACGGTGCCTGCTCGGCCGGACTGGGGGTTGGGCAATACGGCCAAGGATCTGATGCGCAATTTCACGGCCAATCTGAAGACACCAGAGATCGCTGCGCGCGTGATTGCCCGTCAGCAGCTCGACATGAACCCCTACGATCTGTTGGCCGATACCCAGATCGAACCGGATTCCAGCACCTTTACGATCAAAGTGCAGGTGCGCAACGCCGATGGGGAGGTGGCCAAGCAAGCCGCCTTGGGCTTTGCCGACGAGTTTCTCGAAGAGCGGACTGCCTATTACGCCCAGCTCGACAAGAGCGACCGCATCGAGGTCAAAATTCGCAGCCGTGACATCGGCTACAGCCAGATCCAGCCCAAGCCGTTGCTCAACGCAGTGGCAGGGGCTGTGCTGGGGCTGTTGCTGGGGATCGGGCTGGTGTTGTTGCTGACCTGGATGGAGGCGGATCTGCTGCGCACGCCCGCTGCGGTGGAACGCTCGCTGGGGTTGCCGGTGCTCGGTGCGATCCCGCGCGGCCGTGCAGCCGTCGGCCGTGCGGACGCCGCAAAGAGTCTCTGAGCGGCTCCGCCGAATTCTCCTTGGCAGCTCGGAAGTTTTTTTCTGCGGCGCTGCCGCGTGCAGGGCAGCGGTGGCCCACGTTGCCGCTGCTCTTGTTGCTGGCGGCGGTGGTAGCCTATGCCTGGACCTTCAGCGTTCTGACGGTGACCCGCCTGCATGCTTTTGAGGCGCGTGCCTTGGACATGGGCAACCTGCATCAGACGATCTGGAACACGGCACATGGCGACTGGTTCCGGATCACCAATCAGGAGAGTGGGCTCACCAACCGACTTGGCTACCATGTCGAGCCGATTCTGCTGCCGATCGCGCTGATCTACCGGCTCTCTCCAACACCGGAGCTGCTGTTGGTGCTGCAGGCGACGGTGGTGGCGTTGGGGGCGCTGCCCCTGTTTGCGCTGGCACGCCAGCGCGGGCTGGGGGAGTGGCTGGGGCTGCTCTTTGCGGTGGCGTACTTGCTCAACCCCACCCTTCAGGCGGCCAACTGGCTGGAATTTCATCCGGTCACGTTGGTGCCGACCTTTTTAATGGCCGCCTTTTACTTTCTGGTGGCCGGGCGGACCGGCTGGTTTGTGGGGTTTGCGCTGCTGGCCGCGGCCTGCAAGGAAGAGATCGGGCTGCTGGTGGCCATGCAGGGGGTCTATGCCCTCTGGGTGTTGCGCCGGCCACGGCTGGGGCTGGTGACAGCGCTGCTGGCGGGGGGCTGGTCTTTGCTGGCGGTGCTGGGCATTCAGGCCACTGTGGCTGGCGGCAACATTCACTGGAGCCGCTATGCCTATCTTGGTGAGAGCACTGTCGAGAAGGTGGTCAGCCTGGTGACTCGGCCCGACCTGGTCTGGGCCCAGTTGGAGCGGGCGGATCCGCTGCGCTACGGCGTTGAGCTGCTGCTGCCCGTGGGCTTTGTGGCGCTGTTGGCTCCTGAGCTGCTCTTGTTGGCGTTGCCCTCCTTGGCGATCAACTTGCTGGCTGATTTTGCGCCGATGCATCAGGTGACGACCTTGATCTATGCAGCCCCTGTGCTGCCATTTGTGCTGCTGGCCACCGTCATGGGGGTGGCGCGTCTCCAGCAGGCTTCCCGCCGCGGCCCGCGTTTTGTGCGCTGGGCAGCACCGCTGGCGGTGCTGGTCGGTGCCCTGATCGGCCAGCGGCTCTGGGGGTGGCTGCCAGGCGGGGGCAACTTCCTGGCGTTGGAGGTGACGGAACACCACCGCAAGGCACAGTCTGTGCTGGCGCAGATCCCGCCGGAAGCCGCTGTGTCTGCCCAGGATCGTCTCAACCCCCATGTCAGTGGGCGACGCACGCTCTATCTTTTCCCGCGCGTCGAGGACGCCGACTATGTGTTGCTCGATGCAACTGCCTCGGCCTGGCCGCAGCATCCCAGCGACCTGCGTCGGACGGTCGAGGAGCTGTTGGCGGGCGATTTTGGGGTTGCTGCGGCCGAGGATGGCTATTTGTTGTTGCAGCGCGGGGCCGCTGCTCGCGAGCTGCCCCCAGCGTTTTTCTCGGCCTGGCAGGTGCCGCCAGAGGGGCTGGCTGGGCTGGCCAAGACGGAAGTCCTCTTCGGCGACGAGCAGGGGGCACTGCTTGCGCTGCGCGGCTATGCCGCAGCCCCGGACCGCTACGGCGAACTGGTCGTGACCCTGCTCTGGGAGGCGTTGCGCCCGCTGGACCAGGAGCTGCACGTTTATATTGCCTATCTGGACCCGCAAAGCCAGCCATTTCAGGAGAGCGAGTTTTATCCGCCGACGGCACTCCTGTGGTATCCTACCACGCAGTGGGAGCCGGGCCGGGCCGTGAAGATGGAGACCTTGCCCTGGCGGGTAGAGGAAGCCCAGTTTGGCTTGGCGGTCGGGGTCTATGCAGGGGAAGGGGGCTGGGCGGGCGGCGAGCGACTGGGCGTCGTGGGCGCAGAGCCGGCCATGCCTCTGTTGACAGGAGGAAGCCTGGTCCGGCTGGCGGGCTTTGCCCGCCAGGGTTCAGGCTGGGCCCCGATCGACCCAGCCGCCGGCGAGGGGGGCGTGCAGCTGGAGAAAACGTTTGTAGGCGGATTGCAGCTCGAAGCGGCCAGCTGGCCAGAGAAGGGGGTCGCTGGCCAGGAACTGCCGGTGACCTTGTACTGGCGGGCGACCGAGCGCTCTGCGGCAGACAGCTCGATCTTTGTGCAGCTGCACGATGCAGAGGGCAACAACCTTGCCCAGTGGGACGGAGCGCCCGCCGATGCGGTGGGGCAATTGCCGGTCAGCGCGTGGCCGCCTGGCTGGCGAGGCCGTCAGGAAGTGAGGGTGTCGCTGGCGGACACCCTGCCAGCGGGCGAGTACAGCGTCGTGGTCGGAATGTATGACTGGCAGAGCGGAACGCGTCTGCGGGTCGCCGGAGAGGAGAGCGTGGTGGCTGGCCGGGTTGGGGTCACCCGCACAGGAACCAGAGAAGGATTTGCCCGATGAGTCTGATCACACTGTCCGAACCGCAAAGCACAGTGGCTGAAGCCTATCAGAGCCTGCGCACCAGCCTGGAATTTTCCAGCCTGGAAAAA
Organism: uncultured Chloroflexota bacterium; assembly: GCA_903858085.1. Classification (GTDB taxonomy): domain Bacteria; phylum Chloroflexota; class Anaerolineae; order Caldilineales; family Caldilineaceae; genus Caldilinea. The sequence goes on from CAIOHJ010000251.1 coordinate 13,936, forward strand.
CCGGTGCATTCGATTTTGGTGGCGGCTGTGGACAACAGCACCGACAAGTCGACGTCGGCTGCCAATCTGGCAGTGGTGATGGCCCAGGCTGGGGACCGTGTGATCCTGGTGGATGGGGATTTGCGCCAGCCACGTCAGCACGAGCTGTTCGGGCTGGCCAACAACAGTGGGCTGGCCCAGTGGCTGGAGGCGGGGGGGGCTCCGCCGCTGCAGCAAACGGTGCTCCCCAATCTGCGTCTTCTGGCCGGCGGGCCCGCCGTCAGCAACCCGGTGGCGCTGCTGAGCACGCGCCGGCTGGGAGAGCGGCTGGGGGAATTGGCTGCGCTGGCGCAATATGTGCTGGTTGACGCCCCCTCTCTGCTCTCTGTCACCGATGCTGCGCTGTGGGCCAGCCAGGTCGACGGCGTGGTTTTGTTGGTCAGCGGCGGCAGCACGCAAAAAACACAGGCACAACGCGCCAAAGCAGTCTTGGAGCGAGTCCAGGCCAAGCTGTTGGGTGCCGTGCTGCTGAATGCAGAGTGAATCAGAACCAGGAGAGAAGGGACAGATGAAGGGGCTTATTCTCAGTGGCGGCAAAGGCACGCGCCTGTACCCGATCACCTTCAACCGCGCCAAACAGTTGGTTCCGATCGCCAACAAACCTGTGCTCTTTCGGGTGATCGAGGCGATCCAGGAGGCGGGGATCGAGGACATCGGCATTGTGATCGGCGACACTGGCGCTGAAATTCGGGAGGCGGTTGGGGACGGCAGGCGTTGGGGGGTTCGGGTGACCTATCTTCCCCAGGAGGCGCCGCTTGGCCTGGCCCATGCGGTCAAGATCAGCCAGGAATTTTTGGGCGACGAACGCTTCGTCATGTTTCTGGGGGACAACGTGATCCAGGGGGGGATCAGCGGCCTCATCCGCCAGTTTGCATCCAGCGACTGGAACAGCCAGGTGGTGTTGACGGCGGTCGACCAGCCCCAGCACTACGGGGTGGCCGAGCTCAACGAACAGGGAGGGATTCGTCGGCTGGTCGAGAAACCGCGCAACCCGGCGAGCAACCTGGCGCTGGTCGGCATCTATATGTTCGACCACAACGTCTTCAGAGCGGTCAACGCCATCAAGCCGAGCTGGCGCGGCGAGTTGGAGATCACCGACGCCATCCAGTGGCTGGTGGAAAATGGCTACGCCGTGCACCCCTATGTTCATCGCGGCTGGTGGATCGACACCGGCAAACCGATCGACATGCTGGAAGCCAACAACCGGGTGCTGGCCGAGCTCTCCCATCAGGTGGAGGGCTATGTGGACCGGGACAGCAAAGTCGACCATCTGGTGACCGTCGAACGGGGCGCCGAAATCATCAACAGCGTGATCCGCGGGCCCGCCATCATCGGCGAGCATACCCGCATTGTCAACAGCTATGTGGGCCCCTTCACCAGCATCTTTCATCACACCCACGTCGAAGACAGCGAGATCGAGCACAGCATTGTGCTGGACCACAGCAAGATCGTGGGGATTCCGAGCCGGATCGAGGACAGCATCATCGGCCGTGACGTCGAGGTGACCTACAGCCCGATCAAGCCCAAGGCATACAAGATGACACTGGGAGACCACTCGCGCGTCGGGTTGTTGTAGCTTGGCTGCGACCGAGCCCGTGTTGCCCTCTCCGCTTCTCTCTCCGCTTCTCTCGGTGGCAGCGTTGGCTGCTGCACTGCGCTGTTGGCGGCCAGGGGAGCCTTTTGCGGAGGCAAGCCCGCTGCTCTCCGGGCGCGCTCTGGCACCGTTTTACCGCCTGCGGCCTGGCAGCGTCGAGGAAGAGGGAAGAGCGGCAGCGCAGCTGGCTGGGGAAGTCGCCGAGCGTCTGCGCCGTCTGCGTCAGGCCTATGGGGAGTGGCAGCAGTTTGAGCCGGGTCCCTATTTTGACCTGACCGAGGAGCAGGCGGCGCTGCTCACCCGGGTCGTGGAGCGGGCCTCTACCGTCCATGTCGTGGTCTATCTGGACGCGCTCTTACCTGCCTTTCAGGCCGTGCAGAGCTGTGCAGGGCAGAAGTTCCCGCAGATGACCCCCTGCTGGCAGAATGCGTTGACCAGTTCCTGGGCGCGCTTGTTGGAGGTATTGGGGACGGCCCGGAGAGCTCTGCAGCGAGACATCACGCTGTTGGCCTACAGCGCTGCCGACGAAGAGCTGGTGCGCTGGCAGCGCGCCGGTGGAGAGCGGCCAGCAAGGGCTTGGGCCCCGCTGGCTGTCAAGGAACTGCCCAGCCTGACCTTGTCCGTGGATCTGCCGCTCCCTGTGTTTCTCCAGTCTGGCCGCAGACGCCGCCTGCGGCGCACCTGGCAGCGGCTCTACAGCCGTCTGCCCGGAGAGCGGTTCGAGTAGATGGGGCGCATTGCGTCGTTTGAGGAGGAGAAAAAATGCAAAAATTATTTGTGACCGGGGGCGCCGGCTTTATTGGGTGTAATTTTGTCCGGTACATGCTGGAGCGGCACCCAGAGTGCTCGGTCGTGGTCTACGACAAGTTGACCTATGCTGGGCGGATGGAGAACTTGTTGGATGTTCAGGCTCGGCATGGAAGCCGCCTGCACTTTGTGCGCGGGGACATCTGCGATGCCGCTGCGGTGGAGGGGGCTCTTCGGGAGTATGGGGTCGACACGATTGTCAACTTTGCTGCTGAAACCCATGTGGACCGCAGCATTTTGAACCCGGACGCGTTCATCCAGACCGACGTCTACGGGACCTATGTCTTGCTGGAGGCTGCGCGCAAGGCTGGCAACCTGCGGTACCATCAGATCAGCACCGACGAGGTCTACGGCCATATTCATGGCGACCACCGCAGCATGGAGAGCGACAACCTGGCCCCGCGCAGCCCCTATGCTGCCAGCAAAGCAGGCGGCGACCATATGGCGGCCGCCTACTGGATCACCTATGGGTTGCCGGTCACAATCAGCCGTGGGGCCAACAACATCGGCCCATTCCAGTATCCTGAAAAGGTCGTCCCGTTGTTTGTGACCAATGCGTTGGCGGATCTCGCTTTGCCGGTCTATGGAGATGGGCGGCAGATGCGCGACTATCAGCATGTGCTGGATCACTGTGTGGGGATCGATGTGGTGCTGCAGCGGGGGGAGATCGGGCAGACATACAACATTGGCACGGGCCGCGAGATGACCAACCTGGAGATGGTCGAGATTTTGCTGGAGGAGCTGGGCAAGCCGCGCAGCCTGATCCAACATGTCGAGGATCGCCAGGGGCACGACCGCCGCTACTGCATGAACGTGGACAAAGTGATGGCGCTGGGCTGGGAGCCGAGCTACACGCATGAGGCTGCGATTCGTGCGACCGTGCGTTGGTATGTCGACAACCGTTGGTGGTGGGAACCGATCCGCAGCGGTGAGTTTCAGGACTATTATCAGCGGCTGTATGGCCAGCGCAAGGTGATTGGGTAGGGGAGGGAGGCCGCTGTGACAGCTGCCCGTCGTGCCAATGTGGAGGATGAAAGGGCCTGTGGGTGGCTGTTGGCATACGCGCCTCGGCGACAGATCCACGTGGACACTGCCGAGCTGAAGAGGGCCTGGGGGGAGGGGTGCTTCTGGGTCTTGCCGGCGCAGCAGCATGTTTGGGTGGAAGCACTCTCCGCCTTTTTGGTGGTGGACGTTGAGAGAGCTCCGGCGTCGCTGTCGTTGCCCAGCCGCAGCTTTTTTCGTGCGTTTGCGATGGAGGGTGCGGACGCGCCGGAGGTTGTGCTGCAGCAGCTGCACGACGCTTTTTTTCAGCATGCTCTGCTGGAGCCGGGGGCACACTGTCTGATTGCCTTCAGCACAGAGCGGTGGTTTGATCGTGCCCTGGAGAGTGTGGGGCTGGTCTGGAGCGAGAAGGTGCTCTATCTGGAACTGGATCAGCTGTTCAGATACCATTGGGAGAGGGTGCAGCTGGCCGCTGGCTGTACAGTTCAGCCGGCCAGCCCGGGCGACCGCGCTGCGCTGGTCCAGCTGGACGAGGAGGTTTTCGGCCCCATCTGGCGCTGGTCATCTGCACAGCTGTCAGAGGCAGCCGGGCTGCTGTGGCTGGCCCGTTGTGGCGGTGAGATCGTCGGCTATTTCTCATTGGGGTGGTTTGGCGATACAGCGTTTTTGGCCCGGCTGGCGGTGAAGCCGTCCTGGCAGGGGCAGGGGATCGGCAGGGCGCTGTTGGTGCAAGGGGTGCAGCTGGCGCAACAGGCGGGGATGCGTCGGATGCTGTTGGGGACCCAGGCAAGCAACCTGCGGGCCTTGCAGCTGTACCGCCGCACCGGATTTCGCGAGACCGGCCAATGTTCCAACATGTTTGTACGCCATTTTTGGAACGAGACTGCTCCGGTCGTTGCACGCACGCCAGCGACGCCTCCCGCCACTTCAGCGTGAAAATTGTTGGGAGCTGCTTGGCCCTGTTTGAACGAGCGCAAAATGGTGGTATGATTAGAGTAGACAAACAGGCCGCAAACGTCCTGCGAGAGAGCACTGGCGCCACCAGGCTGGCCAGTCGCCGAAGGTGCAAGCAGCGCTGGCAAGCCACTGCCCCGCTGTGACACTCTCAGGCAGAAGGATCGCAGCACGCAGGCAACTCTGGAAAGTGCAGCGGGCAATGTCGCTCGTTGCCACCCATGGGGCAAGCTGGTCTTTGCTGGTAGACCGGTCAATCTCTCAGGTCAACGACAGGGTCAACGGGCATCTCTTTGGAGTGCCCGTTTTTTGTTGTGGCAGCGTCAACCCATTGATTCACTGTACAAGGAGCATCTGCCATGCCACTGACCCATCCTGCTGACCTGCTCAACCCGTTGGACACCTTTGCCCGTCGGCACCTGGGGCCTTCTCCGTTCGATCTGGAGCGGATGGTCGAGGTGTTGGGTGTAGAGAGTATGGAGGCCCTGATCGACGAGACGGTGCCTGCCCAGATCCGTCTGCGTCAGCCGCTACGTCTGGAGCCGCCGCGCAGCGAATCTGCGGTGCTGGCCGAGCTGCGCGAGCTGGCCTGCCGCAACCGTCTCTTTCGCTCCTGGATTGGGATGGGGTACTCTGGCACGTTGACACCGGGGGTCATCCAGCGCAACATTCTCGAAAATCCAGGGTGGTACACCCAATACACCCCCTATCAGGCGGAGATCGCCCAGGGGCGGCTGGAGGCGTTGCTCAACTTTCAGTCGATGGTCATCGACCTGACCGGGCTGGCGATCGCCAATGCCTCGTTGCTCGACGAAGGGACTGCTGCGGCGGAGGCGATGACCATGGCAAAGCGCGCACAGAAGCGCGGGCAGAGCGGCGAGGTTTTTTTTGTGTCGGAAAAATGTCATCCTCAGACGATCGAGGTCGTGCGCACCCGTGCTGAACCGTTGGGGTACAAGGTGGTGGTCGGCGACCACCGGAGCTATCGGTTTGCAGCGGAGACCTTTGGGGCGCTGGTGCAATATCCTGACAGCGAAGGGACGGTGCACGAGTACCGTTCCTTCTGCGAGCGAGCCCATGCGGTCGGAGCGCTGGTGACGGTCGCCTGTGACCTGCTGGCGCTCACCCTGCTGACGCCGCCCGGCGAATTTGGCGCTGACATTGCCATCGGCAACAGCCAGCGTTTTGGCGTCCCGCTTGGATTTGGGGGGCCCCATGCTGCCTTTATGGCGACGCGCGAAGAATGGAAGCGGCTGATGGCTGGTCGGCTGGTCGGGGTTTCGGTCGACGCTGAGGGCAACCCGGCGATGCGTCTTGCGTTGCAGACGCGCGAGCAGCACATCCGTCGTGACAAAGCCACCAGCAACATCTGCACGGCTCAGGTGCTGCTGGCGGTCATGGCCTCGATGTATGCGGTCTATCATGGGCCGGACGGTCTGCGGGCGATCGCACGGCGCACGCATCTGTGGGCGCAGGTGGTGCGTGCCCGGCTGGAACAGCTGGGGTACACGACCAATGCGGGTCCGATTTTTGACACCCTCAAGATCTGTGGCGGGCCGGCCAGCCAGGCGCAGATTCAAGCTGCTGCGCTTGAGCGCCAGATCAACTTCCGTTTCTATGAGGATGGGGGCATCGGTGTGGCACTGGACGAACCGACCACGCTGGCAGAGGTGCAGAGCGTGCTGGCCTGTTTTGGGGACGATGGCTCTGCAGACCTGGCCGCGCTGGCCAATCAGGTGGGGTATGACTATGCGGCGCCGCTGGCCCGCACCAGCAGCTTTCTGACCCACCCGGTCTTCAACCGCTATCACAGCGAGCAGGAGATGCTGCGCTACATCAAGCGGCTGGAAGCGCGCGACCTTTCGTTGGCGCAGTCGATGATTCCACTGGGCTCGTGCACCATGAAGCTCAACGCCACGACCGAGATGGTGCCGGTCACCTGGCAGGAGTTTGCCAACCTGCACCCCTTTGCGCCGGCGGACCAGACGCTGGGCTATCAGGAGCTGTTTGCCCGCCTGGAGCGCTGGCTGGCGGAGATCACGGGCTTTGCAGGGGTCTCGTTGCAGCCGAATGCCGGTTCGCAGGGAGAGTATGCCGGGCTGCTGGTGATCCGCGGCTACCACCAGGCGCGCGGCGAGAGCCAGCGCACCCTGTGTCTGATCCCTGCCTCGGCGCACGGCACCAACCCGGCCAGTGCGGTGATGGCGGGCATGGAGGTGGTGGTCGTCTCCTGCGACGACCAGGGCAACATCGACCTGGCCGAGCTGCGCGCCAAGGCGGATCTGTATGCGGACCGGCTTGCTGCGCTGATGGTGACCTATCCGTCGACGCACGGTGTCTTTGAAACAGCGATCCACGACATCTGCGATCTGATCCACGAGCGGGGGGGGCAGGTCTACATGGACGGCGCCAACATGAACGCCCAGGTTGGCCTCACCAGCCCGGCGGCGATCGGCGCCGACGTCTGCCATCTCAACCTGCACAAGACCTTTACGATCCCGCATGGGGGGGGCGGGCCCGGGGTAGGGCCGATCTGTGTGGCGGCCCATCTGCTCCCCTTCCTGCCCAACAGCGCAGTCGTGGCTGGCGTCGGCGGGGAGCGTGCGGTCGGTTCGATCTCTGCGGCGCCGTGGGGCAGCGCCGGCATCCTGGCCATTCCCTACGCCTACATTGCGATGATGGGCGCCGACGGGCTGGCTGAAGCGACCCGGGTGGCGATTCTCAACGCCAACTATGTGGCCCAGCGGCTGGACCCCTACTACCCGGTGCTGTACAAAGGCGAGCGGGGCCGGGTTGCCCACGAATGTATCCTCGACCTGCGTCCGTTGGAGCATGCGACTGGGATTACGGCGGAGGATGTGGCGAAGCGGCTGATGGATTTTGGGTTTCATGCGCCCACCCTTTCTTTCCCCGTGGCCGGCACGCTCATGATCGAACCGACCGAGAGCGAATCGCTGGCCGAGTTGGAACGGTTCTGCCAGGCGATGATTCTGATCCACGCCGAGATTGTGGCGGTTCAGGAAGGGCGCAGCGACCCCCAGGACAACCCGCTCAAGCACGCGCCCCACACGGCGGGGGTGCTGGTTGGGGAGTGGGGCAGGTCGTACAGCCGCCAGCAGGCGGCCTACCCGGCACCCTGGGTGCGCGAGCGCAAATTCTGGCCTTCTGTCTCCCGCATCGACAACGTCTACGGTGACCGCCATCTGGTCTGCACCTGTCTGCCTTTGGAGGCGTATGTCGCCGACTGAGCCCTTGTCTTGCCACAAAAGCCGGTTTGTCTGGGGGACCTTCCTTGCATATAATAACAAAAGACATCCACGATGCCAGCCATACCTCCGTCTTCGCTGGCCCGGGCCTGTCCGAGACCTGTCAGGTGTCAGCCATTCAGATCGAAGGGATTTTTGTTTATGGAAACGACTCTCCGCCGTTCACGCCGTGACCAGCGCCGTGTAGCTGCCTCTGCCGGTCCAGCCAGCTTTGTCCAGCCGCTGCACCAGCTGCCGGTCTATGATCTGGTCGACGAAGAGCGTGTGGCCCAGATCCACGAACGTTCGATGCAGATTCTGGAGCAGGCGGGGATTGCGTTCTACGACGCCGAGTCGCTGCAGATTTTGCGCGACCACGGTGCACGGGTGGAGGGGGAGATCGCCTATTTGGATCGCGAGCTGGTGGCCGAGTTTCTGCGCTTTGTGCCCCGCCAGTTTGTTTTGCAGGCGCGCAACCCGGCCAACAATGTGGTGATCGGCGGCAACCACATGACCTTTCTGCCGGTTTACGGGCCGCCGTTTGTGCGGGATCAGGCACGTGGCCGGCGCGAGGCCACGCTGGTCGATTTGCAGAATTTTATCAAACTGACGATGATGACCCCCTACCTGCACCACCAGGGGGGGGTGATCGTCGAGCCGCTGGACCTGCCGTTTCACACCCGGCACATGGACATCCTGTACACCCACATCAAATATGGGGATCGGGGGTTTATGGGGGCCAGCACCGAAGGCTACACCGCCGCTGATTCGATTGCGATGAGCCGGATTGTTTTTGGCGAGCGAATGCAGCAAGCGGACCCGTGCATCTTTTGCACGATCAACGTCAGCAGCCCACGGCGGCTGGACGACAAGATGCTTGGCACGATCAAACAGTTTGCCCGTGCAGGGCAGGGGGTCATGATGACCCCCTTCATCCTGGCTGGGGCGATGGGGCCGGCTGCGATCGCCGGGACGGTGGCCCAGCTCAACGCCGAGGCACTGGCCGGGATCGTCTTTGTGCAGATGGTCAATCGCGGCACCCCGTGTATCTACGGTTCCTTCCTGGCGGCGGTCGATCTGCGTTCGGGCTCCCCGGTCTTCGGCGCACCCGAAAGCCAGCTCTCCCTCTACTTGAGTGCCCAGATGGCGCGCCACTATGGGCTCCCCTTCCGCAGCGCAGGGATGTATGCCAGTTCCAAGATTACCGACGCCCAGGCGGCCTACGAGTCGGTCATGGCAATGTTGCCAGGGGTGATGGCGCGGGTCAACCTCGTGCTGCATGCGGCTGGCTGGCTGGAAAATGGGCTGGTGGCCGGCTACGAGAAATTCGTGCTCGACTGCGAGGTGATGGGGATGCTGCACACCTACCTTCAAGGGGTGGACTGGTCGGAGGAAGGGTGGGCGATGGAGTCGATCCTGCACGAGGTGCCGCCGGGCGGCCATCATCTGGGCACCGCGCATACCCTGCGCAACTTTCGCAACGCCTTCTATCGTGCCGAGCTCTTCGACTACCAGGCGGCAGAGGCCTGGGAGGCTGGGGGGGGCGAAAGCAGCGAAGAACGGGCCGCCCGCAAAGTCAGCCAGCTGCTGCGCGACTATGAGCAGCCGCCGCTCGACCCTGCGGTCGACGACGAGCTGCAAGCGTACATGGCGCGGCGCAAGCAAGAGCTGGGGTAGAGCCTCTGAATGCCCAGGCCAGCGCAGTCGATCGGAAGCGCTGGCCTGGCCCCGTAACCTTACTTACTTGACGCAGTGCAGAATTCCCCCTATAGTAACAGGCAATTGAATCGTATGCGTACCTTCGGGGCAGGGTGAGGGCGAGAGCCCAATTCCCGACCGGCGGTGATCAGGTCTGGCGGCTGCTGGACCTGTCAGCCCGCGAGCCAGGCGGCAGCCAGCTGTCGTCGGGCAGGAGTGCGGTGACCAGCTTTCGTCTGGGATTCCGACGCCGACGGTAAAGTCCGGATGGAAGAAGGCGCCAGCAACGGGCAGGCCAGCAGCGGCAGTGCCCTGTCTGTGCCAACCTGTGTCCCGGAGTCCAGTTTCTGGCTCCGGGTCTTTGTTGTCCACTGGCAGGCACAGCTGGTGGCTTGCAGGCAATTTGCCTGTCCTGTCGGCCTTGTTGCGCGCAAACTTCCACGTCCAAAGGTCGACCGGCCTTTGGACGTTTTTGGTGGTAGATGGCTCGGAGAGAAGAGGGGGATTCCGTGCTTTACAACATGCACGAACAGATCGAACTGCGGCAGCCAGCCTCTGCCAGCTGGCGCCGTTGGCTGCGTTGGCTCGGGGGGTACCTGGCTGCGCTGGTGGCAGTGGGGGGGGGCGTCCTGTTGTGGGGCTGGCTGGTCGAATGGCAGCAGTACCCTCCTTTCATCCTGCCCTCCCCTGCGCGGGTCTGGCAGAAATTGGGGGAAATGGCCTTTGCCGGCGACTTGTGGCGCCATATCGGCGCCACACTGGCTGCGATCGCGGGGGGGCTGGCCTTGGGGCTGGGCGCAGCGTTCAGCCTGGGCTACCTGCTCGGCAAACATCCCAGATTGGAGCGGCTGACCGCCCCGTACATCGTGGCCAGCCAGAGCATTCCCATCGTCGCGATAGCCCCGCTGGTGGTGATCTGGCTGGGCAGCGGGCTGGCCAGCAAGGTGGCAGTCACGGCGCTGATCACCTTTTTCCCGGCGCTGGTCGCTACGGTTGTCGGGATTCGCAGCGTCGACCCCGATCTGGTGGACCTGATGCGCAGCCTGCGCGCCACGCGCGGCCAGATCCTTTGGAAACTGGAACTGCCGGCTGCGCTGCCGATCGTTTTGGGTGGGCTCAAATTGAGTGTGACCCTGGCTGTGGTCGGCGCTGTGGTCGGCGAATTTATGGGAGCAAGTGCCGGGCTCGGCTATCTCATCAACCTGGGGCGCGGCATTCTGGACACCCCGCTGATGTTTGTGGCGATCGGTCTGTTGGTGGGGATCGCCCAGACGCTCTATCTGACCGTGGTTTTGCTGGAGAGCCGCCTGCTGCGTTGGCAGCGTTGAACGGCCGCCGCTCCAGGCTGAAACAAGTTGCACGTAGGCGTGCGGGGACAAACCAGCTGTGGGCACGCCTACGTGTGCACGGCACAACCCTTGTGAAGAGAGGAACGAAAAAGATGCGTTTGGCGGGCAAGGTCGCAGGGCTGCTGGTGATGCTGGCCATGGTGGCAGGGTGTACAGGGCTTCCTGTGCCAGCGACAGGGGGGGAGAATTCAGGGGAGCTGACCCCGGTCGAGCTGGGGTTGGGATTTATCCCCAATGTGCAGTTCGCCCCGTTTTATGTCGGGATTGAACAGGGGTTTTTCCGTGAGGAGGGGATCGACCTGTCGCTCAGCTACGGCTACGAGAACGACTACCTCAAGCTGGTCGGGGTAGGGGAAACCCAGTTTATGGTTGGGAGCGGGGACCAGGTGGTTCTGGGTCGGGCGCAGGGCTTGCCAGTCACCTATGTCTTCAACTGGTATACACGCTTCCCGGTCGTGGTTTTTGCCAAGGCAGACCGTGCCATCACGACCCCGGCGGATCTGGCTGGCAAAAAGATCGGGATTCCCGGCGCGTTTGGTGCCAGCTACGTGGCGCTGCGTGGGATCCTGGAAGCGGCCGGGCTGGACGAGCAGGCGATCCAGCTGGAGAGTATCGGCTTTACCCAGGCAGCGGCGGTCCTCGAAGACAAAGTAGAGGCTGCGGTCGACTATGCGGTCAACGGGCCGGTGGTGCTTTCGATGGCGGGGACGGCGGTCAGTGTGATCGGGCTCGACGACTACCTGGTGGTGCCGGCCAATGGGCTGGTCACCAACGAACGCACGATTGCCGAGCAGCCGCAGCTGGTGGCGGCAATGGCGCGGGCACTCCAGCGGTCGATCGCCTTCACGCTGGCCAACCCGGACGAGGCATTTGCGAACGCGCTGGCGGCGGTGCCGGAGGCAGGGGGGGAAAACGAGGCGACCAGCCGGGCGGTCTTTGATGCGTCGCTGCCCTACTGGACACCCCAGCCGGGCAAGCCGATCGGGGAGAGTGCAGCCGTGGACTGGCAGGCGGCGGCCGAATTGATGGAGCGCATCGGGCTGGTCGACCGTCTGGTGCCAGCGGAGGAGCTCTTCACCAACCAGTTTGTGCCGGGCGAATAGGCGTTTCATGACCCCACCCATCTTTGTGGCGGACAGCATCTCCAAAAAATTTGTCGACGGCCGTCCCCTTCAGGCGCTGCTGCCGGTCAGCTTTCAAATAGAGGCTGGGGAAATCGTCTGTCTGGTTGGGGCCAGCGGCAGCGGCAAAAGCACGCTGCTGCGGATCATGGGTGGGTTGATGGCATCCGATGGGGGGGCGATGTGGTTTGCCGGCCAGCCCCATCGGGCGCCCAACCCGGCGATTGGGTTTGTCTTTCAGAAGACCAACCTGATGCCCTGGCGGACTGTTCTACAAAACATTTTGCTGCCAATCGAGGTTCAGCAAAAAAAGGTGAAGAGTGTCGACCAGGATCGGGCAAGAGCGTTGTTGGGTGCGATGGGGCTGGACGGTTTTGAGGAGGCCTACCCGCGCCAGCTTTCTGGGGGGATGAACCAGCGTGTGGTGCTGGCGCGCACCCTGCTTCAGCAGCCGCGGTTGTTGTTGATGGACGAGCCTTTTGGCCAGCTGGACGCCTTGACGCGCGAGCGGCTCAACCTGGAGCTGCTGCGGCTGCAGGCAGCCGAGCGCATGACGATCTTCATGGTCACGCACAGCATTACCGAGGCGGTGTTGTTGGCGGACCGCATCTTTGTGCTCAGCGAGCGGCCGGGTCGCCTGGCTGAGCCGGTTGTGGTCGGGTTGCCCCGTCCGCGCACGTTGGCGATGATCAACACCCCGGCCTTTGGTGCGGTTGCGCTGCGCATCCGGGCCCTGATCGGGGAGCATGGCGAGCGAGAAGCGGAGCCCACACGGTCTGGTTTTTGACACCAGACCTTTCGCGTGCTATTTGTATAGCTTGGGCACCTCGAAAAGAATGGCTGCTGGGGCAGCGACATCCAGAGACAGACAAAGTGGGACAACGGGGTATGACAGAGCTTGAGCAGGCGAACCGGCCGGTGGAACGGCGTGAAGGAATGGACTTTATTCGCGAGCGCGTGTGGCGAGACGTGCAGAGCGGGCGCTACAACGGTCGTGTGGCCACCCGGTTTCCGCCCGAGCCCAACGGCTATCTGCACATTGGCCATGCGAAATCGATCGCGCTCAACTTTGGGATCGCCGAGGAGTTTGGCGGGGTCTGCCACCTGCGCTTCGACGACACCAACCCGGAGACCGAGGACATGGAATATGTCGAGTCGATCCAGCGCGATGTGCGCTGGCTGGGGTATGAGTGGGCGGACAAGCTGTTTTTTGCCTCCGACTATTACGAACAGCTCTATCAATTGGCGGAGCGGCTGATTGTGGAGGGGAAGGCGTATGTGGACAGCCTGGATGAGGAAGGGATCCGCCGTTGTCGGGGCACGGTGACCGAGCCAGGGCAGCCGGGTCCCTACCGTGACCGTTCGGTGGAAGAGAATCTGGATCTTTTCCGGCGCATGCGGGCGGGTGAGTTTCCTGACGGCGCGCATGTTTTGCGCGCCAAAGGGGATCTGGCGGCGCCCAACATGAAGATGCGTGACCCGCTTCTCTACCGCATCCGTCATTTTGCACATTACCGTACGGGCAACGCCTGGTGTATCTACCCGATGTACGACTATGCCCATCCGGTTTCGGATGCGTTGGAGGGGATCACGCATTCGATCTGCACGTTGGAATTTGAGAACAACCGGGCGATCTACGATTGGGTGCTGGACAATTTGTCTGGGGAACCGCGGCCGCACCAGTATGAGTTTGCCCGGCTGAGCTTGGACTATACGGTGATGAGCAAGCGCAAGCTGCTGCAGCTGGTCGAGGAAAAGCAGGTGTCGGGGTGGGACGACCCGCGCATGCCGACGATTGCGGGGTTGCGCCGTCGCGGGGTGACCCCCGAGGGGATTCGTCTTTTTTGTCGGCGAATTGGGGTGGACAAAACCAACAGCCGGGTTCAGATCGAGGCATTGGAGAATGCCATTCGCGACGATCTGAATGCACGGGCGCCGCGTGTGATGGCGGTGCTTCGTCCGCTCAAGGTGACGCTGATCAACTATCCAGCGGGGCAGGTCGAGTGGCTGGAGGCGGAGTATTGGCCCCGCGACATTGACCAGACGGGTTCGCGCCAGGTGCCGCTGGCGCGTGCGCTTTACATCGAGCGCAGCGACTTCAGCCTGGATCCGCCGGAAGA
>CAIOHJ010000252.1 GCA_903858085.1 uncultured Chloroflexota bacterium
TGCTGGTATCTTTCATACCGGTGTTCCCCACATGCGTGGGGGTGAACCGAAGACGACGGACTGGAAGGTCGTCTTCACAGCGTGTTCCCCACATGCGTGGGGGTGAACCGTACAGTGCGTCTTGTTGCGTTGCACCCAGCTGGTGTTCCCCACATGCGTGGGGGTGATTCAGGTGGTCCCCTTTTCGAATATCAAAACCTCGCTCGGTGGTTCCCTTTTAGAATATCAAAAACATGGGGGTGAACCGCTCTTCCACGACGTTGTCATAGGTCTCTCTCCGTGTTCCCCACATGCGTGGGGGTGAACCGACTTTGACGTCGATAGTCACGACCTGGTCATCGTGTTCCCCACATGCGTGGGGGTGAACCTACGAGCCGGGAGACCTTTCTGCAGCTGGTGCGCGCAGCGCCAGCCGCGTCAGCGCATCGCTACTTTGCACCGCAACCAGAGGAGCAGGTCAACCCTGGGGATGCTCCAAAACTACATCCCCACGCTCCGATTGGTATTTCACCATCGGCCGCAGCGAGTTGATCGTGCCCGCACCCAAAGAAAAGAGGGTCAACGCCGCCGCATGCAGCAAGTTGAAGTTGAACAACAGAGCCCCCCCCATCCCAAACAAGGATATCCCCACCAGCATCCCAAAGGTCTGATTGGTGTTCTCGCGAAATTCACGCGCCAATCTGAAGAGCTCAGGCAATACATCCAGGCTGTCGTTGACCAACACGATCTGGGCCGTGTCTACCGCCACCGAAGAAGCCCCAGCCAGCGAGATCGAAACCTGGGCCCGTTTGAGCGCAATTGCATCGTTGATCCCGTCCCCAATGTAGCAGATCGACCGCCCCTCGGCTTTCAGTTGTTCGATCCGCTGCGCCTTCTGCTCCGGCATCAGCTCCGCAAAGTAGTGGTCAATCCCCAGCAGCTCCGCCAACTGCCGCGTCGGTGCCGGATGGTCCCCCGAGAGAATGTAGGTCTCTCGGATGGAATGCTCGGCCCGCAGTCTCTCCAAAATCTGTTTGATCTCGGCCCGCAGCTTCGGCATCAGTTCAATCGCACCAACAATCTCCTCGTCGCACGCCACCAGCACCAGGCTGTGCCCCCGCCCATGTACCTCCCCCTCCAGGTCGCTGACCCAGACCGGAATTTCGATCCCAGCCCCCTCAGCCAGCCGGGCACTGCCCACCCGCACCGTCTGCCCCTCGATCTGGACAGTCAGCCCTCTGCCCAGCTCATAGGCCCCCTCTTGCAGGGGAGGCAGGGTCAGCAAACGCTGGCTGGCCGCCGCACAGATCGCCCGGGCGATCGGATGGCTCTGGCGCTGCTCGGCTGCCGCTGCCAGCCGCAAAACTCGATCCTCCGCAGCAACGCTCTCCCCCAGCACAGAGTGCCTTGTAGCGAGATGCACCGCCGCCACACAAGGCTCCTGCTCGGTCAATGTCCCTGTCTTGTCGAAAACCAATGTGTCAACCTGGCTGAGCAGATCGAGAGAGCGCCCGTCTTTGATCAAAATCCCCCGCTGCGAGCTGGCATTCAGATAGCTCATCATGCTCAACGGGCCGAAAAGTCCCATCGCACGACGAAAATGACAGCTCATCAGGGTCAGCGCCGCCATCGGCCCCAACAGAGCCCAGGTCGCCGCCGCAGCGACAAAGGTCGGAATGACGGTGCTGTCACCCAGCGCCTCTGCCCGCAGCTGAACCGCAGATTTGTAGTCGACCGTCCGGTTCAAAATTTCGCCGATCTGGGCCACGGTGGTCGCACTGCCCGCCTGCTCCACCGCCACTTCGATGCGACCAGCCACCACCAGCGTCGCCGCAAAAACTCGCTCCCCGCTGCGCTTGTCGACCGGCCTCGCCTCACCGGTCAGCAGATGCTGATCGACTGTGGCAATGCCCGCCACCACAACCCCGTCGACCGGGATCGTTTCGCCCGCATTCACCGCCACCCGCTGCCCTGCCTGCACCTGCTCCAAATCCACCTCGACTTCGCCCTCCTCCAGGATCAGCCAGATGCGCCGCGGGCTCTGCCGAAAGCTGTCGATCAGCCTGGCGCGCGAGTCGTCTACCACGGTGGCCAACATTTTGTCGGCCAATTGCTGGATCAGCAGCCCGATCGACCCGACAGTCAGATAGCCGCTGGCCAGCATCCCCAGGTTGATCGCCGTGCCGATCATCGGCACACCGACCCGCCGCTGCTTGATGAGCCGCCAGGTCCGGTTCAGGTTGCGGCCAAACAGATAGAAAAAGCCCGGCAGGCTCATGAGTTTGAGCGGCCAGAACAGGTTGCCAACCACCGAAAGACCCAGTGTGGTGGCGGCTACGGCAATGTGCAGGTCGGCATCCCGCATCCGGCTGGCCCGCTCGGCTTTTTCGGTCTCGGTGAGCAGCTCCCCCATCTGCCGCTGACGCGCTGTCATCGCCCCCTGCTGTGTGACGGCTGCCTCTGGTTTCAACAGCAGCCAGACCTCCAACAACGCAGCCTGCCCCTGCTTCAGTCGTTCGTACAGCGCCGCGGGCCCCCATTCAGCCAGAGTCGCCGCCGCCAGGCCAGGCTCTGCACCTCCCCCCGCTGGGGGCTTGCGCCACACTGCAACAGGCGGCTGCTCCGTGCCAGAGACGAGTGCGGTGATCAGCAGGGGGGAACGATTGACACGCCGCATCAGGGCCGCCTTTCCAAGGATGCCGCCAGGCAGTCGCCAATCTGGCGGGCCAGATGCTGCACCTGCGGGTCAAACAACAACGACAGATGGTTGCCTGCCACTTCCTGGCAGAGCAGCCCGGGCAAGTACTGACTCCACCCCAACGCACTGTCGCCACTCGCCGGGAAGCGGGCGGCACGGTGCTCCTGCGTGTAGAAAAATGTGGCGGGCACCTTCACCGCCTGCGCCGATGGGTAGGAGAGCTGGCGCAGCCAGTCAAAGATCGCCTGCTCCTGGACCAGGTCGGCAGTGGAAAGCTGCGGCAGCTGCAGGGCGGCCAGCTGGCGGTTCAAGAGAGCCACCTGCTCGGGAAAGTCCGCCCCCTGCTCGCTCTGCAGCGCCGCAGCAAAGGTCTCCAGCCGGGCAGGCACAGCGCTGCCCTGCCGCCACAGCATGCTGTAGGCACGGTGCAGCAGCCACTGCAGCGGGTCGAGGCGCTGCTCCTCTTCCCCAGCCAGCGGAGGGCGGCCGTCGAGCAGGATGAGCTGGGCCACAGACTCCCCGCTGGCCAGCAGCTGACGCGCCAGCTCGAGCGCAATCTGACAGCCCAGCGAATAGCCTCCCAGCAGATAGGGCCCGGCTGGCTGTACTTGCCGGATCGCTGCCACATACCGGCTGGCCAACGCTTCGACGGTGGCAATGGGCGGATCCGCGGTCAACAGCTGGGCCCCCTGCAGCCCATAAAAGGGCTGTTCGTTGCCCAGCGCCCTTGCCAGCTGATAAAAGCTGTGCACCGTGCCGTTGACGTCATGCACACAGAAAAATGGTGTGCGCTGGCCACGGCCCTCGATCGCCACCACAGGCCCCGGATCTGCGCTGCCCAGCGCAGCGGCCGCCCCCTGCCTTGTCAGCGCAGGCCGCTGGTACCCAACCTGCTCGGCCAGCTGCCAGGTCGCTTCCCCAATGAAATCTTCGGTATAGTGTTCACGCCAACGTTCCGCCGCCTGCGGGTCGACCCGACGGTGGGTGTGAAATTTGGGGTCTCCCAACATTTTGGAGACAGTGTAGATGCCGTCGGTCATCCGTTGCGCCTGGTCTTGGTAGGGATCCGCCATCCGGGGGTCGTAGGGCAGATCCAAAAAGGCACAGATCGCCTGTGCTGCCGCGCCAGGGTCTGCGACCAGCGCCTCATAGTGGACCCGGTGCTGTCGGGCCGGCGGGATTGTGGCCAAAAAAGCCAGGATATTGCGGTGCGAGACGACCCAGACCAGTTCGGCCAGCTGGCGCGCGCTGTAGGGGTGGGCCTGGCGCAGAAAGACCTGGTCGGTCCGTGCTTCTTCAAAAGAGCGGATCATCGCAGCCGGGTGGCGCAGCAGGTGAATGTAGCAGACCTCGTCGAAGAATTCCTCTGCCCGCGCCAGGGTCTGCGGGTCCAGCGCGTAGATCGGGGTTTTGTCGACCAACAGCCGCTCCTCGCCCACCCACTCCTGCAGCTGCCCATAAAATGCCTGCATCGGCATCTCTGCGGCCTCGTACCTGGCGAGCAGCTGTCGGGCCTGGTCGGCGTCGCATGCCCGCAGCGCCATCACCGCCCGAATCAGCCCCTCCAGTCGAAAACTGAAGCGCCCCCCCAGCTCGCGGGCGCGGCTGCCCATCGTGCTGAAGCCCAGCAGATCCAGCTCGGGCGGAGAAAAGAGCTGCGCATGCCCGCCCAGCATCACCCGAAACAAGGTGGAGCCCGAACGCGGGGCCGAAAGCACAAAGACAGCTCGCCGGTTCTTGCGCGGCAGCGGCGCTGCCAGCGCCTCCAGCGGGGGGATCCGGCGGCGGAAGTCGGCGATCGCCGCTTCGTCGATCTTGGGCTGTCGGCCAGCGCCATCGGCGACCACCGTGCCGGTCACCCGCTCCACCGCAGCGCCATAGTGGCGCATCAGGTAGGCTGCCAGCTCCGCAAGGGTGGGGGCGTCAAAGAGCGCAACCACGTAGAGCACCTCGCCAAAGTGCTGCTGCAGCTGGTTGATCAAAATTGCCCCGCGAATTGAATCGCCGCCAATTTCAAAGAAGTTGTCGTGCCGGCCAATGTGCGGGGTCTTGAGCACCTGCCGCCACGCTTCTGCCAGATAGCGTTCCAGCGCTGTGGCGGGCTCGGCGGCCTTGTCCGGCTGTTTTGTCTTGTCTGTGACAGCTGGCAGGGCACGGCGATCCACCTTGCCGTTCGGTGTCAACGGCAAGGCCTCCAGGTAGACAAAAAAGGCCGGGACCATGTACTCGGGCAATTTCTGACGCAGATGTTCGCGCAGGCTGGCTGTCGGCTGGCCCGTCTGGGCCACGATGTAGGCCACCAGGCTCTTCAACGCTCGCTCCCCATCTTCCTGCACCACGACAACAACCTCGCGCACGGCGGCATGCTGGCGAAGCACCGCTTCGATCTCCCCCAGCTCGATCCGAAACCCGCGCACCTTGACCTGAGAGTCGACCCGCCCCAGATATTCGATCCGACCGTCGGGCAGGTAGCGGGCGCGATCTCCGCTGCGATAGATGCGGGCCCCCGCTGTTGCGACAAAGGGATCTGGGAAAAAGGCCGCGGCGGTGCGTTCCGGGTCGTGCAGATAGCCGCGCCCCACCCCAACCCCGCCGATCCAAAGTTCGCCGGGCACCCCGACCGGCAGCGGCTCCCTGCGGTTGTCCAGGATGTACGTGCGCAGGTTCATCACCGGCCGTCCGATCGGCGTGTGAACACAGCTCTCTGGCAGCGGGCTTTGCAGCAGACAGTGGGTCACATCGTCCGAACATTCGGTGGGTCCGTAGGCGTTGAGCAGCGGGATGTGGGGGTAAAGCTGGAGCCACTGATTGGCCAGTTGGGGAGGCAGCGCTTCCCCGGTAGGGATCAGCCAGCGCAACGCCGGCAGCGGGATGCGTGCGGTCGCTGTTGCGGTCGCTGTTGTGGGCTGGCTGCCCAGGTGGTCGACCAGCACATGCATCAGCGAGGGGACGGTCTCCCAGACGCTGATCGCGTCCTCCTGCACCCGCTCCAAAAGCAGCGTTGGGTTGAGTACGATCTCGTCGCGGTAGATGTAGACGGTCCCGCCCACCAGCAGCGCGGCCAGAAATTGCCAGACCGAGATGTCGAAGGACTGGGGGGCGGTCTGGGCCACCCGATCGGCTGCAGTCAGCCCCAGGTCGTGAATCTTGGCGTAGAGATGGTTGACCATCCCGCGCGACTCGACCATCGCTCCTTTGGGGATGCCGGTCGATCCAGAGGTGTAGATCACATAGACCAGTCGCTCACCCCCGGCTGCCTCTTTGCTGGCAGCCCCCGTGGTCGGGCTGGCCAGCGTTTCCAGCCCCAGCCGGCGCACTGTGGTGTCGGCTGCCTGGTCGGCCAGCCCAGCCAGCTCCGGGTCGACCAGCAAAATAGCGGCCTGGCTCTGTGTCAGCACCTGCTGCAGACGCTCTGGGGGGGTGCGCGGGTCGATCGGCAGGTAGACCCCGCCCGCTTTGAAGATGGCCAGCAGCGCTGTCAGAAAGTTCAGGTTGCGGTGGGCCAGCAGGGCGACGATCTGTTCGCCCCGATCCGGGCTCACCCCTGCGGCGGCCAGCCCCTCTGCCATCTGGCTGACGCGTTGTTCCAACTCGGCATAGGTGAGGGTTTGCTGGTCGCAGACTGCGGCGACCGCCTGGGGGGTGCGCCGGACCTGCTCTGCGAAGAGCTGGGAGAAGGGCTGGTCGAGCGGCAGGGGAACTGCGGTCTGGTTCCAGTCGACCAATAGCTTGCGGCGCTCTGCCGCGCTCAGCATCCGCAGCGCGCCGACCGGGGTCTCAGGCGCTGCCACAATTTCTGCCAGCAGCTCCTGCCAGTGGCCAGCCATTCGTGCCACCGTGTCCGCATCAAAGAGATCGGTGCTGTAGGCCAGTGTCGCAGTCAGTCTGCTGCCGTGCTCTTCCATGACCAGGTTCAGGTCGAAGCGGGCACTCTCCCAGGCTGGGGGCAGCGCGGTCGCCTGGATCCCTGGCAGGTGGAGCGCCCCCCCCTGGTCGGCCTGCGCATGAAACGCAAAGCGCACCTGGGCCAGCGGGTTGCGGCTCAGGTCGCGCGGCAGGTGCAGGTCGTTGACCAGCTGGTCGAACGGATACTCCTGGTGGGCGTAGGCGTCGCTGGCAGTCTGGCGCAGCTGCTGCAGCAGCTGCGCAAAGGGCAGGTCGCTGTGAAATTTGCTGCGATAGATCAGGTTGTTCAGAAACAACCCCACCACCGCTTCGACCGCCAGCTGGTGGCGCCCGGCTACCGAAGCGCCCACCAGGATCTCTTCCTGGCCGCTATAGCGATACAACAGGGTCTGCCAGCTTGCCAGCAGGGTCATGAAGAGTGTACACCCTGCCTGCTGGCTCAGCGCCCGCACTCCGTCGCTCAGCGCTGGGGGCAGTGAAAAACGTTGGGCCGCCCCTGCATGGCTCTGCAGCGGCGGCCGTGGGCGGTCGGTCGGCAGCTCCAAGGCGGTCGGCGCACCGGCCAGCTGGGTCAGCCAATAGTCGCGCTGGCTCGCCGCCGCCGGGCTCTGGATCCACTGGCGCTGCCAGGCTGCATGGTCGGCAGATTGAATCGGCAGCGGTGGCAGTGTCGGGGATTGGTGCGCACTCAGCGCTGTGTAGAGGAGCCCCAGTTCGCGCAGCAGCAGGTGGATCGACCAGGCGTCGCAGACGATATGGTGGATCGTGAGCAGCAATAGGTGGTCTGTGGGCCCCAGCGCAACCAACCGGGCCCGCAGCAGCAGGTCGTTGGCCAGGTCGAAGGGCTGACGCGCCTCTGCGCTTGCCAGCTGCTGCACCGTGCGTTCCTGCGCTGCTGGATCCAATGGTTCCAGCGACATGTAGGCCAGCTGAAAATGGGCAGCGCCGATCTTTTGAAACAGCCCTTCTCCGCTTTCTGCGGGCTGCGCCGCAGCCTCTTTTGCCGCAAATCCAAAGGTTGTGCGCAGGCTTTCGTGCCGTTCGACCAGGGCCAGCAGGCTCTGCTCCAGCACTGTTCGGTTCAGCGCTCCTACCAGCCGGAAGGCCACTGGCATGTTGTAGCCGGCGTTGTTGCCCTGGTATTGGCTGGCAAACCAGAGCCGTTCCTGCGCAAAAGAGAGCCGCAGCGGCTGTGCGCGGGAGACAGGCTCGATCGGGGCCGCAGCGCCCAGCAGCTGCAGCAATTCAGCCTTCTGCTGTCTGAGCGCGGCCATCAACGCAGGGGTCATGGCCCCCTCGGGGGCCCGGTAGCCCAGAAATCCTTCGCTCTCCCGCCAGACTTCGATCCCCAGCTGGCGCAGCTGGCGTAACAGGTCACGTGTTGCGTTCATAGTCTGCCCTCGCTGTACCCGCTCTGGTTTGCAGCAGGTGATTCTCCATGTTTCAAAAGTTGTCCAAGTTCCACCCAGTCGGCGAGTGCTGCCACGCTGGGGTGTGCGAACAGCTGTTTGACCGTAAGCTCGACGTCAAAGGCCTGGCGCAGGCGAGTGACGATCTGGGTCGCCAGCAGCGAATGGCCGCCCAGCGCAAAAAAATCATCGTCCACCCCCACCTGCTCCACCCCCAGCACACTGGCCCAGATCGCCGCCATCTTCGCTTCTACAGGGGTGCGCGCGGCCACAAAGCTGGCCGCCTGGTCGCCGTAGGCAGGCGCCGGCAAGCCGGGCCGGTCGACCTTGCCGTTGGGGGTGAGGGGGAGCGCCTCCAGCAGCACGAACGCTGCGGGCACCATGTAGCCAGGCAGGCGGCGCTGCAGATGGCTGCGCAGCGCCGCGACCCGCTCTCTGGGGTCGGCCGGCAGCAGCCCCGGCGCCGCCTCCACCAGATAGGCCACCAGCTGTTTGTCTCCGGGAACCTCCTCGCGGGCCACCACCACACATGCCTGCACTGCCGGATGGCTGCCGAGCACCGCCTCGATCTCCCCCAGCTCGATGCGGAAGCCCCGGATCTTGACCTGCTGGTCGATGCGCCCCAGATACTCGATGTTCCCATCCGGCAACCAGCGGGCCAGATCCCCGCTCTTGTAGAGGCGGCCCGGACCAAAGGGGTTGGGGATAAACTTCTCCGCCGTCAGTTCAGGAAGGTTCAGATAGCCGCGCGCCACCCCGATCCCGCCGATGTGGAGTTCGCCTGCCACCCCGACAGGCGTTGGCTGCTGGTGCGGATCCAGAATATACACTTGAACCTGCTCGATTGGCCGGCCGATGGGCGGGGCTTGCTGCAGGTCAAACCATTCGCTGTTGTCCA
>CAIOHJ010000253.1 GCA_903858085.1 uncultured Chloroflexota bacterium
CAGCCACTTGAGCACCTCGATGTCATACTCAGAATAGAGACGGTGGCCACTCTCCGTGCGCTGCGGTGCCGGAACCCCGTAGCGCCGCTCCCAAGCCCGCAGCGTGTCTGCCTTCAGCCCGGTTTCTTGAACCACAGCCTTCAAGTTGTAGATCGGCGTTTTGTCGCTGTATGTCATTCCTGTGTCCATTCCAACACAACAGGTTTCCCCACACACTCCTTTGTACCCTCTCCATCCTACCACAGACTCCCTCGGCCTGTCAACCATTTGTATAATCTTTTTCAATGTTTTTTTGAGGTTTCATCGACCCAGTGGATGGACGACTGTTTGACAAGCAAAGGGGTCTGTGCTACCTTCATTGGCGGCGCAACCGTGGTATAGGTTCAGCATGGCTCATCACTGCACCCAAAGCACAGACCCGGAACACAGACCCGGAACACAGACCCGGAGCACAGACCCGGTTGAAATATCAAGGCGGAAAGGATCCACCATGCAGCTACAGCATACCTGGGAACACATGTTACTGGACTTGGCGTACGAGGCGCTGCACGGGGACCCAGTGCCCTCTCCCGCCACCTTCGACCCTTCGCTCCTGGAGTCCGCGTACCAGCAGTGCGAATCGATCACCGCTGTCCACAGCCGCTCTTTTCACCTGGCCTCGCGGCTGCTGCCCCCCGCCAAACGACGGGCAGCCCGCGCCCTCTACGCCTTCTGCCGGGTGAGCGACGACATTGTCGACCGCGGGCTGCACGACGCGCAGGAACAGCTGGAAATCTGGCGCCGCCGCGCCACTTCCCACCACCCCCCCAGCGAAGACCCGGTCGCCACCGCCTGGGCAGATACCCGCCTGCGCTTCCAGGTGCCCCCGCGCTACGCCGAACAGCTGATCGAAGGAGTGGCCCGCGATTTCAAACCGGTTCGCTACGAAACCTTCGAACAGCTCGCCGCATACTGCTACGGCGTCGCCTCCACCGTCGGACTGATGAGTATGCACATCATCGGCTTCGCCGGCGAAAACGCCATCCCCTACGCGATCAAGCTGGGCGTGGCGCTGCAGATGACCAACATTTTGCGCGATGTCGGCGAAGACTGGCGCGCCGGACGGCTCTACCTGCCCCAGGAGGAACTCCATCATTTTGGGATCTCCAGCGATGACCTCGACAGGGGCGTCGTGAACGCCCGCTGGCGCGATTTCATGCGCTTTCAGATCGAACGCAATCGCCGCCTCTACACCGAAGCCATGCCCGGCATCAGCCTGCTCAACCCCGACGGCCGCTTCGCCATCGCCGCAGCCGCCGATCTCTACCGCGGCATTCTGGACGAAATCGAAGACAACAGCTACGATACCTTTCAGCACCGTGCAGTCGTTGCGACCAGACGCAAACTCTCGATGCTGCCCGGAATTTGGTGGCGCAGCCAATGGTCCTGACCGGCAACGCCTTGTCCATCCAGAAACCCGAGCCTCTCGCATGCCAACCGCTCTCGCCGAACAGATCGCACAGCTGGCCGCCACCGTGCGCTACCATCAGTACCGCTATTTTGTGCTCGACGATCCTCTGCTCAGCGACCCCGAGTTCGACGCACTCTTTGCCCAGCTGAACGCACTGGAAGAGGCCTTCCCCGAACTCCGTTCTCCCAACAGCCCGACCCAGCGGGTTGGCGGCCAGATCGCAGAACGGTTCGCCAAGACACCCCACCCCACACCGATGCTGGGGCTGGCCAACGCCTTCTCGCCAGCCGAACTGGTCGCCTGGCAAGAACGGCTGCACCGCCTCCTCAGCGCCGAACAGCGCAGCCAGCTGCGCTATGTGGTCGAACCCAAGTTCGACGGGCTGACCGTGGTCCTCCACTACACACAAGGCAGTTTTGTGCTCGGCGCCACCCGCGGCGACGGTGAGTACGGCGAAACCATCACCGCCAACCTGCGCACGCTGCGCACCTTGCCCTTGCAGATCCCCGCAGAGCCAGCCGCCGCAGCGCCCCCTGCCCGCCTGGTCGCGCGGGGCGAAGTCTATGTCGACAAGGCAGACTTCGCAGCCTTCAACCAGCGGCAGCGCGCCGCCGGCGAACGCACCTACGCCAACCCACGCAATTTTGCCGCCGGCAGCCTGCGCCAGCTCGATTCACACATCAGCGCCGCCCGCCCGCTCAAACTCTGGGTCTACCAGGCCCTGGTCGTCGACCCTCCCCTCACTACCCAGAACGACGCCCTCCACTACCTCCATACCCTCGGTTTCCCCGTCTGCCCCACAGTCCGCTCCTTCCCCGACAATGATTTCGGCCAGCTGCTCGACTATGTCATCGAGTTCGGCAGAAGCTGCCAGCAGCTCCCCTACGAGGTCGACGGGCTCGTCGTCAAGGTCGACTCGCTGGCCATGCAGGCCGAACTGGGCTTCACCGGCAAAGATCCACGCTGGGCCATCGCCTACAAATATGCCGGCACAGAAGCCACCACTCGCCTGCTCGACATCGTCGTCAACGTCGGACGCACCGGCGCCGTGACCCCCAACGCCGTGCTCGAACCTGTCTCCGTCGGCGGCGTCGTCGTGCGCAACGCTACCCTGCACAACGCAGACTATATCCATGCTCTGGACATCCGCATCGGCGACCAGGTGCTGGTCAAACGCGCCGGCGAGGTGATCCCCAAGGTCCTGCGCCCCCTGCCCGACCAGCGCACCGGCCAGGAAACCCCCTGGTCAATGCCCCTCACCTGCCCGGTCTGCGGCGCAACACTCAGCCGCCCCGCCGGAGAAGCCGCCACCTACTGCGTCAACAACGCCTGCCCCGCCCAGCTGGTGCGCGCCGTCGACTATTTTGTCGGCCGCACCGCCATGGAGATCGCCGGCTTCGGCTTCAAACAGGCCGAACTCTTCGTCGAACAAGGGTTCATCCACGACCTGGCCGATATCTACCAGCTGCCCTGGCCCCAGATCCGCACCCTGCCCGGCTACGGCGACAAACGGGTCGACAAGCTGCAAACTGCCATCGAAGCCAGCAAAAGCCAACCGGTCCACCGCCTGTTGGCCGCCCTGGGCATCCGCTTCGTCGGCGCTGTCGTCGCCGAAACCCTCGCCCAACACTTTCCCAACCTGTTCGACCTGATGGACGCTGAACCCGAAGAGCTTAGCGCGATCGACGGGATCGGCCCCAAAATCGCCGCCACCCTCCACGACTATTTCGCCGTCCCCGCCAACCGCGCGCTCATCGAAAAACTGGCCAGGCTGGGGGTGCAGGTCGCCCCAGCCCCCCCTGTTCCCACAGCCCCCACAGCCCCCACCCAATCGCTGGCAGGGCTTACCTTTGTCGTGACCGGCACATTGCCCACCTTCAGCCGCGAAGAAGCCCACGCCTTTATCAAAGCACACGGCGGCAAAGTGACCGGCAACGTCAGCAGCAAAAGCAGCTACGTGGTCGCCGGCGAGTCGGCAGGCAGCAAACTCGACAAAGCCCTCCAGCTCGGCATCCCCCTCCTCGACGAACCCGCCCTGCGCGCCCTGGCCGCCAGGAGCGAGCCCTCCCCACCCACCGTTCAAATCTCCTGAAGAAAGAGAGCCAACATGCACCCTGCCCCACACCTCACCACCGCAGAACTCGAAGCAGGCCTGGAAGAGATCCGCTCTTCCCCCCGCCAGGAAGGCACGCTCGCCCTGATCGTGCGCCGCCCCGCCACCGACCGCCGCGAGCTCCTCCAGGAAGGGTACCTGGATCTGGAAGTGGGGCTGGTCGGCGACAACTGGCTGGAACGGGGCAGCAGCCGAACGGCCGACGGTTCAGCCCACCCCGACATGCAGCTCACTATCATGAATGTACGCTCTATCGCCCTGGTCGCCCAGGACAAGAGCCGCTGGCCGCTCGCCGGCGACCAGCTCTTTGTCGACCTCGACCTCAGCGAAAACAACCTGCCGCCCGGCTCCCAACTGGCCATCGGGAACGCCGTCGTCGAGGTCACTGCCCTGCCCCACACCGGCTGCCACAAATTTCAGGCCCGCTTCGGCACCGACGCGCTCAAGTTTGTCAACTCCCCCACCGGCCGGGCGCTGCACCTGCGCGGCATCAACGCCCGGGTCCTCCAGCCAGGCACAATCCGCCCTGGGGATCGCGTCCACAAACTCTGAACGCGCTCCCCAGCCGCCCCCCCGACCCACTCCCTCAAGAGTCGGCAGCCATCACATTGGTCAGCTTGCCCAGTTCACCGACCTCGACCGTCACCTTGTCCCCCGGCGAGAGCCAGACCTTGTTCGCCATCCCCATGATCACCCCCTCCGGCGTCCCCGTGCAGATGACATCCCCAGCCTCCAAGGCAAAGTGCTGGCTGATGTAGCTGATGATCTCCGCCACGCTGAAGATCATGTCAGCGGTGCTGGAGTTCTGACGCAGTTCGCCGTTCACCCAACAACGCAAAGTCAGCTCCTGGGGGTTCGGCACCTCTTCCGCAGTGACCAGATAGGGGCCCAACGGCAGGAATTTGTCCAGCGCCTTGCCCAGCAGCCACTGGCTGGTGCGCGTCTGCAGGTCACGCGCGCTGAAATCGTTGGCCGTGCAGTAGCCAAAAACATGCGCCAAGGCCTTGTCGACCGTCACATGGCGCGCCCGCCGCCCGATCACCACCCCCAGCTCGACCTCGTAGTCGGCCTGCCGGGTCGCAGCCGGAATCGGAATTTTGTCCCTGTGCGCCGCCAGACTGTTGTTGAATTTGGAAAAAAGGACCGGCGTCGTCGGCACCGGCAACCCCGACTCGGCCGCATGGCGACCATAGTTCAACCCGACACAGATGATCTTGCTGGGCGCCACAATCACCGGCGCCCAGCTCACCTTCTGCTCCTCCAACATGCAGTCTGTGTACTGCCCAGGGTCGCTGTTCACTTCGTCGACTACTTGACGCATTTCGTCCAACAACCCAGGATGCGCGATCACATCCGCCATCTTCGCCCCAGGCGCACCTGCCGCCACCAAATCCACGATCCCAGCCGATGTTTTGGCACCTAGCCGAACTGCTGCGGTGTCGGGGTCAATCATGTTGAATAGTTTCACTCTCACCCTCCTGACTCTGGTAGCAGGTCATGTACTGCATGCTGCGGATGAATACCATTGGTTTCTGCCTATTATAACAAAAGAGCCGCTCCCTGTGGTATGATGGAAAAATTCTACCCGTTTTGTCAGATTGTGCCAAGGATGCTTCTCCATGCGGACCACCTCAACGCCCCCCTTTTTTTATGGCTGGATCGTCGTTGCCGCCACCGCAGCTGCCCTGCTCATCTCCTCCGGTGTCCGCTCGGCACCCGGCGTCTTTCTGGTCCCCCTGCAGCAGGAGACCCAGTGGAGCACCAGCGTGATCGCCTTCGCCGTCTCGGTGGGAATGCTCGTGCTCGGGCTGACCGCCCCGCTCGGCGGCTGGCTGATCGACCGCTTCGGCCCGCGGCAGCTGGCCGTGGCAGCGCTGGTCACCCTCTCGATCAGCATGGCCGCCAGCGCCTTCATCTCCAGCCCCTGGCAACTCACCCTCCTCTGGGGAGGCATCAGCGGCGTCGGCACCGGCATCATCTCCGGCGTGCTCGGCGCTGCCGTGGCCATGCGCTGGTTTGTGGCACGCCGCGGGCTTGTGATCGGCATCTTCGGCGCCTCCACCTCGGCCGGACAGCTGCTCTTTGTGCCCGGCTTGATGGTGGCCGCCACCACGCTGGGCTGGCGCCCCAGCGCATTGTTCATCTCGCTGGCCGCCATGGCCGCCGTGCTGCCTGTTCTGCTCTTTTTGCGCAACGAACCGGCCGACGTCGGCACCCTCCCACTCGGCGCCCTCCCTGCTACCCCACAACATCAGGGGAGCGAAACAGGAATCCTGCGCCGCGCCCTGCAAAGCAGCGAGTTCTGGCTCCTGGCCGGCACCTTCTTCATCTGCGGCGCCACCTCCACCGGCCTGATCGGCACCCACCTGATCCCCCACGCCCACGACCACGGCATTCCACAGACCACCGCCGCCGGTATGCTGGCCTTGATGGGCGCCATGAATTTTGTCGGCACCCTCGGCTCAGGCTGGCTCACCGACCGCTACGACCCACGCAAGCTGCTCGCCCTGTACTACAGCTTCCGCGGCCTCTCTCTCCTCTTTCTCCCGTTTGTCACCGAACCGGTCGGGCTGGCCGCCTTTTCAATCCTCTTCGGGCTGGACTACATCGCCACCGTCCCCCCAACCACAGCACTGGTCGCAGACCACTTCGGACGACGCAACGTCGGGACTGTCTACGGCTGGGTCTTTTGCAGCCACCAGGTGGGTGCCGCCCTGGCTGCCTGGGGCGGCGGGCTGGCACGCGATACCCTGGGCGACTATGCCCTGGCCTTTTTGCTGGCCGGCTTGCTGGCCGTTGCCGGCGCCCTGCTCTCCATGCGCCTCGGCCGCAGCCCACTCGCCGTACCCCTCCCCTCCACCCGCTGAAGGCCCCCCATTGCCGACACACAGCCAATTCACCGACACCCCACACAAGCGTTGACGAGCAACACTTTTCGTATTATCATCTCTTCTGTGCAGCTGCGTGATTCC
>CAIOHJ010000254.1 GCA_903858085.1 uncultured Chloroflexota bacterium
GAATTCCAGCAGCGAGTCACCCAGCCCATACTGCTGCAGTGCAGGGAAGACATTGACCGCCAGCGGCTGGGCGATCGGGCCGGCTGGGTCGTGCAGTGCGGCGACAGCGCGAAAATTGCTGTGCAGCAGCGCAGTGGTGTCTCGGATACGCTGAGAATAGATCGCCGCTGCGACTCGGCCATCCATCATCAGCACCAGCTGTCCCTGCGGGTAGCCGGCGATGCGGGCGTGCAGCTCGCTCTCCGTGGCGCGCACTCCCTCAATCCAGCACTCCTCCTCCAGCTGGAGCAGCGTGGCCAGGTCGGACAGTTCCGCCGGCCGGATCGTGTAGGGACGGGCTTCAAACCAACGGGATGGGTCGCCGGCGGGCAGTCCGCTCTCCGTGTACTGTCGGAACCAGCTGCTGGTAGGGAAGAGCCCGGCAGAGGCCATTGCCCGCACCATCGCCTGCACATTCATTGCTTCCATATCCTTCCAATCAGTATCTCGGTACGATGGCCGCACCCGCTTCGACCCTCCCACCACGTCAGGGTCGGCACGCCAGACAGCAGATACGCATACTGCAGGGCAGTATTAAGAGCCTTTCCGAACAACTGCATGGGTTTCTTTGCGGCTAGTACACGTGGGCGCAAACAACCGATTGGTATTGTGCCATCCTCTTTGGGGGGATGCCGTCCGCAATTCGGCAGATTGTGGCACATGAATGCATGGATTTATCTACACCGACCTGTATCAGGCAGTCATAACGCTTCAGTGTCTTGATTCTGACGGATTTGTACAATCTTGTCAATTTTTTAGGTTCCAGTAAAAGGTGCACAACAGCGAAAAGAGAATGACAAACGGTTTCACACGTCCGGATAGACAAGGCGGGCGAAGTACCACTTCGCCCTACAAACAGCCCGTCCTCCAGCCGCCCCGCCTGAGGGCACACCAAGGCGGGCGAAGTACCACTTCGCCCTACAAACAGCTCCAGCGCGGACCACAGCTTGTCCGATACCCGAAGTCCCGTTGTCGTCTTGTTATTCGGATAGGCTCTTAACTTTGAACCGCCCCCCGCGGGCGGGGGCGATTTTGGGGTTGGGGGGAAGTGTTATATCCTTCAAAAATAGAGTACGGGGAGCTCGGGTGGCCGGGCTGAGAGGGTGACCTGTTTGTCACCGACCCAATCAACCTGATCTGGGTAATGCCAGCGGAGGGAAACATTCGACACAGCGTGCTCTGGCTGTTTTTCTCGGCTGGCTTTACCCACAGAGGGTAAAGCCTTTTTGTTTGCAAGGAGAGAAGAATGGTCCGTCTGGCGAAGTGGGTGAGAGGGAGCCGCCTGTTTTTCAAGGCAATCGCACTGGGGTGTCTGCTTGCGGTGCTGGTTGCTGGCTGTGAGGCTGTTGGCGTGCCTGCCCAAGAGGCAGGCAGCGAACCGGCGACGCTGGTGCTGGCGACGCACGATTCGTTTGCGGTCAGCGAGGAGGTGTTGGCTGCGTTCGAGGCCGCAAACAATGTCCAGGTTCAGGTGCTTATGCTGGGCGACGCCGGTGAGGCGCTCAACAAAATTCTTCTGAGCAAAGAGGCGCCGCTGGCTGATCTGTTTTTTGGGGTGGACAACACCTTGTTGAGCCGGGCGTTGGCTGCAGAGGTGTTTGTCCCCTACGCGTCGCCGCTGCTGGCCCAGATTCCGGACGAGCTCAAAATGGACCCGCAGAACCGGCTGCTGCCGGTCGACTATGGGTTTGTCAACTTGAACGCCGACCGCGAGTGGTTTGCTGCTGCCGGTCTGCCGTTGCCGCAGACGCTTGCGGATCTGACAGAGCCTGCCTACCGCGGGCTGTTGGTGGTCCCCAACCCAGCGACCTCGTCGCCTGGCCTGGCTTTTTTGCTGGCGACGATCGGGACCTTGGGGGAGGAAGGCTCTCTTGAGTTCTGGCAGGCGCTTCGGGAGAACGATCTGTTGGTCACCGACGGTTGGAGCGACGCCTATTTCAGCCATTTCACTGTGGGCTCTGGCGGCAGCGGCGACCGTCCGCTGGTCTTGAGCTATTCGACCAGCCCCCCGGCTGATGTGGTCTATGCCGCCGACGGGCGCAGCGAGCCAGCCAGCGTCAATCTTTTTTTGCCGGGCAGCGCGTTTCGCCAGGTAGAATTTGTGGGCCTGCTCGCCGGCGCGGCACAGCCCGAGCTGGCGAAAAAATGGATCGATTTCATGTTGGATCTGGAGTTTCAATCCGAGATCCCGCTGCAGATGTTTGTCTACCCGGCCAATCCGAAGGCAGTGTTGCCGGAGCTGTTTGTGCAGTTTGCCCAGAGGCCCCCCGACCCTGTCGTGGTGGAGCCTGCTGCGATCGAGGCCCATCGTGAGCGTTGGGTGCAGGCCTGGGTAGAGCGGATGGCGCGTTGAGCGCGGTGTGGAGGGTGAAAAGGGGGGGGCTGGCAGCGCTGTACATGCTGCCGATTCTGTTTTTGGGGGGCTTTTATCTGTATCCATTGGTGTCGCTTCTGCGTGTCAGCTTCAGCGCGCCCGATGCGCTGCAGGCTGTTGCGGCGCTGAATTCGCCGGGGATCTGGCGTCTGCTCTGGTTTACAGCCTGGCAGGCGCTGCTTTCGACAGCGTTGACCGTGCTGGTCGGATTGCCGCTGGCGGCGCTTTTGGGGCGCTTTGCCTTTCCGGGGCGTGGCTTGCTGAGTGCGCTGCTCACGGTGCCTTTTGTGATGCCTGCGGTGGTGGTGGCGCCGGCGTTTCTGGCACTGGTCGGGGACGAGGGGCTGGTGACCGGCTGGCTGCAGGCCCGCTGGCAGCTGCCGCGGCTCGAGCAGACGCTGGGGCTGATTTTGTGGGTCCATGTCTTTTACAATGTGGCCATTGTGATCCGGACGGTGGGGGGGGTCTGGTCTACGTTGCCGGCCAGCCTGGCAGAGGCGGCCGCGGTGTTGGGGGCACGTCCAGGGCAGGTGCTGTGGACAGTCACCTTGCCGCTGCTGGCGCCGAGCGTGCTGGCGGCCAGCCTGCTGGTCTTCTTGTTCTGTTTCACCAGCTTTGGGGTGATCCTGATGTTGGGGGGGCCTCGGTATGCCACGCTGGAAGTCGAAATCTATCGCCAGGCAGTCCACTACTTCAACCTGCCGTTGGCGGCGCTGTTGAGCCTGGTGCAGTTGTTTTTTACATTTTCGGTGATGGTGCTCTACACCCGGTTGCAGGCTCGGTTAAGCCGTTCGTTGCGTCGGCAGCGTCTCCGGCTGCGTTCCCCGGCCGGGCTCTGGGGGTGGTTGGCGGTGGCGGCTGCGCTGCTGGCCACCTTTGTCGGGGTGTTTGCGCCGCTGGTGGCGCTGGCGGTGCGCAGCTTTACCCTGGGCGATCAGGGGGGGACGTGGGTCTACTATGAGGCGTTGGGGCAGAACCTGCGCCAGAGTGCCTTTTTTGTGCCGCCGGTTGTTGCCATTCGCAATTCGTTGCTGTACGCGCTGTTGACGCTGGCGATCAGCCTGCCGTTGGGGGCGATTGCGGCAGCCATGCTGGCGCGGCCGCGCACGCGCTGGGCTGCTGTGCTGGAGCCACTTCTGCTGCTCCCCTTGGGCACCTCTGCTGTCACCGTAGGCTTTGGCTACATCGTGGCGATGGGCCCGCTGCGGGCCTGGCCCTGGCTGGCGCCGGTCGCCCATTCGCTGATCGCCCTGCCTTTTGTCGTGCGCGTGCTGCTCCCGGCGCTGCGTGCGCTGGACCAGCGGCTGCGGGAAGCGGCGGCGACGCTGGGGGCCAGCCCTTGGCGCCGTTGGTGGACGATCGATGCCCCGCTGCTGGCGCGGGCGCTGCTGGTCGGCGCCGCCTTTGCCTTTGCAATCAGCCTGGGGGAGTTTGGCGCTACGCTGCTGATTGCCCGCCCGGACTGGCCGACGATGCCGATGGTCATCTACCAGGCATTCAGCCGGCCCGGGCTGCTCAACTATGGGCAGGGGCTGGCGATGAGCACGCTGTTGATGGCGGTGACAGCAGCGTCGGCGCTGTTGATCGAGCGGCTGCGTTTGCCTGGGGAGGAAGAGTTTTGATGCTCGAACTGCGTTCCATTCACAAAAGCTTTGTGGCAGGGCATGCGGTCTTGCGCGGGCTCTCGCTGTCGGTAGCGGCAGAGGAGATCGTCTGTCTGTTGGGGCCCAGCGGCTGCGGCAAAAGCACGCTGCTGCGCATCATCGCCGGGTTGGAACAGGCGGACCGCGGGCAGGTGCTGCTGGGGGGGAGAGAGATGAACAGCCAGCCTGCGCATCAACGCAGGATGGGGCTGATGTTTCAGGACTACGCGCTCTTTCCCCACCTGACCGTGGCTGGCAACATCGCCTATGGGCTGCGCATGCAGCGCATGCCGGCGGCTCAGCAGCGGGCGCGGGTGGCCGAACTGCTGGCGCTGGTCGAGTTGAAAGGATATGAAGGGCGAGCGGTCGATGCGTTGAGCGGCGGCGAACAACAGCGGGTGGCCCTGGCGCGCACGCTGGCCCCGAAGCCGGCGCTGCTGCTTTTGGATGAGCCGGTCGCCAATCTGGACCGCCAGCTGCGCGAGGAGCTGGCCGGCACGCTGCGGCGGCTCCTGAAACAGCTGCGGGCGACGGCGCTCTTTGTCACACATGACCAGGAAGAGGCCTTTGCGCTGGCCGATCGGGTTGCCGTGATGCGGGCTGGCAGTATCGAGCAGATCGACACCCCGGCTGCGCTCTATCAGCGGCCGGCCAACACTTTTGTGGCCCGGTTTTTGGGCTTTCAGAACCTGCTGCCGGTCTGCCAGGACCCGCAGGAGCGCAGCGTGCTGCAGACGCCGGTGGGGGAGTTTCGTCTCTGCGCCGAGAGCGTGGCGGGGCAGCGGCTGCTGATCCCGCCCGATGCGGCGAGGCTGGCAGACGAGCCGCCCGGCCCCCATGCTGTGCGCTGGGTGGGGCGGGTGGTGGCCAGCACCTTTCGGGGCAGTCTGGTGCGGGTGGAGCTGCTGCCGGCGGCGGGTGGGGATCAGCCGCTCTGCTTTGAGCTGCGTTCGGCAGGGAGTGTGTGGCCAGCAGGCACAGAGCTGGCACTCTGGCTGGACCAGACGCGGCTGCGGTTGGTGGCGGAATCCTGACGTCTGTGTCCGCAAAAGGCGGCTGCCCGGAAAGCGCTATTCGACTGGGGTGAGCAGGGTATATTCGCTGCTGTTGGCTGGGGTCCAACCGCGTATCCCGTCTTCGGTTTCGACATACCACCAGACAATGGTGTCGCTCTCTCCGGCCAGCCATGTGGGCCCGCCCAACAAGGTGGCTTCTGCGCCATACCCCAGCGTTCCGACCGGTTCGCCCTGTTCCGGGTCTGGCTGCGTGAGGATCTCCGTGCTGTAGTTCGGGTTGGAGCGCACCCGCATGGAAACTTTCAGCCGGTTGTCGGCGTTTATGCTGACCGCCAGGCCATCGGTTTGGGGGCTCAGCGCAGCAGCAGGGATTCCGTCTGGGGCTGCTGGCTGGGCTGCTGGCTGGGCTGCTGGCTGGGCTGCTGGCTGGGCTGCTGGCTGGGCTGCTGGCTGGGCTGCTGCCACAGTTGTCTCGGCTGCAGGGCCTCCCATGCGGTTGAGCACCCCTATCAACAGCAGCAGCCCCAGCAGGGCCCCGTAGCCGGCAGCGAGGTGCCAGAGTCGGTAGAGCCGTCTGGGTGAAAAAGTGGGTTCGGGGTTGCGGTGTTCGACCTGTTCGGCGTTGAGGACGTTGGCGTCCAGGACGCGCAGTTCGGAGGCCATGCCGTTGCTGCCGAGGTAGTTGGACTGGACCACCTCTCGGGCACGTTTGTAGATATCACTCTGGAGCGATTCGAGAGAGCGGTCGCGGTCATAATAGAGGAGCTCTGCATGGCGCATACGCTGCTGCGGGTCGAGTGCGACCACCAGTGCGGCGATCGGTTCGGAGCGGTCGAAAATTTCGTAGAGATGGGCTGTGGTGGGGGAGGTTGCCATCTCTACACGGGCGGTGTCTTTCGGTGCAGCGGCGGAGAAAAAATTGGTCATAGTTGGATCAGTAGGCTCCAAGTTCGATCAGGCGTTCGTCGCTGATTCCAAAATGATGGGCAATTTCGTGTAGTACCGTCCTGCGAATCTGGGTGCGGATGGCGGTTTCGTCGAGTGGGCAGTACTGCAGGATCGGGCCGCGAAAGAGGGTGATCTTGTCCGGGGAGATCAGGGTATAGTGTGAAGAGCGTTTGGTGAGGGGGACCCCTTCGTACAGGCCCAGGAGTGTGCTGCCTGGGGAGAGCTTGACCCGCTCCATATGTCGGCGGCTGGGCCACTCTTCGACGGTGACGACCAGGTTGTCGACGACCTGCCAGAGGCGTTCTGGGATCTCCTCGATGGCTTCTGCCACCAGCTCTTCAAAGCGGCGGCGTGAAAGATAGAAGGGGGGCGGCTCCAGTGTCAAGGGTTGGCTCCTCACTCTTGAACACAGAAGATTTTGGTGCCCTCGGGGTGGCTGTCGGTGTGCAGGGTGTAGGTTGCGTCGGGGCCAGCGAGCACGATGCGATAGCCTGGGGTGATCACGGCGGCGTAGAGCATGTCAGGCTGCGGGCAGCCAAGCGCGGCGTCGGGCCACTGGACGGGTTCTACGGAGACCACGCGCAGCAGGTTGGGCGCCAGATTCTGCTCGGCAGCTGCCCACTGGAGCGCAGCCTGGAGCAGGGCTGACGGGGCCGGTTCGGGGGAGGGCGGCCGCACTGGCTGGCAAGCGGCCAGGAGGCCGAGCGCAAGCAGCAGTGCAGGCAGCAGTGCAGGCAGCAGTGGCCGGGTCATGTGGCCAGGGTGAGCAACATCTGTTGCAGCACCACCAACGCAAAAAAGACGACGATCATCGAAATGTCGATCATCCCGCCCAGGGGGGGGATCAGCCGCCGAACAGGATCCAGCACAGGTTCGGTCAGCTGGTACAGAAACTGCATGATCGGGTGGTAGGGGTCCAGATTGGGGATCCAGCTGGCCAGGGCGCGGGCCAGCAGGACATAGCTGTAGATCTGCAAAACGGCTGCTAGGATTTCAAAGAGTGCGTTCATGTTCTTCCTTGGTTTCGCTCAGGCTGCCCAACTCCTGGCTGCGCCGGTAGGCAGCGAAGATGGCGTCGTCGAGGGTGGCTCGGATATTGGCTTTTTCCAGCGTGTACAGGCCGGCGGCGGTGGTTCCTCCTGGGCTGGTCACCTGGTTTTTGAGCTCGGCTGGGTGGCGGCCGCTGGCGCGCAGCAGGGCGACGGTGCCGTCGATGGTTTGGAGCACCATTTTTTCTGCATCGCGGCGGGCAAAGCCCATGTGCACCCCGGCGTCGGTCAGGGCTTCGATCAGCAGCAGGACAAAGGCTGGGCCAGAGCCACTCAGCCCGGTGGCCATGTCGAGGAAGCCTTCTTCGTCCACCTGCAGCTGCTCGCCCATCGCCCCCAGGAGGCTGGCGGTTTGTGCAAGCTGCTGCGCGGAGACGGTGTCGGTGGCCTTCCAGGCGGTCATTCCCCGGCCAAGCTGGGCTGGGGTGTTGGGCATGGCGCGCACGATGCGCGCATGGTTCAGCTGGCTCTGCAAGGTGCGGATGCGCGTGCCGGCCAGGATGCTGAGCAGCAGGGCATCTGGGGGCAGCTTGCCGGACAGCTCTTTCGCGACCTTGGCCAGCGACTGTGGTTTGATGCTCAGCACGACAATTGCGGCCTCATGAACTGCTGCGCGGTTGTCTGGGGTGACTGGGATCTGGTAGGTGGTCTGGAGCCAATCGAGCCGTTCCTGGAAGGGATCGCTGGCATGCAGAGCGTCGGGGGTGGTCAACCCCTGGCTGAGCAGCCCTTTGATCATGGCTTCGCCCATCACGCCGCTGCCGACGAAGGCGATTTTGGTTCCCTGGAGCGGTGCGCTCATGGTGTTCTGGCTCCAAAGATGGCAGAACCGACGCGCACCAGTGTCGCACCTTCTTCGATGGCAATTTCAAAATCGTTGGTCATGCCCATGGACAGTTGGCTCCAGTCTGACTGTGGGTGGCGGGTGGCCAGCTCGTCGCGCAGCTGGCGCAAGGCCCGGAAAAAGGGGCGGGTGCTCTCGGGGTCGTCGCTGTAGGGGGCCAGGGTCATCAGCCCGTGGATCTGAAGGCCGGGCAGGGCGAGCAGCGCTGCGCTCTCTGTGCGCAGTTCGTCGGGGCTGAAGCCATGTTTGCTGCTTTCGCCGCTGACATTCACCTCCAGCAGCACATCGAGCCGCTGGCCCGCGGCAACAGCGTCGTGGCTCAGCCGCTGGGCGACTTTGGTCCGGTCGACCGAGTGTATGAGGGTGAAGGGGCCGACGGCCTCGCGCGTCTTGCGGCTCTGGATGGTGCCGATCAGGTGCCAGCGGAGGGGGGAGAGCTGACGGTCGCGCGCGGCTTCGACCTTGGCCCAGAGCTCTTCCAGACGGCTCTCTCCAAAATCCACCTGGCCGGCGGCCGATGCTGCCACGATGTCTTCCAGCGGGTAGGTTTTGCTGACCGCCACCAGCTGGACTTCTGTGGGAGAACGGCCTGCCCGGTGGGCTGCCGCTGCCATCCGTCGGCGAACCTCTTCCAAATTGGCGACGATCTGTGCACTGCGCTCTGCCATCATGGTTCCAGATTTTACCAGCGAACTGCCCGCCGGGCAAACCGTTCAAAGCGGTTGCCGCGTGGCAGGTCAGCAGCTGCGTTGGTTGCCGATGACGGGCAGGAAGAGCTGCATCGCTGCTGGGGGGGCTGTGCCGGGTTCCCCCCCTGCGGCGGGCACAAACAGTTCGACCGGTTCGCTCCAGAGGCCAGGGTAGCGTTGGTTGGGAGAGAGGCCGGTGCCTGTGGGCTGTTCGGCGCGCGGCTGGACCCGGAAGCGATAGGTGCTGCCCGGGCAGAGGGCTGTAAAGTCTGTGCTCTCTTCCTCTGTCTCTTCGAGGAGGTCGATCCAGCGTTGGTTGTTGTCGTGCCAGTACTGGACGTCGTAGCGCAGACGGTGTGTGCCGCCGGCCAGGGGGATATCGGGGCCAAGGCTGCCTCTCCAGCGGAGGTTGATAGCGGCGCTGGGGGGCACGGGGAGGCTGGCGGTGAGGGTGGCAGTGAGGGTGGCGGTGGGGGCCTGGACCAGGCTGAGTGCGTCCAGAAATCCATGGTTGCCATGCCAGCGGAAGGGGCTGTGGATGCGGGCGAAGACGGTGAGGGTGGTACCCTGTGCGGTGGCAGCGAGCTGTAGATTTTGCCAGCCGTAGCGGGTGACGCCGTCAGCCTGCACGAAGTTGCGGCGATTTTCGACCCACTCGACGGTGGGCGCGGTGGGGTCGGTGCCGCCGGTCGGGTCTATACCGAGCAGTTTGGCCATAAAATAGCCTGCGGGGCAGTCGTTGCGTGGGGAGGTGTTGCTGCCGCCGCAGAGGGTGAGCATCCAGCCGCTGAGGCTGTAGGCGGTGCCGCTGACGACCTCCACCTGCTGGTACAGGCTGGCGTCGAACGGTTTGCCCGGTTCAGGGCTCCATTCGATGTCGCGTGCCTGCATCAGCACGCTGTCTTCGCCCGAGATACGCTCGACGTGGGCCGAGCCGTCGCAGCTCTCGGCGAAATAGATGCGTGCGCTGTCGACGACGGGCTGGCTGCCGGTATAGGTCAAGAACCAGTGGTTGGGGATCCGGTTGGGGCGGTCGACAAACAGGTCGTCTGGCTCCTCCCCGTCGTAGTAGCCGGTGCTTTTGCACTCGAAGTCGCCGGCCAGCAGCCGTTCGGGCAGGGCAGGGGGGACGGTGGCGCTGCCGGTCGGCACGATCGGTTCGCTGGCAAAGGTGGTCTGGGCGAGCAGCAGCAGGGCCAGCAGGGGGGGAAAGAGGTGAAGACGCATGGAACCTCCTGGGGAGCGTGTGGTTCAGGGGCGGCGGGCCATCAGCCCGGTGCTTTCCATCGTCATGACCAGCTCGCCCTGCTGATTGGTGACCTCGGTGCGCAGCTTGACCGCTCCACGGTCGGGCTTGCTTTGGGAGGGGCGGGTTTCCAGCACGACAACGTGGGCGGCGATCGTGTCCCCTGGCCGCACAGGGCGCAGCCAGCGGATCTGGTCGACGCCGGGCGAGCCCAGGCTGGCGGCCCGGCTCAGGTACTGTTCGACCAGCAGCCGCATGGTCATGGCGCAGATATGCCAGCCGCTGGCGATGAGGCCACCAAAAATAGAGTGGCTGGCCGCCTCTGGGTCGATGTGGAAGGGCTGGGGGTCAAACTCGCGGGCAAACGCGACGATCTCTTCTGCGGTCACGGTGCGGCTGCCCAGCTGCAAGACAGCCCCTGGCTCGATATTTTCAAAATAGTATTCGATGGTCGCCATCGGGTCTTCCTCCGACCGGTCTTTGGTCTGTGTGTATCAATGGTTGTCAAGGTTTGTCAACCATGCGGGCGCTCCTGGCCAAATTTTGGACAGCTTGCCACCCCTTCTCCTTTGATTATAATAGAACAGCTGGAATCGATCCAGACAAAATCCGAGAAGGGGGAAATGGATGGGCTTTCTGACCCGGACGCGCGGCCGTTCTGCGCTGGTGCTCGGTGTGATGACGGTGTTGTTGGCTGTGCTGCTGCTGTTTTCCTCTGTGGCTGCCATGTTTTCGCCGATGATCTTTGATGCCCCTGGCTCTGCAGAAAACCCAACAGCCTGGCGTATATTTTTTTCGGTGGTAGGCGTCCCTGTAGTGACCTTGCTGGCGATCGTGTTGAGCTGGGTCGCCTTTTTTTTGCAGCGTTATCAGGTCGCGCTATGGATTTCCCTTGTGCCTGTGCTGTATGTGGTGATTGCCCTGCTGCTGATGGGGGGGTCCTGAGGCCGCTGGCAGGGAGGCGTTGCTGCGTCTCCCTGCCTTGCCGACAGCTGGGGGGCTTTGTGGAAGAGGATCGCCCTGAAGGGCTGGCCGGCGGTGCGGCCTTCAGGACGGGCTGGTCACCCAAAAAACGCCCTCCATGCCGCCAGCCAGAACCCCTTCTGGGGTTTCGAGGAGGGCGAGTGCGGGAGGGAAATCGAGCGGCTGCCAGTGGAGGCCGTCGTCCGAGCGCCACAGCTGGTCTGTGTCGCTGAGCAGCCAGCCGTCGGGTCGGGCGAGCAAGGCGTTGACGATCTGCGGCGCGTCTGCTACGGGGGCGAAGGAGTTGCCGCCGTCGTTGGAGCGCCAGAGCCCGGCGCCCTCGGTGCCAGCCAGGAGTGTGCCGCCGCTGTGAAAATCAGCGGCAGCAGCCAGGGCCAGGATGGGGGCTGCGGTGGCGGCCACCTGTTTCCAGCCACGGCCCCCATTGGGGGAGCGGTAGATGGCGGTGGCGGTGCCGGCGAAGACGACCTCGACGGGCGGCCACATCCCAGGAGGTTGGCGGGGAGCCCAGGCCAGCGAAATGACCTCAAAATCGTAGAGGCCAAAATTGCAGACACTCCAGTGCTGGCCGTGGTTGGTGCTGCGCAAAATTCCGCCTCCCGAGGAGCCTGCCAGCAGGATGCCGTTGTGCAGGTTGTCGGGGTGCGGAGCCAGACAGACGACCGGAGCGTTGCTCCCGTCCATCCAACTGGCCTGCCAGCTGTTGTCGGCGGTGGTATAGGCCACCCCATGGGTGCCCCCCCCGACCAGCAGGCGGTCGCCGTCATGGCAGCAGCAAGAAGGCTGGGCATCCGGCTGGGGAAGGGAGAGCAGGTTTCCCTGCTGGAGTTGAAAGAGCCCTTCTGGGCCCAGGGCCCAGAAGGCCCCTTGGTGTTGGGTCAAAGAAAGTATCACTGGCATGGGTGTTTAGGGTGTGAGGCTCTGTTGCGGCTTGCGATGGTAGACGATGGCGTCGGTGCTCAACGCCATGGTGGCGCCGCTCACGGCAGATTGGAGCACCGCAGCGAGCACATCGGCGGCGTCCAGCAGTCCGCTGTTCTGGGCGTCGACGATCCTGTTTTGTAGCACATCGAAGGCAGCGGGTGCGCCCTGTTCGATGAGCTGCTGGATCGGCAGGGCGGGTGCGGCGACTCCGGCGTTGACCAGAATCTGGCGTTGTGGTGCGGCCAGGGCCCGGCCCAGCACCTCCAGCCCGGTTTTGATATCGGTCTCGGTTTCAGCGGCGGCGGCGTGGGTGAGCGCGGGCTGGCAGTGGAGCAGGGCTGCCCCGCCGCCGGCGACCACGCCCCCGCGCTGCACGGCGGAGAGCACCTTCCAGGCCCGTTCGGCCTGGGCACGGCGCAGGTCGCGGGCGGCCTGGTGGTAGGCGCCAATTTTGAGAACCCCGATTCCGCCGGTCAAGGCAGCCAGGCGTTTGGTCAGCAGCGGGCGTTCTTCTTCGTCGTAGGCCATGCTGGCCAGACGCCGGCTGAGGTCGGCAATCTGCTCCTGGACGAGCTCGCGGCGGCTGCTGTCCATCGTGACCACCAGGTTTTTGTCGCCAAACTCGACCCGTTGGGCGCGGCCGATATCGTCTGGCTGGGACGAGCGGGCGGTCCGTTCGCCGATCTCGCCGAGCACGGAGGCGCCGGTCATTGCGGCCAGATCCAGGAGGGCAAAGCGGCGCTCGTCGCCGACCGCCTTGGGTTTGACGCCCAGGATCGCCAGCTTGCGTTTGTCGGCGGGCTGCATGTGGTTGGCGACCAGCAGGTTGAGCGCCGGGCCGGTGATGTCGGGCGCCACGATTAGCAGGGCCTTGTGGCCGCCACCGACAGCGGCTTCGAGCAGCGCCAGCGCCTGTTCGGCTTCTTGGAGCGGCTTGTCGAGCAGTGCGACGCCGGGGGTGGTGAGCACGGTGCGTTTGCGTTCTGGCTCCGAATAGAAATACATGCTGTTGATCTCAGCGCTGTAGTGTGCTCCCCCCAGGTACTGGCGTTCCAGATAGGGGGCGACGTAGGACTCGATCTGCAGATGGCCGTTGGCGCCGAGCAGATAGCTCAGTTCGCCCAGCACTGCGGCCAGGTCGTCGTCCTGCATCACGGTGCGGGCAGCTGCGGCCAGGCTGCGTTCGCCGGTGATGGGCTGCGCCTGGCTGCGCAGCGCGGCCAGCGCAACCGCAGCGCCGCGGCGGATCCCTTCGATCATGCGCATGGCATTGGCCCCGGCGCTGACCTGCCGCAGCCCTTCTTCGACCAGTGCCCGCATCAACAGGAGCGCTGTGGTGCCGCCGTCGCCGACCTGTTGCTCAAGCCGCCAGACCGCGCCGCGCGCCAGCATGGCGCCGACATCGAGTTCAGGGCGCAGGCTGATCATGCGGCGCAGGGTGGTCGCTGCGTCGCCGATGACCTCAACTTTGCGGCGGGTGCTGTCGTAGCTCAGCACAGAGCCCCCGCTCGGTCCGAGCGAGGGAGCCAGCATCTCTGCCAGGGCAGTGATGCCGGCGTAAAAGTACTTGCTGGCGTCTGGCTGAAAGGCAATGCCAGGGCGAGTGACACGATTCAACGAGGTAGACGAGTATTTCGTTTTGTTCATCAGCAGCCGGAACAGGCTTTCTTCGTTCGTTCAAAAATCTTATCGTTGGTGAATCTTGCCCCACTATAGCGCAGACGTGTGCTTTCGTCAAACCGTCTGAAAGGCTCGACAGCCTGGAGGGGAACTGGCCGCAGGGGCGTGGCAGGTTCAGCCTGCTGCGCTGCGCACCGGCGATTCCTGTGTTGGACGGCGGTGTGTCTGCTGTTTTTGGAGGGCGGCTTTGCCGAAGAGCAGGGCTGCTTCGTCGTCGCTGGGGGGGTGGTTCAGTCCTGCCCGCACATCGCGGTAGTAGCGTTCGAGTGGCAGCTGGCGGGTCAGCCCGGCTCCGCCAGCGGCGCGCAGGCAGTGGTCGACTGCGGTCAGCGCGTGGTTGGTGGCTGTGACCTTGGCGGCGGCCAGCCACGGGGTCAGTTCGCGGCGGCGGTCGGAGCAGGCCATCCACTGTTCGGCGCTGTAGTAGACCTGGCTGCGGGCACTGTGCAGCAGCAGGGCGGCCTGGCCCAGGTGGCGCTGCACGCTCTCCAGTTCGGCGATCGGGCGCCCCAGAGCGGTTGGCACCCGTTCCAGGGCATAACTGGCGGCCGATTCCAGGGCGGCGGCGGCGACGCCCAGATAGACGGCGCTCAGCCCCAATGTAAACCAGGCGTTGCCGTTCCCTCCCTTGGCCTGGCCTGAGCGTCCGATCAGATGGCTGGCGGGCACCTCGACCCCGCGCAGCGCCACGGTGTGGCTGCCTGTCGTGCGCATTCCGACCGCATCCCACTCTTGTTCGACCTGAAAATGGTCGTCGACCTCCACCAGAAAGCGTCCGACTTCGCCGCTGCCGTCCTCGATGGCAGCGGCGAGGATGGCATAGTCCAGCTCGGGGAAGAGGCTGGCAAAGCTTTTGCAGCCGTCGATCACCCAGCCGGCCAGGCTTCCGTCGGCTCGAGAGCGGGGGCGGGCTGTGGTCTGGGGGCGTCCGCCGCGGCTTGGGCTGCCCAGCGACGGTTCGCTGGCCAGAGCGTTGACCAGGGCACCCCGCTCGACCGCAGCGCGGCAAAGGCTGGCAAAGAGCTCGGGGGGCCATTCGTCGCCTTCGGCAGCGCTGCCGATCGTCTGCAGATGCATCACAAAACTGAGCGCGGTGCTGCCGTCCCCGTGCGCCAGCGCTTCGGTGACGCGCACAGTGTCGAGCAGGGTGCCCCCCCAGCCACCCAGCCTGCTGGGAACGGGCAGTGCTGGCAGGCCAGCTGCCCGAATGTCCGCAAAATTGGCATGTGGGAAAGCGCCCGTGCGATCCTGTTCGCTGGCGCGCTGGGCAAAGGTGGTGGCGAGCTCGGCGGCGATGGCCAGCCAGCTGTGCAGCTGTGCAGTCGTTGGAGAGTCCATAGGATCGATTTCCGTTTTTTGTCGCAAAGTGGGTTGACCCTGTCCTGGCAACCGAGTTCAAGCATAGCGCAGGGGAGCAGAGTGGGCAAAATTGTCTGTTCCGGCGTAACTGCTCAGCCACTGCGTCCTACAGCCCGCTGGTCGTTTTGTAAAGCGAGTGGCCCACTCGCTTGCCTTGCCCGGTGCGGCCTGTTCAGCACCCCTTTAGCAGACTTCTCTGCCTGAGCAGGTACGTT
The DNA here is from genome assembly GCA_903858085.1 of uncultured Chloroflexota bacterium. Taxonomy (GTDB): domain Bacteria; phylum Chloroflexota; class Anaerolineae; order Caldilineales; family Caldilineaceae; genus Caldilinea. The sequence continues at coordinate 15,011 of CAIOHJ010000254.1, forward strand.
CCGGCGGAGAACGCTGCGGCTGTGCCCTGTCGAGTTGTGCCGTTGTCGAGTTGAGGATTTGCTTCTTTCGGTGGTAGCATGGCGCTGAACCATCTTTTGGCTGGATGCCATGGGGCTTTTCAGAGGGGGAAAGATTTTTCATGTCTGAACGAACCAGAGCGCTGCCTGCTTCATATCCTGCCCGGATTGCCGCTCGTCTGCGGCTGGCAGAGGGGCATGTGGCAGCCACCGTGCAGCTGCTGGACGAGGGGAATACGCTCCCTTTCATCGCCCGGTACCGCAAAGAGAGGACGGGCGGGCTGGACGAAGAAGAGATTCGTTCGATCGAGCAGTGGCTGGCCTCGTTGCGCAGCCTGGACGAACGGCGTGCGACCGTCCTGGCTTCGATCGGGGAGCAGGGGAAATTGACAGCCGAGCTGGAGGCGAAGCTGCTGGGGGTGGAGACGCTGACTGCGCTGGAAGATCTCTACCAGCCATACCGTCCCAAACGGCGCACGCGGGCCAGCCTGGCCCGCGAACGCGGGCTGCAGCCCCTGGCGGAGCGGATCCTGGCGCAGCGGCGCGAGCAGGCCCTTCCAGCGGAGGTGGCGCGGGCCTTTTTGAAAGAGGCGGTGCCGACGGTCGAGGATGCGTTGGCTGGCGCCCGCGACATTGTCGCCGAGACGATCAGCGACCACGCCGAAATACGCCGCCAGACCCGCGAGAAGGCGCTGCGCTTTGCCACCCTGGTTGTGCAGCGGGTCGAAGGCAGCACCGACGAGAAGGGGCTCTACGCGCTCTACTACGAGTTTCAAAGCCGGGTCGATCTGCTCAAGCCCTATCAGCTGCTGGCGATCCACCGCGGCGAGGCGCAGAAAGTGCTGCGTGTGTCGCTGAAAATTTTGGAACGGGACTGGCAGCAGCCTGTGCGGAGCCATTTTTCGGAACATCCGCTTTCTCCTTGGGCCGAGCAGCTCAGATTGGCTGCCGAAGAGGGGGCGCGGCGGCTGTTGTTGCCGGCGATCGAGCGCGATGTGCGCAGCACGCTGGCAGCGCAGGCAGATTCGCATGCGATCCAGGTCTTTGCGGCCAATCTGCGGGGGCTGCTCACCCAACCCCCCCTGGCGGGGCGGGTGGTGCTGGGCATCGACCCTGGCTTTCGCACCGGCTGCAAGGTGGTGGTGGTCGACGCCTCGGGCAAGCTGCTGGAAAGTGCCCTGATCTACCCGCATCCTCCCCAAAAACAGCTGCGCGAAGCCTTGGCAACGCTCTCGGCTCTCGTCGGACGGCATGGGGTGACGGTGGTCTCGATCGGCAACGGCACCGCCTCGCGTGAGACCGAGCAGGTGGTGGCCAGCTTGATCCAGCAGCTGGCCAGCCAGGGGCGAGCCCTGCACTACCTGATGACCAACGAGGCCGGTGCCAGTGTCTACAGCGCCAGCACGCTGGCGCGTGCTGAGCTGCCCGACCTGGATGTCAGCCTGCGCGGCGCAGTCTCGATCGCCCGGCGCGTCCAGGACCCGCTGGCAGAATTGGTCAAAATCGACCCCAAGTCGATCGGGGTGGGCCTTTACCAGCACGATGTCGACCAGAAGGCGCTGGCAGCGGCGCTCGACGATGTTGTAGAGAGCGTGGTCAACCAGGTAGGGGTGGATGTCAACACCGCCTCGCCAGCCTTGTTGACCTACGTGGCTGGGATCGGCCCCAAGCTGGCCGCCAGCATCGTCGCCCATCGGGAGAGCCACGGCCTCTTCCCCACACGTGCTGCGCTCAAAAAAGTCGCCGGCCTCGGCCCGAAAGCCTTCGAACAGTCGGCCGGTTTTTTGCGTGTGCGCAACGGCGACGAGCCGTTGGATGGCACCGCCATCCACCCGGAGAGCTATCCGATCGCCCGCACGCTGCTCAAACGGGCAGCCATCGCCCCACAGACGGTCTGGGCCGAGCGGCAGGAGAAGCTGGATCGGCTGCGGGCCAGCCAGCCGTTGGCGGACCTGGCCGCTGAACTGCAAACTGGCGAGCCGACGCTGGCAGACATCTGGCTTCAGCTGATGCGCCCGGGCCGGGACCCGCGCGAGGATGTGCCGCCGCCGATCCTGCGCAGCGATGTGCTTTCGCTGGAGGATCTGGTGGCGGGGATGCGGCTGCAGGGCACTGTGCGCAACGTGGTTGATTTTGGCGCCTTTGTGGACATTGGCGTCAAGCAGGACGGGCTGCTCCATCGATCGCAGATGGCCCCTGGCGAGCGGCTGAAGGTGGGGGAGATCTGCGACGTGGAGATCGTGGCCGTCGACAAGGCGCGCGGTCGGATCAGTCTGGGGTTGCCGGGGCAGGGGTAGGGGGAGCAGGCTGGCGGGGGAGGAAAACGAATGGTGGAGGGATGGACGTCTGGCGAAGAAGCGATCCTGGCGGCGTTCGACGGGGAGCAGATGATGGCTGACCTGGAGGCGCTGGGGGAGATCGGCTGGGTGGCGGGCACCGGGCTGCAGCGGATGGCGTACAGCCCGGCGGATCTGGCGGGTCGGCGCTGGGTGTTGGCGCAGATGCAGGCGTTGGGCATGGAGGCTGGGATCGACGCGGCAGGCAACGTGGTGGGGGTGTTGCCGGGCAGCGAGCCGTTGCCGGCGCTGGCGTTGGGCTCCCACACCGACAGCGTGCCGGGAGGCGGCAAATATGACGGGGCGCTCGGGGTGGTTGGGGCGCTGGCTTGTGTGCGGACCCTGCGTGAACTGGCTGTGGTGTTGCGCCACCCACTGCTGGTGATTGATTTTGCCGCCGAAGAGGCGACGACGGCGGCCAGCCCGCTGGGCAGCCTGGCCTTTGTCGGCGCGCTGACGGTCGCTGACCTGGAGGGGCCGGCCTGGAAGGGGGAGAGCACCCGGGCTTTGCTTGCCGAGAGCGGCTTCGACGCTGCAGCAGTGGCGGCGAGCCGCCTGCCGCAGCCCGTCGGCGCGTTTGTCGAACTGCACATCGAGCAAGGCGAACAGCTGACCGGTGCAGGGGGCGGTGTCGGTCTTGTCACCGGAATCGTGGGGATTCGCCGCTATTTTGTGCGTTTTGTCGGGCAGGCCAACCATGCGGGGACGACCAGTATGGCGCGACGTCGCGATGCACTCGTCATGGCTGCGCCCTTCATCACCGCAGTGCGTGAGATCGCTGTCGCCCAGGGGATTGTCGGCACTGTGGGGCGGGTCGATGTGCAGCCGGGCGCTCCCAATGTCGTTCCGGGCTGTGTGCTGCTTGATGTGGAAATTCGCGGGCTCGACGAGCTGCTTCTGGATGCAGCGGAGGAGGCGCTCCGTCTTGCGGCAGAGGCGCAGGGAGGAGCGTTCACCAGCGGCCATTGCAAGGCACCGGTGCCGGCCGACCCGGCGCTGCTCGCCGTGGTGGAGCGGGTCTGTCGTCGGCTTGGGGTTCGCCATCAACCGATGGCGAGTGGCGCGGGCCACGACGCCATGAACATGGCCCGGGTCTGCCCGTATGCCATGATCTTTGTGCCGAGCGAAGCGGGGATCAGCCATGCCCCGGCAGAGTACACGGCTCCTGCGGAGTGCATGGATGGGGTGCGCGTGCTGCTGGCGACGTTGTTGGAGCTGGACCGTCGGATCTGAGCGGACGGGCCGCTAGCTCTGGCTGGCGGACTCTTGTTCTGCTGCGCACCGGGGGCAGAAGCGGGGGTCTGCCAACTCTTCCAGGTGGCGGGTGCAGACAGCAAAGCTGATCTCGACCCGGCTGCTCAGGAAGCGGCGGGTGACTTTGGCTTCGAGGGCCAGATCGCGCGAGTTGCTGGCGACCAGGATGGCCGGGACCGGGCAGCTGTCGCAGCAGCTGCGTTTCCAGGGGTGGTCGTTGCTGGCATTGGCCGCCACAAGCCGGCATTCTTCTTTGTGTTTGCCGCGAAAATAGTCGCCGTAGAAATAGCGGCAGCTGACCGGTTTGTTCATGGGTGACTCCAGGGGAAAGGGAGGACGCCAGCCCGCAGCTGGACGGAGGCCCCGCAGCCCGCTGGTTTAATTCCGCCAGAAGACAAAGCCGTCGTCCCCATCATCCTCTTCGTCGTCGTCGACCTCCAGAGAATCCAGGTCGATCAGCAGACGATTGGCGAGCGATTGCATCCGGTCGTTCTGTTCGGGGAGCAGCTCTCCGAACTCCTCCTCGAGTGCCAGCAACAGCTCCAGTTCAGCTTCGAGCAGATGATATTCGCTGTGGGTGAGGGGAGGGCCTGGCAGTTCAGAGAGCCGAAAGGCTTCGAGATAGGCTGCGTAGTCTTCACAAAACTCGCCATCGTCGTCGTCGTCGGGGGGGAGACTTTGCCCTGTCGAGTCTGCAAAAAAGGCGGGGCGCGACGAGGGGATGCCTGATTTTTTGTTGCCGGGGGGGAGGGGGGGCTGGTACGCTTTGTTGTGTTTTTTGGCGACTGGCTCGCTTTTGGCCGAGACCTGACTGTCCAGGAGATAGCCGGTGCCGTCGTCGGTCAGGCGCAGGGCGCTGTACTCGTGCAGCACGCTGTGCAGTTCGTCGGGGGGGATTGGGCTGTGGTAGAGCCCGCGGCCGACCAGGAGAGCTGCCAGTTCCCAGACCGGGATGACTTTTTCGGCGCGGCGGGAGTGGCCCATCAGCGCTTCGGCGACCAGGGCGAGCTGTTGGTTCTGTTGGTGGATGGCACTTTCGTCGCGGCTTTCGTGCGGCTGCAGACGGAACCGGTAGTGCCCTTTCACGGCATCTTCGACCAGAATCAGAATATCGTCCTGGCTCTGTCCCCCTTGCGCGTCGATCCATTCGGCGAAGGGGAGACCCAGTCGCAGCGTCCACTGGTTGCGTTCGACCACAGCTTCAGCGTGGAGGGTGCATCCCCCCATCAGCTCGACCACGACCCGGCGCAATTCGTTTTTCTGCTGTTGAAAGAACTGGGGGAAAAAGAGTGCATGTTCGAGCTCATCCAGCAGCAGAAAGCCGCGGCGGCTCTCGGCTGCGGTCAGCGGGTGGCGGAAGCTGCTGCCTTGGAGCAGGTGGGAGAGCCAGCCGATCTGGCTGGAAGCGACTGGGACCGCCTGGTACAGTTCACGCACGGCCCGATAAATGGCATCGCGAGCGCCTTTACCGATCGGGCGCTGACGCTCCACCTGGGCGAGCAGATCGTCGATCGTGAGCGGCTGCGGCGAGCTGCTCAGCGCCTGGGCGACACAAATTGTGTAGCTCGGATAAAGTTTTGATGTTTCCATGCATGCCCTCGTCTTTTTGTGTACCGCTCATATCAACAAGTATTCCACAAAAATGACAAATTGTCTACCCTCTGCGCTGCACGTTTCAATCTGAAATTTGCTGACAGAGGGCCGATCCCCCCCATAGGACGGTGCAGCGCCTGGTCGCGCAGTGCGCCTCTCTCCCCCGCAAAGCGAGCATCCCCCCTTGCTCGGATTTTTGGTCATGAATCCCCCCAATTTACGCGCAGGCAGACTTTCCCTGTAAAATATTCAGCGACCACTCGCTGCTGCCATTCACC
>CAIOHJ010000255.1 GCA_903858085.1 uncultured Chloroflexota bacterium
CCTGAATGTGCTCTATAACAGCGTGATGCGCGTCGATGCGTACAATCCGACCTGGGTCGACCGCGACCGCCACATCCACAGCAAGGGACATTCCGTCGAGGCACTCTACACGGTGCTGGCGGACAAGGGCTTTTTCCCGGCAGAGAAACTGGCAACGATGGGATGCGGTGGTTCGCACTGGGTTGGACATCCGACGCGCAAAGTGCCGGGGGTGGAGCAGAACACGGGTGCGCTAGGGCACGGGCTCTCCGTGGCCGTCGGCATGGCGATCGCTGCCAAGCAGGACGGCCTTGTACACCGCGTCTTCACCCTGATGGGCGACGGCGAGCTCACCGAAGGCTCGATCTGGGAAGCGTCGATGAGTGCGGCCTTCTACAAGCTCGACAACCTGGTCGTGATTATCGACCGGAACACCTTGCAGATCACAGGGCGCACCGAGAGCGTCATGGCGCTGGAGCCACTGGCCGAGCGCTTCGCTGCGTTTGGCTACGCTGTGCGCACCGTCGATGGCAACGATGTGGCTGCTCTCGTCGATATTTTTGCGCAGACACCCTTTACGTCGGGCAGGCCCACGCTGATCATTGCACAGACGACCAAAGGCAAGGGTGTCAGTTTTATTGAGGATGCTGCCGACTGGCATCATCACGTGCCGACCGCTGCCGAACTGGCAACTGCGCTCGCCGAACTCGATCAGGCCGAAAAAAGTCGGCAGGAACGTTATGCCATTGTATCAACTCGGTAAACCCAATCAACAGGTATTTTCCGACACACTGCTCAAACTCGCCAAAAACGACCGCAATCTGTTGGTCGTCACGAGTGACTCGCGCGGTTCCGGCCGGCTGGTTGCCTTTGGCAACCAACTGCCTGCCCAGGTTGTCGAGGTGGGAATTGCCGAGCAGAACCTGGTGGGCGTGGCGGCCGGGCTGGCTGCGGCGGGGAAGCATGTTTTCGCCGTCTCCCCTGCCTGCTTCCTGACTGCGCGGGGGTTAGAGCAGATTAAAAACGATGTAGCCTACTCCGATCAGCCGGTCACACTGGTGGGCATCAGCGCCGGCATCAGCTATGGGGCGTTGGGCACAACCCACCACTCGCTGCACGACCTGGCTGTGCTCCAGGCAATCCACAACATCGACATTGTGGTGCCTGCTGACAATTTTGAGACTCAGGCTGCCGTCGAGGCAGCAGTCACGCACCCGCGGCCGCTCTACATTCGTCTGGGCAAGAAAGCCATGCACCACCTGCATGGAGAAGATACGCCCTTCACGATTGGGAAGGCGATACGCGTGCGCCGGGGCGACGATCTTGCATTCCTGGCGACAGGTGAAACGGTGGAGATCGCAGCCCAAACAGCAGACCTTCTGGGAGAGCGTGGGGTTTCGGCCGACGTATTCAGCGTTCACAGCCTGCGGCCTTTCGACGAAGCGGCTGTGCTGGAGGTTGCGCGCCGGGTCAGGGCGATTGTGACGGTCGAGGAACATAGCGTCCACGGCGGGCTAGGCAGCCGTGTTGCTACCCTGTTGATGCAGGCGGGGGTTACGCCGGCGCTGCACATTGCTGCCATCCCAGACGAATACACTTATCCAGGCAGCCAGCAGGAAATTTTCGCGCATTACGGCATCACACCGAACGGGCTGGCTGCGACTGCCGAAAGATTGCTGGATCGAGTCCGAACAGAAGTAAGTTTGCCGGCGTGATCTGCCAAGCAGGCAGCGCACCGGCACGTATATATGTCGTCAGCTTGTTCACTCCCTGTCATTCGACTTGTTGACAATTCAAAGTATCAAGGCGGTACATGGTGACATCGGCCAGAGTGTCCGTTCTCGCAATTGACCAAGGCACCACAAACACAAAGGCAATCCTGGTGGACGCCACAGGCCAGGTGCAGGCACGCGCCTCGACGGCCCTGAGCGTCCACTATCCGCGTCCTTTGTGGGTGGAGCAGGATGCGACGGCCATCTGGCAGAGCGTGTTGCGTTGTGCCAGCGAAGTGCTCGGCACGGCGCAGGCGTTGCCCGTGGCGCTTGGCATTTCCAACCAGCGCGAGTCGGTGGTGCTGTGGGAGCGAGCGACGGGCGAGCCGTTGGCGCCGTGTGTCATCTGGCAATGCCAGCGCGGCAACGCCCTGGTTCAAACGCTGAAGCAGCCTGGCGTTGCCGAAGATGTTCATCGGCGCACCGGGCTGGAACTTGACCCGATGTTCTCGGCCAGCAAGATGGCCTGGCTGCTGGACAACACATCGGGTGCACGGCGCCGTGCTGAAGCCGGCGATCTCTGCCTGGGCACAATCGACAGTTGGCTGCTCTTCAGGTTGACCGGGGGGCGCGTCCACGCCTGCGACATGACCAACGCCTCGCGCACATTGCTTTTCAATCTGCATCGGCTGGAATGGGATGAGGAATTGCTGGCGTTGTTTGGAATCCCTCGGCAGGCGTTGCCTGCGGTACAGCCATCGACCGGCATTGTCGGGCACACGGCGCGTGAAAGTGCGCTGCCGGCTGGCATTCCGATTGCCGGGCTGATCGGCGATTCGCACGCTGCGCTGGTGGGGCACGCAGGCTTTGCGCCCGGCGCAGTCAAGGCCACCTACGGCACCGGTTCGTCCGTGATGACGCCGGTGGCCAGCCCGATCCTCTCGCAACGGGGGCTGTCGACCACCATCGCCTGGTCGCGATCGGGGCAGGTGACCTATGCGCTGGAGGGGAACATTTACGCCACGGGCGCTACCATTGGTTGGCTCGGCAAGCTGTTCGGCTGGCCCGATGCGGCGGCCACAGTCACCGAACTGGCAACAGCCTGTCCTGACAGCGAAGGTGTCTACCTGGTGCCGGCCTTTGTCGGGTTGGGTGCGCCGTGGTGGAACGCCGCTGTGCGCGGCATGATCCATGGGCTGACGCTGGGCAGCGGCGTGTCCCAGCTTGCGCGCGCTGCGCTGGAGTCGATTGCGTACCAGATCTACGACATCTTTGCTGCGGTGCAGGAGGATATCGGCATCCCGCTCACTGTGCTTCACGCCGATGGCGGTGCCAGCGCCAATGCGTTGTTGATGCAGTTTCAAGCCGACCTGGTGCAGTGCCCAGTGCTGGCGAGCACTTCGACCGATGTCTCGGCGCTGGGTGCGGCCTATCTGGCCGGGTTGGGGGTGGGCGTGTGGCGTTCGACCGATGAACTCACGGCGTTGCACCGTGGCGAGCAGTGCTATGTTCCGGCCATGCCCGAAGCAGAGCGAGGTGTGCGGCTGGCAGGCTGGCAAGATGCGCTTGCGCGTGTGCTGTGCAAATAAGAGTGCGCTACACGGCAGCCTATGGGTTGGCCGTATTCTGATCAAGGGGGTATCGATGGCACCATTCTGAAAACAAAACCAGCTGGCCCCAATTTGCTCACGACCCGTTAGGATGAATACAGAAGCAAGGAGACACTCTGCATGTTGACAAATGATCGACTGATTCGTGTTGTGATATTGCTGGCATTTGTGCTCAGCGTGATTGCAGGTTGTGCTGCGCCAGCGGCCAGTCCGGCTGCGCCCGGCGAAGCGGCAGCACCTGCGGCTGAGGCGGGCGCCATGACGGAAGTCGGCACCCTGCGCAGCGAGACGCTGATCGTCCAGACCTTCGACGGCAAGACCAATGCGCCCGACAACATGAACCCGCTCATGGGTGGCTACGCCATCTGGCGCGGTTTCCGTGAGCTGGCGTGGGGCTACCTGTGGGAGATGGACACAGCCACTGGCCAGTCCTACCCAGAGCTGGCTGCCGAGCTGCCCGTCGTCCTGAACGATGAGTACACGCAGTTTGAGATTCGGCTGCGCCCGGGCGTCTACTGGAGCGACGGCGTCGAGTTCACTGCCGACGATGTCATCTTCACGCTCGACACCTACTTCAACAACAAGGACAAGCTGACCTATTTTGGTGTGCCCGTCATCACCAACTATGTCCTGTCTTACGAGAAGGTGGACGACTACACACTGCGGGTCGAGACGGTGAAACCGGCGTACGACTTCGCCACCACGATGGGGGTCTATACGTGGGGGTCCGCCTTCAACATCGTGCCCAGCCATGTCTTCGGGAAAGTTGAAGACCTGGCTGCGTTCAAGAACGAGTATCCCGTGACGCTGGGCGCGTACACGCTCAAATCCTACGACCCGAACGGCCAGTGGCACCTGTGGGAACGCCGCGAAGACTGGGATCGCTCGGCGACGGCGCCGTTAGGCGAGCCGGTGGCTCATTATGTCTTCTACAAGAACTTTGGCGACGAGCAGACCCGTACGCTGGCCTTCATCAAGAACGAGTACGACGTCGACACCTTCATGAGTCCCGACAGCATCGAGGCGGCAAAGGCCCAAAACCCGAATGTGCACACCTTTGCTGCGGCGCTGCCCTACCATGACATGAACGATGCCTGCTCCTATGGCATTCTTCTGAACAACCAGAAGGCGCCACTGGACAAACCCGAAGTGCGCTGGGCGCTGGCGCTCTCGCTGGATCTGCCGAGCGTCGGCATCAACTCGATGAGCGGCCAGTTCAAGGCGTCGGCGTTCCCCATGCCCGACACACAGATTACGCGGCCGGCCTTCTTCGAGCCGCTGCAGGCGTGGTTGAACGACTTTGCTCTAGCCGACGGCTACAAGCCCTACAATCCTGGCTTCGGCACCGACATGGTGAACAAGCTGACGGAAATGGGCATGGATGCCTCGCTGTTGCCGACGGGGGACGCGGTCACCGGCAACTTCGGCCTGGGCTGGTGGAAGACCGACCCGGCGGAAGCCGAGAAGTTGATGAATTCGGTTGGCATGACGAAGGGCGCCGATGGCTTTTACACCCTGTCCGACGGTTCGCCGTGGACGCTCGAACTGGTCATCCCCAGCGACTGGAACAAGGTGATGCAGCGTGTCGGCTTCTCGATTGCCGATAGCTGGACCAAGGCCGGTTTCAAAGTCAATGCCCGCCAGGTCGACAACGGCGAGTTCAACACGGTGCAGGACACCAACACGCTGCTGCAGAGCATGGTCAACTGGTCGACGAGCTGTGTGTTCAACACCAACTTTGTCAACAACTGGCGCACCTTCTCGGCGGACTACCTGAAGCCGGTGGACTCTTCCGAGCCTATCAACGGCAATCGCGCCCGCATCGACAATCAGTTCATCTTCGACAAGATCGCCGAAGCGGGGGCAATGGACATGTCCAAGCCAGAATTTCTGACTGCGGGTCAGGAGGTCGTCAAGGAGATGCTCACCAACATGTACTACATCAACATGATGAACATCCCGACCACGATCCCGACCAATGAGAGCTACTGGACGAACTTTCCCAAGCAGGACAACGCCTATGCGGTGCCCTACACCTGGTGGAGCTCGTTCAAGAAGATTCTCACCAGCATCGAGCCTGTCGGCCAGTAAGCCGAACGGTTTGCTGTTTTAGGCCCAGTCGCCATCTTCGGAGGGGGGATTTTGACGCCCGAAGATGGCGACGGTGTATCGCTTATCTGCAGGCAAGGCAGCCGCTCCTCCCGCTGCCTTGTTTGTCACCGACGAGGTGCCTATGAAGCTACTGCAATATATGCTCCAACGCTTCGTGATGTATCTGCTGATCCTCTTCATCGGCATCACGATCACGTTTTTTTTGCCCCGCCTGATGCCGGGCGATCCGATCAGCAACTACATCTCGCAGGTGCAGGCGCGCGCCGGGCAATCGCTCTCTGCCGAGGCCACCCAACAGCTGCGCGATTCGCTGGCGGAGCTGTACGGTCTTCAGGGCGACCTGTTCACGCAGTACACCAACTACATCGGGCGTGTGGTACGTTTTGATTTCGGGCCATCGTTTACGTATTACCCGGAACCTGTGTCCAACATTCTGCTCGATGCCCTGCCCTGGACGGCAGGCTTGTTGATCATGACCACGCTCCTGGCCTGGTTGATCGGCAACGGGATTGGCTTGATCGCTGGCTATTACAACAAGCGGCGCGCTGCCGCTGCGCTTGAGATCGTAGGCATCCTCTTGTACCCGATCCCCTACTACATTCTGGCGCTCGTGGTGATTCTGGTATTTGCCTACTGGCTTGCCCTCTTCCCACTGTCGCCCACCTTTCTTCCCGGCCCGATGTCGTGGAGCAAGAGTGTATCGATCATTCACAACTCGTTTTTGCCTGCTTTGACGCTGGTGCTGGCGGGTTTTGGGTGGAACGTTCTTGCCATGAAGGCGCTGGCCGTGGCCACGAAAGAAGATCCGTACGTGCAGTTTGCTCGTCTGAAGGGCACGACGGACCGCACGCGCATGACCCAGTATGTCTTTCGCAACGCGATGTTGCCTCAGATCACGGCGCTGATCCTCTCGCTCGGTTTCATTTTCAACGGTGCAATCCAGACCGAGGTAATCTTCTCCTATCCGGGCATCGGAATGACCATGCGTGCGGCAGCCGGTGCTGGCGACTACAACCTGCTCTACGGATCGATCATTTTGACGATCTTTGCGGTAGCGACCGTTACGCTGGTGCTCGACTTGATCTATCCGCTCTTTGACCCGCGCATTCGGCTGGGAGGGTAATGGCGATGCAGACACAGCAGCAGCGGCGTTGGCTGCCCAAACTCAACAGTCGGCTTGCCATCGGCCTCACGATCGTGACAATCCTGGCCGCCGGCAGCCTGATTCTGCCTTTCTTTACGAGCGTCGATCCGGCCGCGCAAGGCACCTATCTGAAGAACCTGCCGCCCAGCCCGGCGCATCTGTTGGGCACCAATGCGCTTGGGCAGGATATCTTCTGGTATCTGGTCTTTGCCGTGCGCAACTCGCTGCTTTTAGGGGTCTCGGTGAGCATGGGTGTCACCATCATCGCGACGTCACTGGGGCTGAGTGCCGGCTTTATTGGCGGCTGGTACGAGCGATGTGTGGTGGTGTTCATGGATACGTTTATTACGATCCCTGTGTTGCCGGTGCTGATCGTTCTGGGCGCTGTCGTGCGCGGCAACACCTCCTTTATGGTTGTTGCCCTGATCCTGATCGTCTTCGGCTGGGCGTGGAATGCCCGCACGATCCGTTCGATGTCGCTGTCGTTGCGCGAGCGCGAGTTTGTCAACATGGCGCGGTTTTCGGGTGCCGGCGTGATTGCCATCATTGCGCGCGAAATCTTTCCCTACGTCTATGCGTTTATGATTGTGGGCTTTATCAACACGATCCTCTTTGCCATCAACACCGAGGCGGCGCTGGCCGTGATCGGACTTTCCAACGTGGTTGTGCCCACCCTCGGCTCGATCATCTTCTGGGCGCTGAACTACAACGCGATTCTGATCGGCCAGCCGCTCTGGATCATTGCGCCGATCGTGACGACGGTTGTGCTCTTTCTGGGGCTGTTTCTGACATCCAGCGGCTACAACGACCTATCGGCTGAGAAGCGAGGTGTCGCGTGATTCGTCTTGACAACATTGTCGCCAGCTACACCACACAGCGCGGCCAGGTCAATGCTGTCGACGGTGTAACGCTGGAGATCCCCGACAGCATCGTCATGGGCATTGCTGGCGAGTCGGGCTGTGGCAAGAGCACGCTCATGAAGGTGCTCTACGGTGACATTGGCTTTCCGCTCAGCCTGAGATCGGGGTCGGTGGAGTACGGCTTGACCAACGAGCGCAGCGAACCAGTCACGACCGACAATATCCGCCGCGAGTGGTTTCGCCATATCTCCTACATCCCGCAGAGTTCAATGAGTTCACTCAACCCAGTCGTCCGGATCTGCGACCAGTTCGTGGACTTTCCCGCCACTGCCGGGCGCAAGAAGGAAGTGCTGGCTCAGGTGCGCGGCTTTGTGCAGAAGCTGGGGTTGCCGCCGGAGTCGATCGATGCCTATCCGCATCAGCTTTCGGGCGGGATGCGCCAGCGCATCATGGTCGCGATGGCGACCTTCTTTCAGCCGGAGATTATTCTTGCCGACGAGCCGACGACTGCGCTCGATGTAGTGGTGCAGAAGAGCATCCTGCTGCTGCTCCTCGAACTGCAGCGGGAGATGGGCAACACCATCCTCCTTGTCTCGCACGACATGGGTGTCCATTACCAGGTCACGGACAAGATGCTGATCATGTATGCGGCCAAGGCGGTCGAGTACGCTGACACAGACGACATCTTCCAAAATCCGCTGCACCCTTATACGCTGATGCTGACCAACTCGCTGCCCACGATCGGTGACGACCGCGCACGCCGCGGGCTGCCGGGAAGCCCGCCGAGCCTCTGGGAGCCGCAGAAGGGCTGTCGCTTTGCTGCGCGCTGTCCGATTGCGGCCGATCGCTGCCGCCGGGAGGAGCCGCCGCTTGTCGAATACACGCGCGGCCACTTCTCTGCCTGCCATTTTGCCGGCGATGTGGCCGGGCTCAAAGAGACGTTGCAGGCCGGTCCGAAGTTGAGCGAGGTTGCCCACGATCCATCCAGGCTGATGTCTGATCTGGAGGCCGACCGATGAACACCATTTTGAAGACGCAAGGTCTGAACAAAGTTTACAGACTTGGCAGCTTTCCGCGCAGCATCAAGGTGCAGGCGCTCGACGATGTCAACCTCAACATCGAAAGCGACAAGCCGGTCATCGTCAGCCTGGTTGGGGAGTCGGGCAGCGGCAAGACGACGCTGGCCAAGGTCATCTTGCGCCTGGTGCAGCCGTCTTCGGGTGCCGTTACCGTGGCTGGCCATCTAGTCGCTGGCAAAGGGGCGCGTCCCCACCACAACGAATTTTTGCGCACCGTGCAGCCCATTTTTCAGAACCCTTTCGAGGCGTTCAGCCAGCATCGCACAGTGGACTGTTATCTGCGTGAGACGGCCGAGCGCGTCGGCAAGCTGCAAAAAAATGTGGCTGTTGAGACAGTGGAAGAGGCATTGGCTGCGGTCGGCCTACAATACAGCGACGTACGCGGCAAGTACCCCAACCAGTTCTCTGGCGGCGAGTTGCAGCGTGCATCGGTGGCGCGAGCCTTGATCCCGCGCCCACAACTGATCATCGCCGACGAGCCAGTGAGCATGATTGACGCCTCGCGCCGCATGATCATCATCAACCTCTTCCTGGCGCTCAAAGAGGAATACAAGACCAGCTTCCTCTACATCACGCACGATCTTGCCACTGCCTATTACATCAGCGACTACATCGCTGTAATGAACAAAGGTCGCATCGTGGAGTTTGGCGACGCCAAGCAGGTGCTCTCCCGCCCGCAGCACGAGTACACGCGGGTCTTGCTCGACTCGATCCCGCGGCTGGATCAGCGATGGGTGGAGCGGCGAAACCGGACCCGCAGATGAGACAGAACAAGCCAGCGCGACCCAGTCACGCGTCGTTGGAAGACACTCGACTCACGGAGGGAGAAGAAACAACGTGCTCAAGGTAAGCGAGAACCGCCGTTTTCTGGTACATGACGACGGCACCCCCTTCTTTTACCTAGGCGATACGGCCTGGGAACTGCTTCATCGTTGCACACTCGCCGAGACCGAACACTATCTCAGAGATCGTGCGGCCAAGCGTTTCACCGTCATCCAGACGGTGGTGTTGGCCGAACTGGACGGTCTGCACACGCCCAACCGCAACGGCGACCAGCCGCTGTTCGACGACGATCCGACGCGGCCCAACGAAGCCTACTTTGCGCACGTAGATGCGGTCGTGGCGCTGGCGGCATCGCTGGGACTGCACATCGGCATGCTGCCGACGTGGGGCGACAAGTGGAATCAGAAATGGGGCGTCGGCCCGGAGATTTTTACGCCTGGGAACGCGCGCATCTACGGCGAATTCCTGGGCCGGCGCTATGCCGATGCGCCGATCCTCTGGATTCTTGGTGGCGACCGGCCCATCGAGAGCGAGACGCACCGGCAGATCGTGCGGGCGATGGCCGAGGGGTTGCGTGTTGGCGACGGCGGCCGCCACCTGATGACGATGCACACGTGGGGGCCGCATACCACCTCCGAGTATGTGCACGACGAGCCGTGGGTGGACTTCCACACCTGCCAGAGCGGCCACGCCCGCAACTCGGCCAACTGGCGCTTCATCGAGGCCGACTATGCGCGCACGCCGACCCGCCCGTGCATGGACGCCGAGCCTGGCTACGAGGATATGGCAGACAACATCCGCAACCTGGACGGCGGCTATCTCGACGACTGGGATGCGCGCAAGGCACTCTACTGGGGGCTCTTTGCCGGTGCCCACGGCCATACCTACGGCTGCAACCCTGTCTGGCAGATGTGGGCGCCCGGCCGCGACCCGGTGATCTACGCCCGGCGTCCGTGGTACGAAGCCATGCACCTGCCCGGCTCCGGCCAGATGCAGCACGCGCGCAGCCTGCTCCTGTCGCGCCCGTACCTGACGCGCATTGCCGACCAGTCACTGATCGCCTCAGAGGTGGGCGAGGGGACGCACCACGTGCGCGCCACGCGCGACGTGGAGGGTCGCTACGCCCTTGTCTACATCCCTGCGGGCAACATCATGGGGGCGACCGCGCTCGAAGTGGACACGACTGCGCTGGCGGGGACGCAGCTCGCCGTCTGGTGGTACGACCCGCGCACTGGCGTTGCGCGCAGCCTGGGCGTGCTGGCCAAGCAGCCGCGCATGACCTTCGTCCTGCCGCAGGGTGGGCCGGACTGGGTGCTGGTGCTCGACGAGGCTGCGTGTGGCTTTTCTGCACCAGGATGCGGATGAGCGATTGTGCTGAATTGGCGTGAAGCACCAATCTGCTTTGACCCGCTCCACCCGCGTTCCATCAGTTCCTACAGTGGATCAGACAAGCCAACGGAGAGAAATGGAAAATCGAGTGACTGCAGATCATCAGACGGAACAATGGGGGGTGTTCGAGCTTGCCCTGGACGGCATCGCCGAGGGCAACCCCTTCCTGGAGGTGCGGCTTGCGGCGCACTTTTCCAACAAGCATCGCACGATCGAAGTTGACGGTTTTTATGACGGCGACGGCGTCTACCGCGTGCGCTTTATGCCCGATGTCCTGGGCGAATGGCGGTATCGCACGCAAAGCAACCGGCGTGAGCTGGATGGCCACGAAGGTGGCTTCACCTGCGTCGCACCGCGTGCGGGCAATCATGGCCCTGTGCGGGTCGCCAATACCTATCACTTTGCCTACGCTGATGGGACGCCCTACAAGCAGATCGGTACGACCTGTTATGTGTGGAATTTGCAAGGTGCTGAGCTGGAGGCGCAGACAGTGGCGACGCTGGCGCAGGCGCCCTTCAACAAGGTTCGCTTCTGCGTCTTTCCCAAGCACTACCGCTACAACGAGAATGAACCGGAGCAATACCCGTTTCCCTGCCTGGCCAAAGGCAGCAGTCAATGGCTGGGCAGCAACAAGAGCGAGATCCGTCAGGGATGGCGTTTCGACTTTGACCGCTTCACGCCCGCCTATTTTCAGCATCTCGAAACGTGTGTCGCCAGCCTGGGCGAGATCGGCATCGAAGCTGACATCATTCTCTTCCACCCCTACGACCGCTGGGGCTTTTCCACCATGAGCGCCGAGCAGGACGATCGGTATCTGCGCTATGTCGTGGCGCGGCTGACCGCCTATCGCAACGTCTGGTGGTCGATGGCAAACGAGTACGACCTGATGGACAGCAAATCCATGGCGGATTGGGATCGCTTCTTCCGCATCGTACAGGAAAGCGATCCCAATCAGCACTTGCGCTCGATCCACAACTGGCGCGAGTTTTACGACCACAGCAAACCCTGGGTCACGCACCAGAGCATCCAGCGCCCCGATCTGACCCAGGTGAGCCTGTGGCGCAGTCAGGTCAGGAAGCCGATCGTGGTGGACGAGTGTTGCTACGAAGGTGATATCCCGATGGGCTGGGGCAATATTTCGGCGCGCGAGATGGTGCATCGTTTCTGGCTCGGCACGGTGCACGGCGGGTATGTCGGCCACGGTGAAACCTATCTGCATCCGCATGATATTCTCTGGTGGTCGAAAGGTGGATTGCTGCACGGCGAAAGTGCGCCGCGCATCGCCTTTTTGCGCGCACTGCTGGAGGACAGCCCTGCCACGGGGGTGGATCCCATCGCCGGTGTGGTGAATGCACTGCCCTGCGCCGGAAAAACAGACGAATTCTATCTGATCTACACCGGTGTATCGCAGCCTGCCCTGCTGGAGATCTCACTGCCCGAGGGCGAACAATACCAGGCGGAAGTCATCGACACGTGGGGCATGCGTGTGACGCAAGGCAACCGCTACAGCGGGCGCGTGGACATTCCGATGCCAGGCAAGGCGTATCATGCGCTGCTTTTGCGTCGCGTGCAGCCGTGACGCACGCTGCTCGCTGAATTTTCGGGTTGCACCCGACGGCAAAGGCCTGGAGGAACAGTTTTTACCATAAACGTATGAAGGAAACAAGCATGATCGCTCCATCAACCATCTCTGCCCAACCGTGGCATGAGGTCGAGCTCACGCTGACTGCGGTGCGGGCGTATACCAACGGCTACACCGATGTCGAGGTATGGGCAGATTTCACCCACGATGACGGCACCGTGCTGCGCCGTCTCGCCTTTTGGGATGGCGGACGCACCTGGCGCATCCGCTTCGCCTCGCCGCGCGCCGACGGGCGCTGGACGTGGCAAAGCTTCACTTCCGTCGACGACGCAGGGCTTGCCGGACAAAGTGGTGAGGTTGTGTGTGAAGCAAGCGCAGCGTCCACCAACCGTTTTTACCGTCACGGCTTCTGGCGGATGTCGCCGGGGAAGCGCAGCCTGGTCCATGCCGACGGTCGGCCGGCCATTCTGGCCGGTGACACGGCGTGGGGACTGCCCTGGCGCGCCACGCACGAAGAGTGCCGCGTCTACGCCGCCGACCGTCAGGCCAAGGGTTTCAACGCCGCACTGCTCATGAGCGTCCAGCCCGACATGGGTGCGCGCGGCCCGCGCGACCGTACTGCGGATGAAGGCTTCGACGTTGGCTTCGAGGATTTGCCCGACGGTCACATCAACCGGCTCAACCCGGCCTATTTCCAGTATCTCGACGGCCTCAGCGCGATTCTGGTGGAGCATGAGATTGTGGCGGTGTGGCAGCCGGTCTTTCACGGTTTTGGCTGGAAGGGGCTGCAAACAGCCGGTCCAGTCGTGCCCCCTGCTGAGTATGCCCGGTACTGTCGCTACCTGGTGGCGCGCTACGGTGCGCGCCCGGCGATCTACCTGGTGGGCGGTGACGGTTCTGGCCGCGAGCCACAGATTGCGGCTGGGGGCGAAGAGGTGGAACAGTGGGACGCCTACGAGCAGCCGGCCGGCATCCACTATCGCCCGCACATTGTCGCCAATGCCTCGCAGGACGCCGACTGGCTTGACTTTCAGTGGTGCCAGACCGGGCACAGCGGCGAGCATGTACCCGAGCGTGTCGCCGATATGTGGCGCAATCTGCCGGCCAAGGCGGTCGCCGACGGCGAGCCGACCTACGAGCACGGCGGGCGACAGGGGCGTGCGGCGGGCTGGTGGCAGGGGCACGAGGCGTGGAGCAACCTCTGCGCTGGCGGCACCATGGGCGTGGTCTACGGGGCGGGCAGCCTTTGGCAGTGGGCGCATCGCGGCGATGAGCCTGGCCAGTCGGACTTCTTTCTGGCGCCGGGTGCGGGCTGGCGGGAAGCGCTCGACTTCGAGGGGTCGTGCTACGTCGGGCTGGTGGCGCGCATCCTGGACGGGCTGCCGACTGCGGACATGGCGCCGAACTGGGAGGTGACGCTGGGCCGCCGCGGGCTCCTTGTGCCGGGCAAGCTCTTTATCTGCTACAGCGAAGATGGCGGTCCGCTCCTCCTCTTTGGCGACGAGGTGCCGGCGCACTATCGCATCGTCGACCCGCGCACCGGCGTCGTCGTGAGCACTGGCGTGCGCCCCAAAGGATTCGAGTGGATTCCCTGCGAGTCGGGTGCGCCACGGGTGTTCATTTTCTGTGACGAATAGAAGGCGGATGAGGCGGATTCGACGGAGTTGCGCGGATTGGTTTGGATTCGTGTTGCCCCGTCCAATTTGCGTCAGCTGCGTGCCATTTCTCAGGTGACCTGCACACAATACGCAAAAGGAGGCAGTTATGGCTCGTGCGACACTGGCGGTGATTTTCGGCAACCGCGACTTCTTTCCCGACAAATTGGTGACGGAGGCGCGGCAGGATATCCTGGCGCTCTTTGCCGAGATGGACATCGAAGCGATTTTGCTGGATGAGAGTGAAACCAAGCTGGGGGGTGTGGAGACGTGGGAGGATGCCAAGCGGTGCGCTGAGCTTTTCCGCCGCCACGCCGGCCGCATCGACGGCATCCTGGTCTGCCTGCCCAACTTTGGTGACGAGAAGGGCGTGGCCGACACCGTCAAGCTCTCCGGGCTCGACGTGCCGATCCTGGTGCAGGCGTACCCGGACAACCTGGAGCAGTTTTCGGTCGAGCGCCGCCGCGATGCCTTCTGCGGCAAGGTTTCGGTCTGCAACAACCTGCGCCAGTACGGCTACCCCTTCACGCTCACCGACCTGCACACCGTCCATCCGCGCACGTCCGAATTCCGGCAGGATCTGGAGAAGTTCCTTGGCGTCTGCCGCATCGTCAACGGGCTGCGCAGCGCGCGGCTGGGTGCCATCGGTGCACGGCCTGGCGCGTTCAACACCGTGCGCTACAGCGAGAAGCTGCTGCAAGCCTACGGCATGAGCGTGCAGACGCTCGACCTCTCCGAGGTGCTTGGCTGGGTGCAACGTCTGCCGGAGGGCGACGGCCGCGTGGAGAAAAAACTGGCCGACATCAAGGCCTACGCGGACTACGGCAGTGTGCCGCCGCCCTCGCTGGTCAAGATGGCGCGGCTTGGCGTCGTCATCGAGGATTGGATGGACAAAAACGACCTGGTCGCCACCGCCATTCAGTGCTGGACTTCGCTGCAACGCAACTTCGGCGTCAACGTCTGCACGCTGATGAGCATCATGAGCGAGCGGCTGATGCCCTCTGCCTGCGAAGTGGACATCACCGGCGTCGTCTCCATGTATGCGCTGCAGCTGGCATCCAACTCGCCCAGTGCGCTCGTCGACTGGAACAACAACTACGGCAGCGATCCCAACAAGTGCGTGCTCTTTCACTGCGGCAATTGGGCCAAGGCCTTTATCCCCGACGCTGCCATCAAGACTGCACCGATTCTGGGCACGACGCTGGGGGAGGAGAACACCTACGGTGCCATGGCTGGCCGTACGCCCTCCGGGCCGGTCACCTTTGGCCGCGTCAGCACCGACGACACACGAGGACTCATTCATACCTACGTGGGCCAGGGCATGTTCACCGACGACCCGCTCGACACCTTTGGCACGCGCGCTGTCGTTCAAGTGGAGGGTCTGCAACCATTGATGAAGTATGTCTGCAAGAATGGGTTCGAGCACCACGTTGCCATGAATGCGTCGCACACGGCTGGCGTGCTATCCGAGGCATTTGAAACATACTTTGCGTGGGACGTGCACACCCACCAGGCGTGACGGACAGGGAGAGCGGCAGGCGAGGCGACGCGGCATTGCAGGCCCGTCGCGTCTCCGCTGCCAGGTCGGAGAGACTGTCGACCACCAGCGCCTGCAGGCCACGGCATGGCACCCGGTCACCGATCAGCTACATCCTGGTTCCTATCGACCTTGTCCGGCGCATTGAGGCCGAGCGTTATCTTTTCAGGGCCTGCTGTAGCAGAGAGGATCCCGGATGAACAAACGGCTCGAGGCGACTGTGTGCGGCCGTGTGCAGGGGGTCTCATTCCGTCATGATACGAATCGCCGAGCACACCCGTTGAAGCTCACGGGCTGGGTGGCCAACCGTCCCGACGGCAGTGTGCGCGTCGTGGCGGAAGGTGCACCCGACGCGCTGGCTGTGTTTGCCGAGTGGTTGCACGAAGGGGCGCCTGCTGCACGTGTGGACAGAGTCGAGCTGCACTGGCTGGATGCAGTGGACGAATTTACGCGCTTCGAGATTGGGGGCGAACGTGATGGGACTGGGAAACGGGCGACGATGAGGATGCTGCGGATACTGTGCGGGGCCGTTCTGCTGGGGCTGGGTGGGATGCTGGTGCTGGCCGGCTGTCGCCCGGTGCAGCCGGCCGGCAGGGACACGGCCGCTGGCGTGGTCGCCACCGGCGACAGCGTGCATCTGTCAGAGAGCGACGGGATGCTGGTGGTCGATATCACCAGTGTACGCGGGATCGGCCGCGCGTTGGTGACGCTGAACCCAACGGCGCCGCCTTCGGCGATCCTGCTGCGCCTGCACCTGCGGGGGCTGGAACAGCTCACGGTCGACAACAGCGAGCAGCGCCTGGAAATCGCTGTTGCCAGCAGCCCCCCTCACGGGGTGACGCAATCGGCAGTTGGCGGCGAAGGAACGCAGTTGCTGCACGAAGGCGATGCGCTGTGGGCTACGGTGACGCTCACGGCCGGTGACGGGCGCGCGCCGGCGATTCCGTTGCAAGACGGCTCCATCGATGTACGGCTACCCGCCGGCCTGGTCAATGCCAAACACAGCGAACTGGCCCTGGCCTGGGTCGATTTTTACCGATGATACTCTCAACAAACAGCCAGGGGACTGTCATAAAATAACTGTATCGGTCGGTTTGGGTCGCGGCAAGATGGTATAGTTCCACTCGCCATGAAAGTCAGCGCGTTGGAGAGTAACTTGCGCCAACTCCTCGTCAGACACCACGATGCCCGTAGGATCAGCCTGCGTATCCAGCACGCACTCGACGTTGAGGCCGGTCTTGGGGGTCGTGGCGGCGATCCAGTTGACAATCACCGCATGGCTGATGAGCGGTTGGCCGCGCCAGTTCTGGCGAATGAACGAGCAGAGGCGCTGCTCGATCTTGTTCCACTTGCTGGTGCCTGGCGGCAAATGGCAGACGCTCATCGCCAGGCCCGTCTCATCGGCGAGTTTCTGGAGTTCAATCTTCCACAGGCGGACATGTGCGCCACCCTCGGCGGTAATCAACAACCGCTGGGCGTCAGCGTAGCGCGGCTGGCCCATGCATTCCCACCAGCGTCGAATGCTGGCGACCGCAAAGGCTGCGGTATCCTGATCGATGCCGACGTTGACCCAGCCCAGATTGTGGGTGACATCATACACACCGTAGGGCGCCACCTTGCCCAGTTCCGGGAGGACAAAGTCATGTAGCACTTCGGGGTCGCCCTCAGGCTGCAGTTCGCGTCCGTTGTGCTTGAAGTCGCTGACCCGTTCCTGCTTTTTGGTATCTACCGAAATCACCGGCTGCCCAGCCGCCTGGAAGGCCTTGACCTCGGCCTGGATATACTCAAACTGGGCGTCGCGGTCTGGGTGGGTGCTGCCCTCACCCGTCTTGCGGTTGGCCTGCAAGCGATAGCCCAGTTCTTTCAGCAGACTCGCCACCAGGTTATGGCTCACCTGGTGGCCTTGGCGCAGGAGTTCATCCGCCAGCTTGCGCACGCTCTTGCTGGTCCAACGCAAAGGCGCTTCGGGATCGCCGCGGTTCACCGGTTCGACCAACCGTTCCAGATCGGCCAGCAAGGTCGGATCCTTGACCACTGCCCGCTTGCGTCCACCGCCAGACCGCCGGATGCGCTGGCCCAAGCTGGCATCCGGCGTCGCCAACTCTTGCAGGCCCCGCGCGATGGTCTTGCGCGCAACGCCGGTGGCGTCGGCGACCGCCGAGATGCCACCGCGCCCCAGGCTTTGCGCTTCAGCCGCCGCCGCCAGGCGCCGCTGACGTTCGTTCAGAAGCGGTTTCAGGCGCACAAAACGTTCTTTGATCGCAGTTGTATCCATGACCACCAGTATGCCATCGCTGTGTTGGTCGACCAAATCAAGTGGATTATTTTATGATGAGCTCTAAACTCATCCGCCCCGATGGGGCGGGGCGTGCGTGTCCCATGCCGTGCGGACGAAGTGATTGTAGGGCGAAGTGCCACTTCGCCCTACTTGTCTATCCGGACACACGAAGCTTGCAAAGGCGCTTTGTGGCCCCTCTTCCAGCCATCGCTTATTTTCCTGCGTACCAGAAGCTGCGCAGCCAGGCATGGCCTTGCAGCGTTTGCAGCAACTTGGCGGGCAGCGGCGGGGCATCGGCCACAGCCGTGTTGGCCTCCGCCTGGTAGGTGTTGCGGATGCCGGGGATCACGGTGCTCACGGCAGGGTGGGCTAGGGCGAACTGGAGTGCGACCTGTGGCAGGGTGAGACCGTAGGGCGCAATGTCCGCCTTGATCTTGTCGACACGCGCCGTGGCGCGCGCCAGACGGTCGCCGGCAAAGTAGTTGTTGCGAAAATCGCCCTCGGCAAAAGTCGTCTGTGCCGTGTACTTGCCGGCCAGTACGCCCTCATCGAAGACCACGCGCACGAGGATGCCGGTGCCGGTCTCGGCAGCGGCAGGCAGCAGCTCGGCGGCCGGCTCCTGCTCGAAGATATTGTAGATGACCTGTACTGCGTCGACGTATCCCTGGCGCATGAGGTCGATCACACTGTTCTGGTCGTGCTCGGGCGTGGAGACCCCGATCAAGCCGATC
>CAIOHJ010000256.1 GCA_903858085.1 uncultured Chloroflexota bacterium
AGGTCAGATTTGGCAATGGCCTTTTCGATCGCCGCCAGATCGCCGCGATTGTAGGGCCGAATCAAAATCTGTTGGGCCTCTGGAATCGAGATTGTGGCAAGCTGCTGCAGCGAGGTCGGTGTCCCATAATAGTCGATACTCAAGTGTTCGACCAGTGCTGGATTGGCCCGACCGGTACGGATGCTCATCAGCTCGTGGCGGAGCGCTTCCAGAGCTTTATCCATCCGATCTTTGGCATCTGCAATCACATCGTTGATCATCGCCGATCTCCTGATAGAGCGTTCTGAGAGAGAGTTTTGAGGCTGAGGTGCCGACAAAGCGGGTGCTTTATGGCAACGGTGCCAACAAGCGTTTCAATCATTGTAGCAAATTTTAACGGATGCAAAAATTGTGGCTGACAGCTTTCAACTGGTGATGGTGGTGCCAACAGACTCCCCCAGGACAACGCGCTCCAGCGAACCTGTTTGCCAGAGATTGATGACGGAGATGGGCAGGTTGTTGTCCATGCACATCGCCATGGCGGTGCTGTCCATCACGCCGATACGCATGTTGAGCGCGTCGATATAGGTAAGATGCTCGAATCGTCTGGCATCTCGATTCTTTTTGGGGTCACTGTCGTAGACGGCGTCGACTTTGGTGGCTTTGATCAGCACTTCGGCGTCGATTTCCATGGCCCGCAGCGAGGCTGCGGTGTCGGTCGTGAAATAGGGGTTGCCGGTGCCGGCACCGAAGATGATGACGCGCCCTTTCTCGAGGTGGCGGACGGCACGGCGCTGGATGTACGGTTCAGCGACCGCACGTACTTCGATGCCGGTCATCACACGCGTGGGGATTCCCACGCGCTCCAGCGCATCCTGGAGCGCCAGCGAATTCATGACGGTCGCCAGCATGCCCATGTGGTCGGCAGTGACCCGTTCCATGCCATAGTCGAGTCCATCCTGTTTCCCACGCCAAAGATTGCCCCCCCCAATGACGATTGCAACCTGTACCCCCATGTTGACCACATGACAGACGGTGTTCGCCACAAATTCAGCCTGGCGCGGGTTGATCCCAAATCCACCCTCGCCAGCCAGCGCTTCGCCGCCCAGCTTGAGCAGGATGCGCCGATATTTGACTTCTGTCATGGTTGCTCCTCGCTTGATTCGGCTGAGAGACGGGCTCTACTGCACAGCGTCACAAGCCTGCTCAAAATCTGGATAAAAAAACGCCCAGCCCCAGGAGGTGGGCTGGGCACTTACCTATTCGGCACCGATTTCAAGCCGGCTGAAGCGTCTCACCTTGATATTTTCCCCCAGGGAAGCGATCCGGCTGGTGAGCAGATCTCTGATCTGGATGTCTGGATTTTTGATGAAGGGCTGCTCCAGCAAACAGACCTCGCTGTACCATTTGTCCAGCTTGCCATCCAAGATGCGTTCGAGTACATCAGCTGGCTTGCCGCTGTTCGCCATCTGTTCGGCGTAAATCTCCCGTTCCTTGGCGATCGCTGCAGCAGGCACGTCTGCGCGTGCGATCCAGAGCGGGCGTGCAGCGGTCACATGCATCGCCAGATCCCGGGCAAGCTGTTGGAATTCGTCGGTGCGGGCCACAAAATCGGTCTCGCAGTTGACCTCGACCAGGGTGGCAATTTTGCTGCCAGGGTGGACGTAGGAGCCAATCAGACCTTCATTGGCGTCCCGGCTGGCCTTTTTGGCGGCTGTGGCCAGCCCTTTTTTGCGCAGAATCTCGACGGCGCTCTCAAAGTCGCCCTGGGTTTCGGTCAGCGCCTTTTTGCAGTCGAGCACACCCGCATTGGTGGCCTCGCGCAACCGTTTGACCAGTTCGGCGGTAATCTCTGCCATGGTCGGTTTCTCCTATCCTTCCTGTGTCTCTGAAAGCTCTGTATCTGCTGCTTTCTCCAGCGGTTCGTCTTCTGTATCGCTGCTGATTTCTTCCTCGTACGCCTCAAAGTCTTCCTCGTCGAGGCTCTGCAGTTTCGCCAGGATGCTCGGGCCAAGATACTGTTCCATCTCGGCCAGATCGGCACGGCTGACCTGACCTGTCTCTGCCATCTCCACTTCGCGGACCCGCATCCCCTCTTCTGCCGCATCGGCGATGGCGCCGACCAGCAGCTTGATGGCGCGGATGGCATCGTCGTTGGTCGGGATCACATGGGTGATCAACTCCGGGTTGGAGTTGGTGTCGACCATCCCCAGAATGGGGATGCGCAATTTGTTGGCTTCGTTGACAGCCAATTCTTCGACATTGGTATCGACCACAAAGACCATGTCAGGCAAAGCGCGCATGGTCTTGAGCCCGCCGATGCGACGGTTGAGCTTTTCGACATCCCGCTGCAAGGTCAGGCGTTCCTTTTTGGGCAAATTGCGAAAGTCGCCGGCATCGATGCGCCGTTCTACCTGCAGCAGATACATGATCCGCTGGCGGATCGTCACCCAGTTGGTCAGGGTGCCCCCCAGCCAACGTTGGTTGATGTAGGGCATCCCACAGCGCAACGCCTCTTGCTCGATCGTCGCCTGTGCCTGGCGCTTGGTGCCGACAAAGAGCACGGTTCCTCCCTTGGCAACCTTGCTGCGCACCACCTCGGTCGCTTTTTCCAGGGCCTGCACTGTCTGCTGCAGATCGATGATGTGGATGCCGCTCCGTTCGGTAAAAATGTACGGCCGCATCTTGGGGTTCCAACGGCGCGTCCGATGGCCGAAATGGACCCCTGCCTCCAAAAGCTGTTTCATTGTGACGTTGGACATGCCTGCTTCCTTTGGGTTCTTCTTCCGCCTTCTTCATCCCAACAAGCTGACTGGCTGCTCGAAAGCGGTAGCCAGCACCCATCTTTCTGGTCGAAAGGCGTGTACGATTTTGCCGGTGCTGAAAATGCACCGATCGCTGAGTATAGCACGACAGCTGGGATTGGCTCAAACAGACAACAGCCCCAAAATCATCTGGCTGCCCGCAAAGCGCCGGTCAGCTGCTTCTGGAGGGGGCGTCGGCAGGATGGAAGTTGACAAATCGGTAGCCAAGGCTGCGCTCGGTGAAGATATAGCGCGGATGGCTGGGATCCGGCTCGATTTTCTGGCGCAGATAGGTGATGTAAAGACGCAGCAGATGGTTGTCGTTGATGTATTCATGGCCCCAGACTTTGGTCAGCAACGTCTCGTGCGGCATCACCCAGCCAGCGTTTTGGATCAGGTGGAAGAGCAGCCGATATTCGGTCGGCCGGAGGTTGATGCGCTCCCCGGCCACGATCACCTGGCGACGCTGCAGGTCGACTTGCAGCCGTTCGTCGACGGTGAGGAGCTGGTCTTCCAGCCGGCTCTGGGGTTCGAAACGGCGCAAGACAGCCCGGATGCGGCTGGCCAGCTCGCGCGGGCTGAACGGTTTGGTCACATAATCGTCGGCCCCAAGGTCGAGCCCCCGAATGCGATCCGCTTCGTCCGAACGCACCGTGAGCATGATGACGGGCGCATCGGTGATCGTGCGAATGTGGCGCAAGGTCTCAAAGCCATCCATGCCCGGCATTTCTACGTCGAGCAACACCAAATCGACAGGATGGTTGCGAAGCTTCTCCAGCGCCTGGCTGCCTGTGTTGGCTTCCAGCGAGTGGTACCCTTCCAGATCCAGATTCATTTTGACGAAACGGGCCATCCGTGGCTCGTCGTCGACGACAAGGATGGTTTTGGGTGGATTCATGGCTGCTGCTCTCCTTCACTCTGGCAGCGATCTCATCCGACGGTCAGCGGGCTTTCGGGTGCACCGAGCGGGCTTTCGGGCGCGGTGAGCGGGCTTTCGGGCGCACCGAGCGGGCTTTCGGGCGCGGTGGGTGTCGCAGTGGGTACTGGAGTGGGTGCTGCTGTCGCAGTGGGTGCTGCTGTCGCAGTGGGTACTGGAGTGGGTACTGCGGTGGGGGACGGCGTTTCCTCCCCACCACAGCCAGCGAGCAGGGCTGCAGCCAGCAGCCACATCGAGCAGAAGCCGACCCAGCGGGATGTTGGACGTGACAGCATAGAGGC
>CAIOHJ010000257.1 GCA_903858085.1 uncultured Chloroflexota bacterium
CTGTCGCAGCCAGCGGCGGCTTGCCCGCCGAGCTGGAACTGCTTCGACGAGCGCTCCGTCGGCTCCGCTGGGCCAACAGAGCGCTCTGCGGCCTGCTTGCGCTGCTCCTGCTCCTGGCCGTTGCAGAGCAGCTGGGCAGAAAGCCCCCCAAGAGGCGATCGACACCTGCAAAAACGGGCTGAGCGGCTTTACTCCCCCGGTCCGACGACAAGCACCACGTTGTGCCCGCCAAAGCCAAATGCATTGACCAGCGCATGGCGGGCTGCCACGCGCTCGGCCACATTGCCCACGATCCGCAGGTCGATCGCAGGGTCGGGTGTGTAGTTGATGGTCGGCGGCACGATTCCCTCACGCAGGCTGAGCACCGCAGCGACCAACGACTGTGCCCCTGCGGCCCCGAAACCGTGGCCGATCATGCTCTTGATGCTGGTGACCAACAGACGGTCTGCCGAGGCTCCGAACGCCTGCCGCAATGCCTGTGCTTCTGCGCCGTCGTTCAGCGGTGTCCCCGTTCCATGCGCGTAGACGATATCCACCTCCGTCGGTGCGACGTTGGCCTGCTGCATCGCCCCGCACAAGGCGCGCACTGCGCCAGCCGAGTCCGGGTCCGGGGCAGTCACATGGTAGGCATCTCCGGTCAGTTTGCCCCCTTTGACTTCCGCATACAAGGTTGCCCCCCGCGCGCGCGCATGTGCTTCTGTCTCCAAGACGACCGCTGCCGCCCCCTCGCCCGCCACCAACCCGTCGCGGTCGACCGAAAACGGCCGGCAGGCGCTGGCTGGGTCCTCGGTCCGGCTGGACATCGCCCCCATCCGCCCAAACGCAGCCAGTGTGACCGGCGTGATCGAAGATTCTGTCCCACCAGCCACAAAGACCTCGGCTTCCCCGCGGCGGAGGTAGTGATAGGCTTCCAGCACCGAGTAGTGGCCGCTCGCACAGGCCAGGGCATGGGTCATCACCGGTCCTTGCGCCCCCAATTCGATCGCCACCGCAGCACTGACCTCCCCGGGCAGCAGGTGCATCAGGCTGTACAGATCCAGCCCCTGCCAGCCTGTGGCCGCAAGCTGTGCTGTGTAGTGCTCAGTCGTCGGCAACCCCGCGCCACCGGTCGCCATGAAGACACCGACCTGCTCCCGGTTGTGCTCCCCGATCGACAGCCCTGCTGCGGCCAAGGCCTGCTGGGCCGCCGAGAGCGCAAACTGGGTCGCCCGTGGCCAGCTTGCCGTCACCAGCCGCCCGGCCGGCGGCAGGTACCCTTTGACTTCGCAGGCAACCCGGTAGGGCATGTCCCCTGGGTCAAACGATCTGAGCGGCGCCGCGCCCGACCGCCCAGCCACCAAACTGGCCCAGTAGCTTGCGACATCGTTTCCAATCGGGCTCACCACGCCCATTCCTGTGATAAAGACTCGCATCATGGCTCGTAGTCCATTTTCTCTGGAGGATGTTGAAACAGCGCTCTGTCACACACAGTATGCCAAGAAGAACGACAGAGTCCAAAACCGCGCTCTTCCAGACTGGCGCTGTCGCTGCAAAAGCAGTACAATAAGACTATGCAGCTGCCTCTCACTTTTCGCACCCAGCTGGTACAGACCTTCGGCGAGCGCGGGGTCACTTTCCTGCAAGAGTTGCCGGAAAGACTCGACTATTTTGCCCAACGCTGGCAGCTGACCCTGGATGCACATTTTCCCAATCTTTCCTTCAACTATGTGGCGCCCGCACGGCGCAGCGACGGCAGCGAAGCTGTCCTCAAACTGGGCGTGCCCCACCGTGAATCTTTTTCAGAACACGCCGCGCTTGCGTTTTTCAACGGCGTCGGCTGCGTGCAGCTCCTCGATGCAGTGCCGGAGCAGGCAGCCTTGCTGCTCGAAAGGCTGCACCCAGGCGATCTGGTAGAACCGCTGGCCTTCACCGACGACGCCAAAGCCACGTCGATCCTGGCCGGTGTGATGCAGACGCTCTGGAAACCTGCTCCCCCCAGCCACTCCATGCTGACGATCGGCCTCTGGGCTGAGGAGCTGCAGATGCTGCGCTCCACCTTCCAGGGAGGCACCGGCCCCTACCCGCCCCATCTCGTGGATGCAGCCGAGCAGCTCTTTGCAGAGCTGCTTGCCTCCAGCAGCACCCCCTTCCTCCTGCATGGCGACCTGCACCACGGCAACGTCCTCTCCGACGGCACCCAGTGGCGCGCCATCGACCCCAAAGGTGTCGCCGGTGATCGAGAGTTCGAGGTGTACGCGCTGCTGCGCAATCCCTGGGGCTGGCCACGCCAGCAACCCAACCTGACCCGTTCCTTGGAGCGGCGGCTCGACCAGCTCGCCGATCTGCTTCCTCTCGACCGCGAACGGATGCGGCTGTGGAGCGCAGCCCAGTGCGTCCTCTGCGCATGGTGGGACTACACCCCGCATGACCCTTCGGCAGGCCAGGAGGACCTCCGGGTCGCCGAAAGCTTGCTCTCTTTGCAAGGGACTGGCCGCCGATGATCCGCGCCCTGTCCCTCGACACCCCGCAGGAGGCCACAGCGGCAGCCGCCATCTTGGTCGCCGCCTTCGCAGAGCGCTCCCCCTCTCCCTGGCCCGACCTGGCCGCAGCCAGCCGTGAAGTCCACGACGCCCTGGCCCCCGGCCACCTCTGCCGCGGGTACTTCGACCCGGCTGAACAGCTCCTGGGCTGGGTCGCCGGCTTTCCTGTATACGGCGGCCAGGTCTGGGAACTGCACCCCCTCGCCGTCCACCCACACGCCCAGGGACGCGGCATCGGCCGTACGCTGATCGCTGACTTCACCGAGCAAGTCTGCCAGCATGGCGGCACCACCGTGCTGCTCGGCACCGACGACGAAAACGGCAGCACCAGCCTGGCCAATGTAGACCTCTATCCCAACTTGTGGGAACAGATCGCCCATCTGCAGCTGCGACAGCGCCATCCTCTCTCTTTTTATTTGAAATGCGGCTTCACCGTTGTAGGAGCCGTTCCAGATGCCAATGGCTGGGGCAAACCAGACATTCTGCTCGCCAAACGTATCCAGACGACTAGACCTGCCGACGAATTTGCAGAAAGCGATCCCCAATGACGGCTCCGCTGAACCTTCCTGGTTTCCCCTCCCTGCTCTCCTGGGAGACGCCCCCTGCCCACTTTGTGCTGGAGGATGGAGGGAGTGTGCAGATGCGTGCCGCCCCCCGCACCGATTTTTTCCTGGACCCGCGCGGCAGCGTTGCGCTGACCAATTCGGCCCGTCTGCTCTTCACCCCCGACCCGGTCTTTACGCTCAGCGCCTACGCCCAGGCGGAACTGGTCTCCACCTACGACGCAGCCGTGCTGATGCTCTACGTCGACGATCGACACTGGGCCAAGCTCTGCCTGGAACGCGCCCCGCAAGGCCAGCCAATGATCGTCTCGGTCGTCACCAACGACAGCTCCGACGACTGCAATTCTGTTGTCCTCGAACAGCCCTCCGCCTGGCTGCGCATCGCCAGCTTCGGCCGGGCCTTTGCGCTGCATTATTCGCTGGACAACACGACCTGGCACTTCGTCCGCTACTTTGCCCTCCGCCAGACCGCCGGCTTGCGGGCAGGCTTCTCGGTCCAGGCACCGACCGGCAACGGCTGCCAGATCACTTTTTCTCAAATCCGCTACACTGCGGCGGAACTGGCCGACCTGCGCTCAGGCTGCTGACCTCTCTCCAAACTACATCCAACCAAGGGACACCCGTGTACCAGATCCTGTTTTACCACTATGTCGAAGAAATTCTCGAACGCCGCGGCCCCTTCCGCAGCGAACACCTGGCCCGGATCCAGGCCGCCCATGCGCGCGGCGAGCTGGTGATGGCGGGCGCACTGAGCAACCCGGTCGACCAGGCTGTGTTGATTTTCCGGGTTGCCGACCCTCAGATCCTCGAACAGTTTGTCCAGGAAGATCCCTACGTCCAAAATGGACTGGTCACTGCCTGGCAGATCCGCCCCTGGACGGTTGTCGTCGGCGGCTGATCCGCTCCTGACTCGACCGGCCCACAAACCTGGTGTCCTGCCAGGGGGGATTTGACAAAATTTCCAGCGCTACAGCCGATAGCTGCCTCCTTTTTGCCAGTTGACAACAGAACATTTGTGCGGTATGCTTGTTTTTAGAACGCTTGTTCTAAAAACAGCTCTGCTCGCCAGCCCAGATGAGCAGGCTTCTTTGTTCCAAAAGATGAGGCAGACGCGATGGGATACCGCAGACGCACGCTGGACATGCAGGCCGATCGAATCGAAACCGTGCTGGCTCGACACCACGTTCAGGCCCGGGTCGAGAGCGGCGAGGTGACTCCCCGCTTTGTACGCTTCCGGCTGATCCCAGACGGCGCCACCAAGGTCAACAAGATCACGGC
>CAIOHJ010000258.1 GCA_903858085.1 uncultured Chloroflexota bacterium
CCGACGGGGTTTTCATGGCCGCAGAGCGTTTTGCCGAGAGCGACGATCCCGCCGACGCCGGCCTGTGGGGCGTGGTGGCCGTCAACACGCTGACCGGCGAGGAAGTACCCGTAGCCGCCGGCGCCAGCCAGCCCGCCTGGCATCCAGGCGCCGCCGTAGACCCGGCCGCTGTGCGCTACACCGAGCCGGGCGAACGCCTGGTCACGCTGGAAACGCCGCTGAGCGAGGAAGGAACGCTTTACCGCATTTCGTACCTGACGACGGGCGATCTGGTGCGCAGCGACGCCAGCTTCCTACACCTGGCAACGCCTGCCTACCTGGCCGACAACGAGATTACAGGGGTGATGGTGACCGCCGACGGCAGGCCGGTGACCGACGGCGCCACGCTGCGCCGCATCCTGGAGCAGTACCACGCCGCCTATCACCTCTACGAAGCCGCGCCGCCCGATCTCCTGCCTCTGTTGGGAGACGAGCTGGACACGGTGCTGGCGAACCCGCTGCTGATGGCCATGTCGCCCACGAAGTTCCTGACGCGCCCGCGCGATCAGTATGCCGCAGCGCTGCGTGCCATGCTCACCGCGCGCAGCAGCCCACCGCAGGCGATGGAAGTATTCGACGCCGCCATCGACCAGGCCTCCGGCGATGTGGAAGCCGCCCTCGATGCGCTGGGTGCCATCGTTGAAGACCAGCAGCACACGAACGAGACGTTGGTGGCGCTCAACGAGGATCTGCAGCGCGCCTACACCATGAGCGAGGAGACGGCGGTAGAGGGGAGCGCCAGCCTGAAGCTGCTGCGCCTGGCCTGGGAACTGCTCTTCCTGCGTGAACTGCAACAAGAGCGCTCCGGCTGGCTGCAGGCCTATGTGGACACCTTCCCCAGCGGGGAGGAGGCGCTTGGGCGCGACCCGCTGCGCGCGGCGGTGACCGTGCTGGCGGAGGTGGAGGCGGAACAGGCGCAGCGGGTCAACCTGGTGCTGGCTTTTGTGCAGGATGAGGCGGTGCAGGCGCTGCTGAAAAGTGGGGGCGCCGTGACGCAGCAGGCGGCCGCCGAAGTGGCGGCACAGGTAGCCGCCAAGTACGGCGGAACGCTTTCGGCGCAGGCGGTGAGCAGCCTGCTGTCGGCCATCTCCGTCGGGCTGACGGTGAACAGTATCCTCTACGGCACGGATGATCTGGCGGCGAATTTCCAGCTGGCGCGACGTGCCGAAGAGCTGCGCGGCGTATTCCGCGCCGGCGCCGAAGCTGTGCAGCGCCAGACATCAGAACGTACGGCGCCCACCGATGCCTACGACGGCGAACTGGCCGGCGTCTACCGCACGGCAGTGCTGCTGGAGACGCTGGCCGGGGTCGCCGCCTACCATGCCTACGCCGACGGCGTGGCCGCCAGCCAGCGTCTGCCCAACCTGCTGGCGCTGCTGAACCAACTGCGCGGAGAGGACTGGGACGCCGCCGCTGCCGGCCTGCATCGCGTCGCCGAGGAGGCCGAACGCAGTCTGCTGGACGACCTGGCGAACTCCGCCCAGGTGGAGACGCTGGTGGCGCTGGCGTTGAGCAGGATGCAGCCGGGCGCCGACGAGCCATGGGTCGAGCCGGTCACGGGCATGGCCTTTGTGCCGGTGCCGGCGGGCGAGTTCGTGATGGGGTCGTCTGAAGAAGAGGTGGATGCCGCGCTGGCCCTGTGCAACGCCAGCTATGGGAATTGCGAGGGCAGCTGGTCTGTGAACGAACAGCCGCAGCACACGGTCTATCTGGACGAGTATTGGATCGGGCGGACGGAAGTGACGAATGCACAGTACCAGCAGTTTGTGGACGCCGGCGGCTACGAGACGGAAGGGTACTGGAGCAGCGCAGGCTGGCAGGCGCGCACGGTGGAAGGCTGGGAAAGGCCGCGCTGCCTGGATGAAGACGATGTCAATGCGCCTGATCAGCCGGTGGTCTGCGTGAGCTGGTACGAGGCAGAAGCCTACACGCGCTGGCTGAGCGAGGAAAGCGGCATGGCCATCCGCCTGCCGACGGAGGCGGAGTGGGAGAAGGCGGCGCGCGGGACGGA
>CAIOHJ010000259.1 GCA_903858085.1 uncultured Chloroflexota bacterium
CAGAGCCAGCTCGACGGCTGGGAGAGCCAGGTGGTGGTGGGCCGCCTCGATCACCCTGCGTCTCCCCCAAAAATCAGCCAGGTGGCCCTCCAGGCGGGCATCTCCCGTTGTCCCAGCATGGGCGGTCGAAAGGGTCGGGGTATAAAACGCATGCTGCTCCGCACTTCCCCACTCCAAATCGGCGGCCACACCGCGCGCCGCCAGTTCCTGGGCCTCGCTGTTGCGGCGTTCCTGGATAGCCGCAAGCACCTGCTGACGGTCTCGCCCGTGCAGACGCAGCAGCAGCCAGGGGTCCTCAGCCACCATCTCACCCAGCTGCGCATAGGTGACGCTCAATGCCAGCCGAGCCAGCGCCGGGTCGGCTGGCCCATCTCCTGCCGTGCAGCGCTGCTCGACCGCAGCGCTGCACGGCAAAAGCGTCCCCCCGACCTCGACAAAAAGCTGTTCGATTTCAGCTGGCATGGTGCCAGCAAGCAGCTGAGCCACAAAAAGCGCCTGCGTCCCCAACGCAGCAATCAGCTGCTCCCACTGCTCGTCGGTCAACGTTGGAAAGCGAATCTCGACCTGGACAGGGAGCCGGGCGCCCCCGGTCACCTGGGCCAGAAGCTGCCCAGGCTGCATTTCAAGCCGTTTGACCCGCAGCCCACGCAGCGCCGCCGGATCGGTGCTGCTACCCATCTCGTGGGTGAACTCGGCCCACCGTCGCGCCCAGGCGAGCGCCGATGTGGAGGGGACTGTGCGGGCTGCCATCGCTTTCTCCCGTTGTGTTCTGCTGTTCAATCGTCCAGCACCTCTCTGCGCAACACCAACAGCTCACGCAACTCCTCGGTATCCAACTCGGTGAGCCAGGCCTCGCCGCTGCCGACAATCGATTCCGCCAACGACTGCTTGGAGGCCAGGAGGGCATGAATCCGTTCTTCCAGCGTACCTGCCACGACAAATTTGTGAACCTGGACATTGCGGCGCTGTCCAATCCGAAACGCCCGGTCGGTCGCCTGATTTTCCACCGCAGGGTTCCACCAACGGTCGAAGTGAAAGACATGGTTGGCCCGGGTGAGGTTGAGCCCGAAACCGCCAGCACGCAGGCTCAACACAAAGATCGGCGGGCCATCGTCGCGCTGGAAGGACTGCACCATCTGGTCACGCTGCATTGCTGAGATGCCACCGTGCAAAAAAAGCACCTCACATTGCAGCTCTTCACGCAGATGACGCTGCAACAGGGTTCCCATTTCGACAAACTGCGTAAAAATGAGGGCATGGTCTCCCACAGAAAGTGCCTCTTCCAACATTTCGGTCAGCCGTTCCAGCTTCCCACTCCGCTGGCGCAACGGCTCCTCCTCTTTGAGGAGCTGGGCTGGGTGGTTGCAGATCTGTTTGAGGCGGGTCAACAGCGCCAACACCAGCCCACGGCGCTGGATGCCGTCCGCTTGATCCAAGGTTGCCAATGCTGCATGAACGGTCGCCTCATACAGGGAGGCCTGCTCGCTGGTCAGCGAACAGTAGACGACCATCTCGTTCTTCTCGGGCAGATCGGAGATGATCGACGGATCCGATTTGAGGCGCCGCAGGAGGAACGGCTGAACCAGCCGGCGCAGCTCCTGCGTGCGCTGCTCGTCGTTGTACCGCTCGATCGGGATCAAAAACCGCTGGCGGAACGCTTCATGGCTGCCCAGGTAGCCAGGATTCAAAAACTCAAACACACTCCACAGTTCGTTCAGGTGATTCTCGACTGGCGTCCCTGTCAGGGCAACCCGGTTGTGAGCGACCAGCCAGCGCACGGCCTGCGACTGCTTGGCCCCAGGGTTTTTGATGTTCTGCGCTTCATCCAGGATCAGATCGCTCCACACCAACGGGCGCAACAGGTCGCTGTCGCGACGGGCGGTGCCGTAGCTGGTGATGACCAGATCGCTGGCCGCCACAGCCTCGCTGAAGGCGGTTCCTGCCAGCCGACCGCTGCCATGATGCACCAGGGTTTTGAATGCGGGAGCGAAACGTTCGACCTCGCGACGCCAGTTGGCCACCAGGCTGGTCGGACAGATCAACAAGGCCGGCCCCCCAGCGGCAAGCTTCTCCGGGGCCCGGGCCAGCAGCAGGGCGATGGCCTGCACGGTCTTGCCGAGTCCCATGTCGTCGGCCAGACAGGCCCCCAGCCCCAGCCGACGCAGATAGGCCAGCCAGCCGACCCCACGACGCTGATACGGGCGCAACTCCCCGACAAAGCCGGCAGGTTCGGCCAGCTCGCCAGCCAACGTCTGGGTGCGCAGCTGTTCGAACACCTGTTGCAGCCAGCCATCTACATCGACCGCATCGACAGGCAGCCGGGCGCTGGCTCCCAGGCTGGGCCGGTCCGGAGCCTCGGTTGCCAGCAGAAACGCCGCCGGATCCTCGCCCGCGGCAGGGTCGAGGTAGACCTGGGCCATGCGCAGCGACTGCAAGAGCGACATCGTTCCAGTCGACTGGCGCCCCTGAAGAAACTGCCTGGCAGCCTGGACCTGGCGCGGGTCAAATTCGACCCAACGGCCACGCAGCCGGAGCAGCGGCACATGGTGCGCCGAAAGCGCCTCCAACTCGGCCTGGCTGAGCTGTTCAGTCCCCAGAGTCAATTCCCAGACAAACCGAACCTGTGGGCTGCTTGCGCCCGTCGCACGCTCCGCAGCCATCAGCCGCAGACGCAGCCCCAACCGCGCCCGCTGCTGCGAACGCCACCATTCAGGCAGCAACACCCCAAAGCCGTTGCTCTCCAGCAACGGAGCAGCCTCACGCAAAAAGCGCTGGGCTTCTGCGGGCGTCAGGTCCACCCCCTGCGGTCGCGACGAACGCAGGCTACGTTCGATCGGGGCAAAGAGCCGGCTCGCCGCCCCCAAACCGGCCAGCAGCCGCTCCTGCGGGCGGTCAACCCGACGGCTGCCGCTGCGCAGCTGGCCGTTCTGCGCCAGCCAGACCTGCCGGGCTGCGATCAATACACCAGGCTCGTCGCGGGCTTGCAGATAGTAGGCCAGCGTCCAGAGATCGACGGACCCAGCCACCTCGGGCAGGCTGGCTGCCCCCTCCGATTCGGCAGACAGCAGGGGCTCCACCAGCTCGAAGGCAATCCGAAAATTGGTGTCGCTGGCAATGTGCAGCTGCTCGATCCACCCCTGCCAGACCTGGACAAACTGAAAAGCGGGCTGGGGCGGCAGCACCAGCTGTCGATCCGGCGCATGAAGCTGGCTCACCCAACGCAGCACAGCGCTGCCGCCGCTCTCGCCAACACTGTGGCTCCAGCGGCGGATCGCAGCATCGACCAGCGCCGCCACAAAACGCTCAGTCACACTCTCTGCAGACAGGGCAGCGTCCACCTCCTCCAGGTTGTAGGCCCGGCAGGCCGCTGGCATCGTCCCTACCAGTTCGACGAAACGCTGCTGCAGCCGATCGTCCAGCAGCGTTGGCTGCCAGATGGCGTGCAGGCCGCCAGGGCCGCTGCGCTGCAAGGCCGGAACATACTGCTGATCAATCAGCAGCTCCAGAGCGAATTTGGCGGCGTTGCTCCAGTAGAGCAGGTCGTTCCCCAGCTTCAACCGCCCCGTGCTCTCCGCCCCCGGCTGACGGCGCAGCTGGCTCAAAAAACGAAGCGCAGCAAAGGCCTCCAACAACACCCCGCTGACCTGCCAGTTCAACAGCCCGGCCGCACTCTGCTGACGGTCAGCATGCAGCACACCGCGCCGCATCAACGGCGCATCGCTGTGGCTGGGCAGCCAGATCGTCGCCGTGGCAGGCGCCATCGAGAGAAGCGGCAGGCCAGGCAACTCTTCCGCCAACAACGTACGCAACTGGCTGATCGCCAGCTGCCCCGGGTGCGAAGGAATTTTTGCAGCACGCTGCCGGGCAGATCCCTGTTCGGGGGAGGCACCACAAGAAAACAGAGCCTGCGTCGGATCGAGGGATTCGGCCCAAAAAAACAGATGGCCATCCAGAAAAGAGTCGCTGCCGCACAACCAGGCAGCATGTAAGGTCAAAGGCATAAAGAACATTGTACCGCGCGAAGAGCCTGCCTTTCAAATCATCTACAGCCGTTGGGCATTCCCGTTGCACGGACCCAACAAAAAAAGATGCCCCCCCAAAGCGGGGAGACACCCTTTCTGAGCTGTCAAACTCTACAGGACCGTGTGAATCAGTGGGTACGAACCTGCATAAGCAGGTGGGTGCTGACTGAACGCTTCCGTCTTGCCTGAACGGCTACCACATCCACGTTCTTTTGTCATGCTCCCGTAAGAAAGGTGTTGGCTCGCCCCGTGTGCTGACCCATCACGTGAACTGTAGAGTTGTTTATAGTATACCATAGTCTCCCCTGCAAGCAAACCGCCCCCAACAATTTTCTGGGAGATGGCTTTCTGGGAGATGGCTTGCTGGGAGATGGCCCAGCCCTCACCTTTTGGCAGGACGCAGAGCGATGTGCAGCTCGGCCAGCTGCGCCTCCGTCACTGCACAGGGCGAGTCGAGCATCAGGTCGGTGCCGGCAGCCGTCTTCGGGAAGGCAATCACGTCACGAATTGTAGAGGCTTCGGCGAACATGGCCACCAGACGGTCAAGGCCCAGGGCAATGCCGCCGTGCGGCGGTGCACCGTACTGAAAGGCCTCCAACAAATGGCCAAACTGGCTCTCGGTCTGCTCGCTGGTCAACCCCAGCCGCGCAAACAACCGGTCCTGCAGGTCGCTGCGGTGGATCCGAATGCTGCCGCCGCCGATCTCCCAACCGTTCAAGATGACGTCGTAGGCCTTGGCCAGTACGCTGCCCGGGTCACTTTCCAGCCGCTCCCAATCTTCGTCGCGGGCGCTGGTGAACGGATGGTGCACGGCCTGCCAGCGCTTCTCCTCCTCGTTGTATTCGAGCAGCGGAAAGTCGACCACCCAACAGTAGGCCAGCAGGTTGGGATCGATCAGCCGGGCACGACGCCCAATCTCCAGCCGCAGATTGGCCAGACAAGGGTTGACAACCGCTGCACGGTCGGCGACCAGCAGGATCAGGTCCCCCACAGCAGCGCCGCTGCGCTCAAAGATCGTCTGAATTTCAGCCGGCGTGAAAAATTTGGTGACCTGGCTGCGCAGGCTCTCAGGCGCAAACAGCCCCGCAGCATCCGGTTCGTCGCTGATCCCGATCCAGACCAGCCCCTTGGCCCCATACTGTTTGACAAAGTCGGTCAGCTCGTCGATCTCGCGGCGCGACAGCGCACTGGCCCCCGGGTAGACCACCCCTTTGACAAGGCCCCCCGCCTCGACCGCCTTGCGGAAAACAGCAAAGTCGCTGGCAGCCGCCAGGTCGCTGACGTTGAAAAGCGGCTGACCAAAACGCAGGTCGGGCCGGTCG
Source organism: uncultured Chloroflexota bacterium (assembly GCA_903858085.1). GTDB lineage: Bacteria > Chloroflexota > Anaerolineae > Caldilineales > Caldilineaceae > Caldilinea. Next base: position 5,345 of record CAIOHJ010000259.1, read on the forward strand.
ATCCCGTAATACTCCACAGCATCGGCGTAGGAGATCACCGGGAACGGCAACGTCTGGATCGGCTTGTGTGGGGCGATCAGCACGCTCAACTCGATCAACATCGCCTCGATGATGGCACAGATGTCGTTCGCATCGGCAAAGCTCATCTCCAGGTCAAGCTGGGTGAATTCAGGCTGACGGTCTGCGCGCAGATCCTCGTCACGGAAGCAACGGGCAATCTGAAAATAACGCTCGATGCCAGCAACCATCAACAGCTGCTTGAGCTGTTGTGGGCTCTGCGGCAACGCATAAAATTCGCCCGGCTGCAGACGGCTGGGCACGATGAAATCACGCGCCCCCTCCGGCGTGCTTTTGAGCAGGACAGGCGTCTCCACTTCGATAAAATCTCGATCCGAGAAAAATTCACGGATAAACCGCACGATCCGGTGGCGCAACAGCAGGTTCTGGGCCATGCGCGGGCGGCGAATGTCCAGATACCGGTACTTCAGACGCAACATCTCGTCGACATCGTCGCCGCTGCTCGACATCCCGCTCGCAATGTAGAAAGGAGGATTTTTGGCTGTGTTGAGAATCACAACCTCCTCCGCAATCAGTTCGATCGCTCCCGTGCTCAAATTCGGGTTGCGCAACCCTTCAGGCCGCGCCGTCACCTGACCTTTGACCTGAAGGACATATTCGCTGCGCGCCTGGTCAGCGACTGCGTGGGCCAGCGGCGCCTGCTCGGAATCGACCGTCACCTGCGTGATGCCAAAACGGTCGCGCAGGTCGATAAAAATCAGCCCACCATGGTCGCGCCGCCGATTGACCCAGCCAGCCAATGTCACCACGTCGCCGACATTCGTCAGATTCAATACGCCGCATGTGTGTGTCTTCAACATCAACGGACCCCTACTTCTCTGGTTCACTCAAGCAGATCGGTTTCCCCCATAGCTGGCACACCATTGTATACGGATGTTGACAACGGGTCAATTTGACGGGGCGTTTTGGGCTCTTCTGCCACCAACCTGGACGCATGTGCCTCTTCCAACTGGGAGAGAGGGCGGCTGGCAATCATCATTGCAGTCAGGATGGAAAACGCATAGAGAGATTCGACAACCCAAAAGCTGGCACGCAAAAACAGGACGCCGCTCGCTGCCAGGATGCTCAACGCTGCCATGGCGTTAAAATTCTGCCGCAGATTGCTATGCATCATATCCACGTGGGAGAAGAGCCTCAGCAGCTGGCGCAGGTCAGCGTTCATCAACACCACCTGTGCCGTGTCCGTCGCTGCCGTCGTTGCACCCGCCAGCGAGATCGAAACATCTGCTTTCTTCAGCGCGATCGCGTCGTTGATCCCGTCGCCGATGAAACAGACGGTACGCCCTTCGGCTTTGAGCTGTTCCACCAGCCTGGCCTTGTGCTCGGGCAGCGTGTTGGCAAAGTAGCCGTCCATCCCCAGCTCCGTCGCCAGCCGTCGCGTGGGTGCCTCCTGATCCCCAGAGAGGATGTGCAGCCGCAGGTTGCGCTGCTTGAGAGCCGCCACCAGTTCCTGTGCCTCCGGACGCACCGTCGCTTCCAGCTCCACAACGCCGATCAGCTGTCGTTCCAACGCCACAAAGACCAGCGAATTGCCCCGCTCCTGACAGCGCTGGGCAACCCCCTGCAGATCTGGGGAGGGTTCGATCCCCTCCTGCTCCATAAAACGCCGACTGCCCACAAAGATCGACTGCGGCACGCCCGCTTTGTCCAGCCGTGCGTCGGCCGCCAGACGTACCTGGATTCCATAGCCGATCTCATAGCTGGACTCTTCGACAGCCGGGACAACCACCCCCTGTGCAGCAGCTTCCGCCAAAATGGCTTTGGCGATCGGATGAACCTGCCGGTGTTCGGCAGCCGCAGCCAGTGCCAGGACCTCCTGGGCGGTATACGGCTGGACAGGATAGACCTGCACCACATGGGGCTGTTCCAAGGTCAAGGTGCCCGTTTTGTCAAAGAGCACCGTGTCGACCTTGTTCAGCTTCTCCAGGGCATCCCCCTCTTTGACCAGAATCCCCACCTGCGAACTGTGGTTGAGAAAACGCAACAACGTAAAAGGAACCACCCCCACCATGTTGAGCGTGTAGTTGCAGCCAATGATCGCCAACGCCCCCACTGGACCCACCGCCAGCCAGGCAATCCCGCTGCCGGCCAGGGTCGGCCAGAGCCAGCGGTCTGCGTTGTTCATCGCTTTTTCCATGATAGAAAGCCGATGGGTCGAAGAACGGTTGAGGATCTCTCCGATCTGGGCTGCGGTTGTGTCAGCACCTGTCTTCTCCACAGCAACAAAGATTCGGCCACTCAGCACAACAGTCGCAGCCAGCACCCCATCCCCTCTCCCTTTCTCAGAGGGCTGCATCTCCCCCGTCAACATCTGCTGGTCGACCGAGGCAGCCCCCTCCACAACCGTACCGTCGACCGGAAGCATCTGCCCAGCATCGAAGACCAGCACATCTCCAGTCTGAACCTGCTCGAAGGGGATCTCTGTCTCCACACCGCCGACGACCCGCCAGACCGTGCGGGGCTGCTGGCCAAAAATGTTCACCATCTTCTGACGCAAAGTCGCCTCGTTGAGCGCAGCAACCTTGTAGGCACCTGCAACGATCAGCAGGCTGACAGCACCCACCGCCAGATAGCCAGTCGCATAAAGGCCTACCCCGTAAAACAACCCAATGTGGATATAGCTCAGTTTTCGCTCGACCACAGCCTTCTGGTAGGCCAGTTTCACCCCAGGTGCCATGATCGACGCACCAAACAACAAAGACAACGTGCCCATCGGCAGCCCTGCTATCAGAGCCAGTACCGTCAGCCCACTCCCCAAGCCAGCCCAGGCCAGCAGATGGTTGGCCTCTCTTTGCACAGGGCTCAGCTCTTCAGCACGGCCGTTGGACAGCGCCCGCAGAAGCTCATACCGCTCGCGCCCCAACAGCGGATCAATGTGGTTGTGCACCCACTGCTGATAGCGTTCGTCCAACTGTGCAATGTGGCTGACCACTGCCTGCACCTGCGCCTGGCTGTAGCGCCCCAGCCCCCTCTCCTGCACAAAGCGGTCGATCCCCTGCTGCAATTCGACGCCGACCCTGCGGAGCTGCCCCCCCAAAGGAGCAACCAACGGGGCTGGAGAATCTACCTCCCACTGCTCCCCCACCAGGGCCTCGACCATCAACTTTGGCCTGCCTGGCCGGCTTCTGAGCTGAATCATGGCACTCCCTCATGTATGAACAGCAAAAATTGCGACCCCACTCGCCCGCTGTGGCCCAGATCGATCGCACCGATACGATCGCCCCTGTCGAACAGACAGCAGCGACAAATGCCCTGGCTGCCCCAGCAGGAGATGATTGTAATACAGGCTCCAGGTAAATTCAAACTGTTTTCCTGTTTCCTGGGGAAACAGTCGCTCTTCGCATGGCTGCCCTTCGATGCCAGCGTTCGATGCCAGAGGCTGCCTGTTTTCTCCCTCCTCGATCGGCAGGGCCCATGCAGCGGTTGGGCGGGCCAGCCGCTCGATGGTATACTGCTCGCAGCAGAGGTTGTGCCAAAGGATGAATCCATGAGCCTTACACGTGTCCCGATGTCCAGCGTCGATAAAGCATGGTTCGAGATGGACTCCGACACCAATCGAATGATCATCAACGGATTGATGTGGTTTGACGGCACCGTCGACCACAAGCTCTTCGCCCAAATTCTGGAAAGCCGTTTTGTCCAGCGCTATGCCCGTTTTCGCCAGCGAATCGTTGCCGGGCTGGGCGGACGCCTTTTCTGGGAACAAGACCCCCATTTCGATTTGCGTAACCACTTCTGCCAGCTCTCCCTCCCTCCTCCCCAGACGGAAGATGGGCTGCAACGGCTGGTGAACCGCTTGATCCACGAACCGCTGGATCGCCAGAAACCCCTCTGGCGCTTTTATCTGGTCGACGAGTTGAAAGGCAGCTCCGTGCTCTTTGGCCGGATCCACCACTGCGTCGGCGACGGCATGGCACTGATCCGGGTCCTGCTCAACATGACCTCTGAGACCTTGGCCGACTCCGTGCGGCTCCACAGCCCAGCAGAGGCCGCCCCCCCCCGCCGCCCCGCTGGACTGTGGCACAAAAGCCGCCAGGTGACCTCGACCGCGCTGGCCGCCGTCAAAACAGTTGCCAGCCAGACGCTGCTGGCCCTCGAAAACCCCACCCGCCTGCTCCGCACCGCCCAGGCAGTGGGGGCCTTCTCGGCGACCGCCGCGGCAATCCTGGCCAGGCTGCTGCTGCTCAGCCCCGACCGCCGCACACTCCTCAAAGGCACGCTGGGCACTGTCAAACAGGTGGTCTGGTCTGCCCCCTTCAACCTGGCAGCCATCAAGACCATCGGACGAGCGTTCGATGCCACAGTCAACGATGTCCTGGTCTCGGCAGTGGCCGGAGCACTGCGCGAATACCTTCTGCAACTCGGAGAAGACCCCGACAGCGGGGATATCCGCGCCATGGTGCCGGTCAATCTGCGCACCGATAGCCAGACCCACGAACTCGGCAACCAGTTCGCGCTGATCTACCTGCCGCTGCCCATCAGCCGCGCAGATCCGACCGCACGCCTGCTCCATACCAAACAGCAGATGGACCTGATCAAACAGTCCCCTGAACCGCTCCTGATCTACCAGGTGCTCAGCCTGATCGGCAACCTGCCAATCGAGCTGGCCCGACAGGCGACTTTGTGGTTTTCCGCCAAAGCCTCTGCCGTTCTGACCAATGTGCCAGGCCCACGCCAGCCCATCTATTTCGCAGGCCTCCCCCTGCGCCAGCTGATGTTTTGGGTGCCGCAGTCGGGCGAGATCAGCCTGGGCATCAGCATCATCAGCTACAACGGCCAGGTCATCCTGGGGCTGATGGTCGATGAAAATTGCATCGCCGACCCCAGCCAGATTATGCAGCACTTTGCCCGACAGTTTGAGGCGTTGGCCTGTAGCGCCAACGCCACCGCCGCCGGTCGTTCGTCCTCCCTCCCCTAGCAAAAGACGGTGGCCATGCCCCCCTGCCAGCACTTCCTGTCCAAGTCCCTCCTGCTCTGCTGCCTGCTGTTCCTCGGACTGACCTGCGGGCCGATCCCCCCTGCCGTCGGCGCCCTTCAGACCGAGGGGGGCGGGCCGCGCCTGCCTGCACAAGATTCACCCCTGGCAGTCCCTCCCCCCGCTGCACCGTCCCCCACACGCTCTGCCCCAGACGACAGCGCTCTCCCGCTGCAGCTCTCCCCCCTTGCAGCCCTGCCCGACGACCGCCCGCCAACTCCCGACCCTTCGCTCCTCTGGGTCGGCCTGGCCGCCCTGCTGGTGCTGGCCGGCGCCGGCCTGATGGCCGCCACCCGGTGACAAACCTTCACTCCTGTCCGTATTTTATGTCTAATTGCTTGACGAACAGGCGGCTCGTATGGTACGATAGAGGGCGTTGTGAGAGCGGCCACAGGTCGCATTGAATTCAAAGGCAGCGAAGGTGGGGGGCTGTGAGCATCATTCGGACACGTGTGGCGGACGACACCTGGGTGTTTACCAGCCGTCTCTACCTGGAGGTCAACGCTGGGCTGGTGGTCACCTCCGAAGGGGGGGTGCTGATCGACACGTTGCCGTTTCCGTCAGAAACCCGCCAGATCATTGATTTTGCCCGCCGAGTCTGCCCGCAGGGGATTCGGTATGTGATCAACACGATCAGCCACGCCGACCATGTCTACGGATCCTATCTGTTTCCCAATGCCGATCTGATCGCCCACGAAAACTGCTTGAAGATGCTCAAAAGCTACGGCGTTGAGGCGCTGGCCGAGGCCCGCGAACATACCCCAGAGTTGCGCCAGGTCTCGATTCGCTTTCCCAAACTCGTCTTCAGCGAAGGGATGATCTTGCGACTAGGAGGCAAGACGCTCCACCTGCTGCACAGCCCTGGCCCCAGCCTGGACACCTGTGTGGTACATGTGCGCGAAGACAAAGTCCTCTTTGCCAGCGATCTGATGATGCCAGCCCCGATCATCGCCACCCCCTTTTCCGATGTCGACGCCTACCGCCATTCGCTGCTCAACCTGCACGATTTCAACTTAGAATGCATTGTCCAGGGACATGGAGAGATCCTGCTGCGCGGCGAAGTGACGAGCAGCATCGATGCGGCTGCCCGCTACCTGGTCTCGATCCAGGCGCTGGTGGCCCGGTTGATGGCAGAGGGGGGCACCAAACACGACCTGGCCAGCTACGACATCGAACAGTTCGAACACAGCCGAATCCCGCTCGGCGGGCTGGTGCAGCAATTTCATCTCAACAATCTCCACTTTCTCTGGGAAAAGCTGCGCGCAGAACAGCGCCAGAAGCATTGAACAGAGCCGGTCGCCCTTCCTGATGCCCTCCACTGACCCGCAGACCCTTTATGGCTGACCCTGTCGACGCCATTGAAACGATTGTCGAGCTCGTCCGGCGCCTCTCTCCTGCGCAACGCCGTGCGTTGGTGCGACGGCTGGCGGTCAGCGGCCTCTGGTCGGCAACCGATCTGGCCACTGACCAGCGTCGGCTGGCAGTTGCCCCGGCGTTGGTCAGCCCCGGCAGCGCGTCGGCTGCCCCACCGCAGGGACGAGCAGCCCCACCCCGCCCCCCAGAGGCGCCGTCCACGATCCGGGGCCACGTCGTGCTTGGCCCCCCAGAGAGCCGCCAGACAGATTTTTCTCCCCACCAGATGGCACCGCTGCCCGGCCAGGCCCCAGAAGAAGCGATCGTGCTTCAGCTGCGTGGGGTCTCCCCCCACCAAGAAGCCCCCCTCGCCGAGTACGTCGTGCGCTGGCCCGGCTACGCCCCCCAGGTCGTCCAGGTGCGCTTCTCTGGGAACCCGACCCAGACCCAGGCGATCTACGATCTGCTTGAGAAGGCACTGCGTTCCCTGTTGAGCCGACTGCAAGAAAGTCGCGCCGCTCCTGCCACTGCCCGGCTCGTGGTCGACTGCCCTTCCGACCAGGTCATCGACGAGTTGATCGGCGAGGTGCCCGTGCTCGATGCCCGTGTGCAGACCCGCCACGACCGCGTTGTGCTGCTGTTGGATCAGTTCGGTGACTGGCAGCTGGTGCGCACAGGGGGCTGACAGCTTCACCGCCAGCTCAGGCGAATCTGCTCGACGGCCACGTTCCCGTCGCCAGCAATCTCAATCTGGAGGGTCAGTGGGTTCAACGGCAGCTGGCGTGCGCTGGCAACCGCCAAGGCCGCAGCCAGATCCACCTGCAACGTGCCGTCGCTGCCCGTTGTCGCCAGCAGCTCAGCGTCGCCGGCTACCCGCAGCAGAGGCGTCGCGCCCGCTGCGCTGCGATAGTGCAAGGTCACCTCGCCCTGGGCTGGCGGGTGGTAAATCTGCAGCTCCGCCGGGCTGCCCAGCAGCGTGCGCGACCGGCGCCCGCCCTCTGTCTGCAGCGGCCCCCAGTGCAGCGCGCCCAACCCCAGGTAGGGACGCGCAGCCACCGGTTCGGCCACCTTGTAAACAGTGATCCGTTCGTCGGCGTAGAGCGGCGACTGGCCAGCAAAAATGGCGGAGGCCAGGGCTTCGGTATAGCTGCGCTCCTCCCCTCCTGGCATCTTGTACCGGTCAAGGACCACAGTCCCTACCCCCAGGTCGGCCAGGAGAGACGGCGCCACTGCCACCGGGTCGTCGGCCAGAATGTCAGGGCCCAGATGGCGAAAATGCTGGAGAAGCGGAAGACGCTCCACCAGCGTGCGCGGGTCCTCCCGGCTGATATAGGCGGTCGTCAGCGGCTTGCCGTGCACTGTCTGATAGAGCAGATAGCCAGGCCGGTCGTAGTTCATCGGCAAATTGAGCAGCGCACGCGGGTCCGGGTCGGCAGCCAGTTCATGGTAATACGCCGGGGTGTCGGGTGGGCTGAGCGGATATGGGGCGACCCAGTACTCGAAGATCAACAAGGCCAAAAGAAGAGCAGCCACCCCCGCTGACCAGCCCCCCCGCAGGCGGCGCAGCAGCAGCGCTCCGCCCAGGCCAGCCAGGACCGCCAGACTCAACTGCACCATGACCGCAAACCGGCTGACGCTGCGGCTGATCCGCATGAACGGAATCAGCTGGTTGAGTAGCCCATAGGGGGAGCTACTGGCCACCTCTTCCCCGCGCTGGACTGCGGGCGGAATCTGTTCCCAGCCAATATTGCCCCAGTGCATCTGTGGGCCAAGCGCCAGCAGTGCAAAGCTGAACGCGACCAGCAGCCAAAAGCCAGCGCTGCGACGGGCCCAGAACCACGCAGCGGCCGCCAACCCCAGCGCCACATAGCCGATCGCCACCGTCCGCTCGCTGACCGGCGCAATCTGGTTGCCAATCCAGGTAAAACTTTCGGGGCGCCAGAGGGTGTGCAGACGGCTCGGGATCAAAAAGTCGCTCACACTGGCGCTGAGGATGTACAGGTCGGCCGACGGGCGCACCATAAAACGAAAACGCAGCGCCTCCCCCACCATCGGGATCAGCCAGAAGCTCAGCAGGAGAGCAAACAACAGGCCGGAGAGCAAAGGAGGCCACAGCAGACGCACCAGCCCAGCCAGCCTCGGCCCCCCTGGTGTCGCCAGCCAGAACCAAAGCAGCGCCAGTCCGGTGAACAAAAACAGATAGAGCACGAAGTACCAGTCGCACAGCCCTGTGAAGACCAGATAGAGGCCGGCCAGCCCGGCTGACCGGCGCCAGGGTCGGCCAAGCCGGGCGCGCTCCAGGCTGCGCAACAAAGCCAGGCTGTAAAACGGCATCCATTGCAAGCTCATCACCTGCATGTGGCCGAGCAGGTGGGCCATATGAAAAGGAGAGAAGGTGTAGACCAGCCCAGCCATGAACGGGCCCCACCAGCCTGCTGGCCCCCCTCCCCCCTGGGTGAGCAGCACCCAGCGGGAGAGCAGAAACATGCCATACCCCCCCAACACCCAGCTGAAGAGCACCACCGCGTTGTAGGCCGGAATCAGCCCCCAGGCCAGCTGAACCGGCAGGGTGCTCAGCCCGTTGAACGGGTTGAGGGTGTGGAAATAGAGGGTGACCCCGGTTGGCGCGTAGAGCAGGTCGACAGCCAGCGGGCTGCTCAGCCGGTCAACCAGCGCCTGTTTGATCCACCAAAGATTCCAGTAATTCTGCCAGCCGTCAAACCCATCGCCAGGAATGGCGCTGGCCAGGTTGAGTGCCAGCGGCCAGGTGAACAAAACCGTCAGCAACAGATAGAGGGCCAGCGCTGCCAGATGGCTGACCCAGAGATGGCTGACCCAGATCCGTACCAGGGGCGTGCTGGCCAGCACACCCCTGGGAGGAGCAGAAGGCAACATGGTCAACTGCTGGCTGCCCGCTCGGCCGCCCGCAACAAATTTTCCATCAGCATGACATTGGTCATCGGCCCGGTGCCGCCCGGCACCGGCGTCAACAGGCTGGCCTGCTCGGCAACCCCGGCCTGGTCACAGTCGCCTTTGAGCCCAGCCTCGGTGTAGCTCGTCCCAAAGTCGACGACCACAGCGCCAGGCTTGACCCAGTCCGCCCGCACCAGCTCGGGGCGGCCGACCGCCAGACAGAGAATGTCGGCCCGCCTGCAGACCGCAGGCAGGTCCACAGTCCGGCTGTGCGCCAACGTGACGGTGCAGTGCCGATGCAGGAGCAGCAACGCCATCGGTTTGCCGACGATATCGCTGCGCCCGACGACCACCGCCTCTTTGCCCTTGAAGTCCACGCCAGCAGCTTCCAGCAGACGAATCCCCCCCGCTGGGGTGGCGGGCACAAAATAGGGCTGACGGTCGGCCGCCAGACGGCCCGCATTGATCGGATGCACACCGTCGACATCCTTGGCCGGGTTGATCCGGTCGATCAGCG
>CAIOHJ010000260.1 GCA_903858085.1 uncultured Chloroflexota bacterium
AATCGATTTGTCTCGAAAAACCATTTGAAAAGGAGTCAGGGTATGAAATTTTGGGGAATCGCCGCTCTTTTGTTGTTCGGGGTGCTGGCCTTCTTGGCCGGCCAACGCCTCAGCGCAGACGCACTCGGCATCGCCATCGGGATGCTCTTCGGGGTGCTGGCCAGCATTCCAGCTGCACTGCTGGTGCTTGCCTCCAGCCAGCGCAGCCGCTCCCAATCGTTTGAGGAAGAGGAAGAGAGGGTCGAAAGCGCCTACCCTTCCCGACAGCCCCCCCACGCCACACTGCCCGCCCAGGCACCGGTGATCATCTTCGCCCCGCCCGCAGCCCAGGGGTTCCCCGATGCCCGCTACACCAGCGCCGCTCCAGCCAGCCAGATACCCGCTCGCGCCCTGCCCGCCCGCCCGGAAAGCGGACGCACCTTCAAGGTCGTCGGCGAGCAGGAAGAGTGGATTACGGAGTGGTGATGCCCGATTTGTCTGGATCGCGCTGCAGTTCAAGCGTCCGCAGCAAGGCCCGCAGCGTCTCTTCCCCCGCCAGGTCGCTCGAGACAAGCGTCGCCAGCAGCAGCTGCTCCCCTGTATCGTCGTACAATACCGCCTGCTGCCCCACCGCAGCCCCCGTCGAGGTTGTCAGCCGGTACGACAAAAAAGCGGCTGGCAACCCGTCGGCACGCAGGTCGTTCCGCAGACTGGCAGAGACCGCATCGACACCCGGGGTCGCTGCCAGCTCCGCAGCCGCCTCCGTCATGTACTGCTCCAGCGACAGCCCCAGGCGCGCACGCGCCGCCAGCGTGAAGTTCAACGGGCTGTGGGAAATTTCTCCGACCCAGGCCACCAACCACAGCTCGTCAGCCTGCCACCCCGCCGGCAGCTCCGCCGGCCAGCTCTGTACCCGGTACTGCCACCCCTCCGGCAGCGAGATCGTGGCCAGCCCCCCAGAAATCCGCCGCAGCGCCACAGGCTCGCCTGTCGACAACGCCCCCCCCCGGCTCGTAGGCGTCACGGTGGGCAGGAGAAGGGGCGGCATCACCGTGGGCGGCATCACCGTGGGCGGCGCTGGTGGGGCACAGGCCACCGCCAGCACCGCCCACCCAACCCCAGCCAGCCACCTGGCAGCCCCCTGCCCCCTCATCGCACCTCCGCCGAAGGACAGAGCGAACGCAGCACACAGACCCCACAGGCCGGCTTGCGGGCGTCGCAGACCTGACGCCCATGAAAGATCAGCAGATGGGAAAGCTCGATCCACTCCCCGCGCGGGGTGATCGCCTGCAACTCTCGTTCAATTTTTTCTGGATCGCTCTGCGTGGTCAGCCCCAGCCGGTTCGCCAGCCGTTTGACGTGGGTGTCCACAACAATCCCTTCAGCAATCTGATAGGCAACCCCCAGCACGACATTGGCCGTCTTGCGCGCCACACCAGCCAGGGTCAGAAGCGCCGGCATGCTGGCCGGCACCCCACCGTCATACGCCAGCACAATTCGCCGACAGGCCTCCTGGATGTTTTTGGCCTTGTTGCGGTAAAAGCCCGTCGAGCGGATCAACGCCTCCAGTTCGTCTCGATCAGCCGCCGCCAGCGCCGCTGCGTCCGGATACCGGGCAAAAAGAGCCGGCGTCACTTTGTTGACCCGCTCATCCGTACACTGCGCCGATAAAATCGTCGCCACCAACAGTTCCAGAGCGTTGCGGTGCTCGAGCGCGCAGCGTGCATCCGGATACTCGGCGTGCAGCCGCTGCAAAATCGGGCCGATCCGCTCGGCCGCACTTCCCCCCTCTTCTGTGGCCATCTCTCCCCCCTACGAATAGACCGGCTCTGCACGCACCCGGTAGTCAGAATCGTCGATCCGCTGCCAAGGATAGTGCACAAAATCTTCGGTGATCTGCACATAGTAGTCTGGGCCGGCATCCGCAAAGACGCTGCTCGACTGTTTCCAGTGAAGCACCGCCAGCTCGGGAAAGCCACCGGCTATTTCGATCCGCCCTTTGACAGCCATGATCGTGCGTCCCCGATGCCAAAGGTTGTCGACCACCAGGATTTTGCGGTTGCGCAGCCGGTCGTCTGCCGGGAACTGGACAAAACGGGGCCAGCTCAGCGTCGTGCGCTGGCTTGGGTTCTCAGGAAAAAGCACCGCCGCCGTCAACACCTCCTTCATCTTCAAAGCCTCAGCAATCATGCCCCCTGGAATGATCCCGCCGCGCGTGATCGAAAGGATCGCATCGTAGGGGGTGTTCAGCTTAAAAATCAGCTGGCTGACCACTTCCTCCAGCTCGCTCCAACTCAGATAGATCTGTTTCATCGCTTCTCCACTTCGCTATTGGCCGCCTGCCCGGCGGCGTGCTCCGCCACCAGCCTGGCACCCCACACCGCCAACTCGACACCAGCCAGGCTGGTGCGATGGCGTACCTCCCCATGAATGCGATTTTCGCCCGAAACCACTGTGAATGCAATCTCCGTCGACGACAACACAAGATGTGCAGGCGCCTGCAGCCTGGCCTGATAAACGCCCGGTGGCAGGTTCCAAAAACGCACTTCCCCGTTGGCATCCGTGACCGCCTCGCCCACCGTCCGGCCACCGCGCTCCTCCCAAGAGAGCCGCAGATCGGCATGGCCGAAATCACCCGCAACCCACCCGACTCCCTGCGGCCAGATCCGGAGCAGCAACGGGTCGTGGTCGCTGCTGTGCAGCGCCCCCGCCGTCTCAGCCTGCAGCGGCGAGGGCTGGTCGGCATTCACCCGCACTGCCTGCACTTCCCCCACCAGCTTTTCCAGGCTGCGGCTCACCAGAAGATAGTCGAGCGTCTGGCTGGCCCCGTTGTAGATGTAGCTGTAGCGCTCCAAGACAGGAAGCCACGCATACAGCTGCAGCAGCGCAGGGTCCGTCCCTGCGCGCAAGGCCTCCACAGGGGAACTGTCCAAAAAATCGTTGAAATCCCCCAGCACGACCAACGCTGCCTCTGCCGCCAGTTTGTGCTGCGCCCAGCCAGCCACCTGCTGCGCCTGTGCTACCCGCCTTGGCAGGTTGACACGCTCGTCGCCTGATTTGCTCTTCCAGTGGTTGACCCAGACGCTGATCGCAAATGGCTCGCCCCACGCCCCCTGCACAGCCAGGTCCACCGCCAGCACCGGTCGGTCAAAGAGTGGATACTGCCCCAAAGGACAGGCCCCCACCTCTTGCACGCCGTAGTCCCTCTCCGAACACCCCTGGAATGTCTCGACCGCCAGGATCTGTACCCGATCCGTGCGCGTCAGCAGCGCGTTGGTCAGTGGAAAGCTGCGGGAAGCACTCTGTGGGCCCGGCAGCGCGGTTGCAGTGTACGCCAGGCCGTAGTCGGCGCGCAGCCGCTCGGCCAGCTGCTCGGCGTCGCGCGGTGTGCCCGCTTCCTGGAGACCCACCACCGTGCAGCCGCCCAGCCACCAGGCAATCGTTTCAGCCCGGCGCTCCAGTTCGCGCTGATAGCGGGCCGGCTCCGGGTACTGATCGCTGCCGCTGCCCATGCCGTTCATGTTGTACGAGCAGACCGTGAAATGGTCCGCAGCCGCCGGTGCAGCCGGAGACGGCTGCACCGCAGCGCTTGCTATCCGTTCGATCGGGCTGCCCGGCAGAAGCAGCAGCTGGTATTTGCCAAAGTTGTAGTCGACCACCGCTGCGCCGCCAGCCACCCGCACCCGGTCGCCGTGGCGCAGGTCGGGAAGCGCGCTGCCAGCAGCGCTGTTGAGATAAAGCAGCTGCGCCTGCTCCAGCGGCTCGTCGTAGAAGATCCGCCCGCCGCTCACATAGGGCTGGCGGCCAGCCAGCACCACGGCGACCTCGGCTTCTTCCCCGCTGTAGCGCCGCGTCGGCCCATGTAGGATCCCTTCAAAGGGGGCAACACCGACCCGCATCCCCTCGTAGGACTCCATCTGCCCCCCCCCCTCCGGCAGCATCGCCAGCACGGTTGGGTGGCCGGCACAGCCTCCGAACGGCTCGATCGCCTGTGGCCGCACCAGCTCGGTCTTGTCGTAAAATTCATCGACCTCTGCCCGACGCACCCGGACACAATCGCCCACAGCCACCAGAGGCCGCTGCCGGGTATAGACGTAGATGCCGTCGCTCGTCTCCGCCCGGCCATCGCCTGTCGGATCCTGCAGAAAAAAGCCTGTCGCTCTTACCGCCGTCACCACCCCAACACTGTCGACCACACGCCCCTCCAACAGCGTTGCAGCCCCCTCTCCCTGGATCTGATAGATTGGGGTCAACTCCTGCCCCTGCCCAGACAACCGTTCGGGCCAGAGCCAACAGCAGAGCCAGAGCAACAGCCAGGCCCACACCCGTCCGGCCCCTCTTTTCTTCAGATGCTCCACTGCGCTCCCCCCTGCTTTTTCCCGTTCTTGGATCCGGCACTGTCAATTCCGTTCGATCCAATTGTACTATGCTATGATAGTTCCATCGTTTTGGGGCAGGCGGCAAGAGACCGTTTCGAAAAATAGGCGGCAACGGATGAACCGTTTTTCAACTTTTGGCTCCTTTCTGCTGGCTGTTGTGTGGGCGGTGCTGGCTGTTCCGGCCGAGGCGGCTCGCTGGGAGCCGACCCGCCCGGCAGGGGCTGCGTCCCCGACACGTGCGGCCTATCTGCTGGAGCTCACCGCTCCCCCCGCCGTACAGCATTTTTTGCTGCTGCAGGAGCAGGGGGTGGCTGCAGCCAGCACCAGCACCCAGCGCTATCTGGCCGACCTCGAACAGGCGCAACAGGCCCTGCTCGACACCCTCCAGCAGCAGGAGATCCCCCTGCTCTATCGCACCCAACGGGTGTACAACGGGGTGGCCGTCCTGGCCACCCCAGAGCAGGCACGCACGCTCGCCAGCCTGCCCGGCGTCAAAGCCCTCCACCCCATCCTCAGCAAGGAACCAGCGACGACTTCCAGCATCCCCTTTTTGTCCATTCCTGAGGTCTGGGGGAGGGGTGCCGGCCTGCGGGGAGAGGGCATTCGCATCGCTGTCATCGATACTGGGATCGACTATCTCCATCTGGACTTTGGCGGGCCCGGCGTCGGCTATGCCGAAAACGACCGCACGGTCGTCGGCGATGTGCCCGGCTTTCCCAGCGCCAAAATCGTCGGCGGCTATGATTTTGCCGGCGAATTCTACAACGCCAACCCGAGTTCGCCAGCCTACAGCCCGATCCCAACGCCAGACCCAGACCCACAGGATTGTTACGGCCACGGCACCCACGTGGCCGGTATTGCGGCCGGCTACGGGGTCACCGCAGAGGGCCAACCCTACACCGGCCCGTGGGACCAGGACGTCGACTTCAGCCAGCTGAGCATCGGCCCTGGGGTCGCACCGCTGGCCGAGCTTTACGCGCTCAAAGTCTTCGGCTGTTCGGGCAGCTCTGACCTGGTCGACCTGGCCCTGGAGTGGTCCGTCGACCCCAACGGCGACGGCGATTTCACCGACCGCGTCGATGTTATCAACCTGTCGCTCGGTTCGCCGCTCGGCCTGCCGACCGACACCACGACGGTGGCAGCCGACAATGCCGCTGCCTTGGGGGTGGTCGTGGTGGCTTCTGCCGGCAACAGCGGCGACCACCGCTTTGTGTTGGGCAGCCCCTCCAACGGCGAGCGGGTGATCAGCGTCGCTGCCACCCAGTATGGCCAGGCTCTGTCCCCCACCGGGACCTGGCCCATCGATACCCTTGCGCCCTTCTCCTCGCGCGGCCCCCGTGCGGCAGACCTGGTGGCCAAACCAGACCTGGCCGCTCCGGGCGTCAACATTCTTTCGGCTGCCAGCGGCAGCGGCCGCGGCTCGCTGCGTCTTTCCGGCACCTCGATGGCCGCGCCCCACGTCGCCGGCGCGCTGGCACTGCTGCGCCAGCGCTACCCAGATTGGCGCAGCAGCGACCTCAAAGCGCTGGTGATGAACACCGCCTGGCCGCTGGTTCGCTTCGACAGCCCCCTCACCGCCACCCTCCACGCCCCCAGCCGCACCGGCGCTGGTCGGCTGGATCTCTCCGCTGCCCTCGACGCCCCAGCCATCGCTTTCAACGCCGAGCGGCCAGACCAGGTCTCGCTGAGCTTTGGCCGGCCCGCCGTGCTCGACCAGTACCAGGCCATCCAATCCCTGCGCCTCGTCGACAAAAGCAGCCGCGAGCAGGCCTACACCCCCAGCTATCTGGCCATCACAGAGATGGCAGGCGTCAGCGTCACCCTCCCTGCCTCCCCGGTTCGGCTGCCCGCCGACGGCACAGCCACCGTGCCGGTGCAGCTGGTCGCTACAGCCGCTGCACTCGGCCGCTCCACCCTCCCGGCAGCGGGCGCCTGGTTCGACGAAGAAAGCGGCTATGTCTTGCTCTGGCCCACAACCGCCGTCTGGCAGGCCACGCTGCAAGGAGCCGACGGACAGACGCTGGGGGAGCTGGTCGCCCGCTACCAGCCCGTCAGCCGCACCCTCTCTTATACCCTCACGCCCGGCAGCGACCTCACCCCAGCATTGGGCACCCTCTTCCTGACCGCCAGCACCGCCCAACCTGCGCTCTATACGCAGCCAGAGATCAGC
Organism: uncultured Chloroflexota bacterium; assembly: GCA_903858085.1. Taxonomy (GTDB): domain Bacteria; phylum Chloroflexota; class Anaerolineae; order Caldilineales; family Caldilineaceae; genus Caldilinea. The sequence goes on from CAIOHJ010000260.1 coordinate 6,529, forward strand.
CTGGCCGGGCACTATACCGGTTCGTTTGTGTTGGAGGCAGGGCACGAGCTGCTGCTGGCAACCCGCTCTTTTTCCGTCACCTTGGAGACCGCCGAGAGCCCGCTCCGCACTGCCAGCGGCTCGCTGCACAGCCCCAGCATCGTCCTGCATGTCCCGCTGCACGCCGCTCCGTTCGCCGCCTCGGCCATGCGCGCCACACCCAGCACGCTGGAGAGCGATGCAACCTTTGCTGCAACCGCTACCCTGGCTGGCACTCCCCTGGCCGGCGGCACAGCCCCCACCGCCGTGGTTTCGCTGGCCAGTCTCTTCCAGCTTGAACTTCAAAGCCCCAACGGACGCCCAGCGTCCCTGCCTGCTGGCGCTGTCGACCTCTACGACAGCGCCGACATCAGCCAGATCGGGGTCGCCATCGACAACTTCGCCAGCCCCCAGGCTGCGCTGCTGCACTTCGGCATCGCTGCCCATGCCCCCTGGACAACCCCCAACCTGGTCTATTTCAATCTCCTGTTCGACATCGACGGCGATGGAACCAGCGACTACCGCCTCTTCAACAGCAGCCAGGAAGGGTACACGTCGGACCAGATGCTGGGCGACACCTTTGTCAGCGCGATCGAGAATTTGCACACCCAGCAGCTTGCTGTGCAGCTGCCGCTCAATCGGCTCGACGCCAGCCGGGCAGATCTGCGCCCCTTCGGCAGCCGAGTCATGGTGCTGTCCGTTCGGCTGGCAGAACTCAACCTGCCCCCAGGCCAGAGCCAGATCACCTGGTGGGCGGAAAGCTACCACCGCGCCTTTGGAGGCGTCGCTCCCCAGTCGCTCGTCGACCGTACCCCGCCCCGCACCCTCGACCTGGCCCGCCCGACCCTCACCGTTGCGGCAAACTATTTGCAGCAGCCGCTGATCTTTGACCAGCCGGGCACCTCGGTGCAGGCACAGTGGACCCCTGCTGGCGGCGCTGGCTCTCCAGCACTGCTGCTGCTGCACCACCACAACGTGCCCGCAGAACAGGTCGAGGTCGTGCCTCTCCGTGTGCGCTGGCCTGTTTCGCTCTATCTGCCCCAGATCAGCCGCTGAACAAGCCGGCCCGCTCTTTAGCTGGCAAACAAAACACGGCCACAGCTCGGGCAGTAGACCGGCGACCCCTCCACAATCCGGGCGTTGCTGACTACGCCGGTCGGCAGCGAGACGTTGCAGGCGCTGCACAGCCCATTCTGGACCGCAGCAACCGCCACCCCAGCCTTGCGCTCCTGCAGCTGGCTGTAGAGCGCCAGAGCAGCCCCATCCAGCCGCTCGGTCATCCCCTGACGCTGTTGCTTGAGCTGGCTGTACATCCGTCGATATTTGAGCTCTTCCTGCTCCAATGCCTGACTCTGGGTCTGCCAGTCACCTTCCAGACGGCTCAACGCAGCCCGCTGGCCAGCCAAAAGCTGCTGAAGCTCCTCATTGCGCTGCAGCGCAGCCAGCGCGTCGTCGTCGGCCTGGCTGCGCTGCCGTTTCATCGACTCGATGCTGGCCTGCAGCGCTTCCAGCTCTTTGGCGTTGCGCACCTGCCCACTCATCATCCGTTTTTCGCTCTCCCGGATGCGCTCCAACAGCTGGCGGGCATTGAGGTCAGCGTCCAGCTGACGGGCACGCACCTGCTCCAGTTCAACAGCCGATTCGTCGACAGCGGCACGTGCCCGCAACAGCTCCTGCGGTTCCCCCAGCTTCTGGCGAATCTGGGCCACCCGCCGACGCACTTTGTCCAGATGGGTGTCGATCTTTTGCAGTTCGTACAGCCTGGCAATGTCCACAGACGATCCTTTCATTACAGAATGGCTGGCCTGGCATGACCATCATTCGACAAAAAAGAGCAGCACGTCGTAGGTGTAGCTCTGGCGGGCGCCGCCAATCTCTACGTCGACGATCTCGACGACGAAGCGATGTTCTTCAGCCCTGTCCAGCCTCTCCCAGGGAAGCTCCGGGACCCAGACCAAGGTGTTCTCACAGTAGCCGCTCTGGATCGCCTCCACGTGCAGCGGCAGCGCCACACCTTGGTAACGCACGTTGACGGTAGCTTCCGTAAAATCGGCGTCGCGCAGCATAAACGACCAGCGCGCATAGACAAGATCGTCTGGCACATAGCCGCTGGGAGGCCAGGCAACAAACTCGTCCCGCACCGGCGGCCGCGGCCCCCACAGATGGTCGTCGATGACCCACAACACGTTCACAGCCGGGTTTTCACCCTGGGCCGGCACGTTGCCGCCCCCCATCTCCTGGGTGGTCGGGCACAAAATCCACCGACGATGGCCAACGGCTGTGTTGCCGTCGCCGGTGTCGCGCATCTGCGCTTTGATGCCATGCTCCTGGTTTCCCCACCAGAGCGACAAGTTGGATTTGCCAGCCGCTTCAGCCGCTGCACTGCTGTAACAGAGCCAGCTGGGAGAAGGGCTGTGGCTCAACTGACGATTGGCACTCATCATCAACGCAGCCTGCTGTGACGGGGTGTTGTACTGCTCCACAAAAAGCACGTTGTCTGGCACCCCCGCCATACTCCGCAAAAAATTGACCAGATCCAGCAAAGCCTGCCGATAGGCCGCAGAGATCTCCCCGGCTCTGCAGCTTGTCAGCTCTCCCGTCCACCCCATCTCCACACGGGGCACGTCTTGATAGTAGGCCCGAAAAAAGGCCGTCACGCTCTCTTTGTCGCGAATATCGACCGGAAAGGCAGGGGGCTCCGTCACACTGCTGACCCCATTGGCGACCGCCGGCAAAAAGAATGTCTGGCTCAGCGCCGTGCGAGCCACCAGCCCGCTGTCAGGCTGGCCAACCCGCTGTGTGTCCCCCGGCAGAAGCGCCGCAGCAGACAGCGGCACCCCCCACAGCCCCCACAGCCCCCACAGCCACCCAATCCCCCACAAGATCCATCGCTTTTGCACGAAATTGCCCCTATCGCCTGGCCAGCGCCTGGGTCAGGCGATCCAGAAGCACCGCCAGCACCACAATCGCCAGCCCAGCCTCCACACTTTGACCCATCCGGTTGTTCTGCATGCCATCGACCACTTCCAGCCCCAGCCCCTGCGCCCCGACCATGCCCGCCACAACCACCATGGAAAGTACCATCATGATCGCCTGGTTGACCCCCAACAGGATCTGTGGCAGTGCCAGCGGCAGCTGCACCTTGGTCAAAAGCTGGTGCGGCGTCGATCCAAAAGCGGTGGCTGCCTCGACCGCTGTCTCATCTACCTGCCGGATCCCCAGCCTCGTCAGCCGGATCAACGGCGGCAGCGCATAAAGCACCGAAGCGATCACCCCTGGTACACGGCCCAGATTGAAGAGCATGATCACAGGCACCAGGTACACAAAGGTCGGAATGGTCTGCAGCAGGTCCAACAGCGGACGCAGCAGCCTGTCCACCCATGGGCTGCGAGCAGCCCAGATGCCCAGCGGGATCCCGATCACCGACACGTGCAGCACAGCGACCACAACCTGGGTAAAGGTGTCGATCGCTCCTTGCCACATCCCCAGCGCGCCCAACAACAACAGGCTGCTCCCGCTGGCAAGACCCAGCCAGCCTCCCCCCACCGCCGCTCCCGCCGCAGCCGCCAACAACACCAGGGTCGGCCAGGGAAGAAGCTCGGCGAAGAGCTGCCGCAGCGGCGCCAGAATGTAGAGCGACATGAAGTCGCTCACAGGCCCCGTGCCGAAACCGCTCTCCCCAATCCGGTAGAGATGGAGCTGCGCCCACCGGACGGCGCCATCCACCGGCCCCGCCAACGATAGATTCCACTCCTTGGGAAAATCAACCCAGCCCAACGCCCAACAGAGCGCGCTGACTGCGCTCCCCCACAGCAGCCCCCCCCACAGCCAGCCGTGTCGGCGCACCGGCGAAGGCAGCGCCCTCCAGCCAAACGTCAGCCCCTTTACGCCCCCTTCGAGGAGCCAGCCCCGCCGCACCACCGCAGCGCCACGGCCCGCATCGTCGCTGCGGCGGACCGCTGCCGTGAGGCGGTCCAGCAAAATCGCCAGCGCGACAATCGCCAGCCCCCCCTCCAACGCTTCACCGACCTTCAGCTGGCGCAGCGACTTGAGCACGACTGTCCCCAACCCGCCCGCGCCAACCAGGGCGGCGATCACCACGATGCTCAGCGCCATCATGATCGTCTGGTTGACCCCCGCCAGGATCGACGGCAGCGCCTGCGGAATCTCCACCTTGTAGAGCAGCTGACGCGGGGTAGAGCCAAACGCCCTCCCCGCCTCCACAACTTCTTCAGAAACCTGGCGCAACCCCAGGCTGGTCAGACGCACAGCCGGCGGAATCGCATAGATCACCGCAGCGATCACAGCCGGGACACGCCCAATGCCAAAAAACAGCACCACGGGGATGAGATACACAAAGGCCGGCAGGGTCTGCATCCCGTCCAGCAGCGGACGCAACGCAGCTTCCCCGCGGTCGCTGTGTGCAGACCAGATGCCCAGCGGGATTCCGACGAGCAGGGCAAGCGACACCGACGCCACCATCAACGCCAACGTCTGCATGCTGGCATCCCAGAGCCCTACCCCCCCCATAAACCCAAGGCATCCTATGGCCAGCAGCCCCAACTGCACGCCTCCCACACGCAGCCCCACCCAAAAAAGCAGCCCCCCCACCGTCGGCCAGGGCAGCCAGAGCAGGAATTCCTCCGCCCGACGGATCACCCACTCGACCCCGCCGCTGAGCGGGTCGAAGCCATAGAGAAACAACGGGTTCACAGACCGGCTGCCAACCAACCACTTTTTGAACGCGTCAAGTGGCTCGCGCAGCTGCAAGTTCCAGGTGGCCGGAAACTCGCCCAGCGACTGACCAAACAGATGGTAGAGCAGCAGCAGCACAGCCAGGGCAGCCAGCCCGACAGGAAGCCGACGCTGCCAGGCTGGCTCCCCTCTCCGCGACAGACTCGACCGCAACATGGACATCAGCTGCCTGCGTCGCGCTCGGCCAGCGCCAGCATCACAGCCCTGCGGTCGACAAAGCCGACCAGATCGTCCCGCTCGTCGACGATCGCCAGCCCAGCCTCGTTGTCGACAGTCAGCGGAATCAACGCCTCCAGGGTCGTATCGATCGCAATGGCATGGCCGATCAGCAGATCCTTGGCATGCACAGGCCGCATCACACTGCGTGCAGTGAGCACTTTCACCCGCGGCACATCGCGCGTGAACTCCCGCACATAGTCGTTGATCGGATGGGCCACCAGCTGTTCCGGGGTGCCTACCTGGACCAGCTCGCCATCCTTCATCACGGCGATCCGGTCGCCGAGCCGAATCGCTTCGAGAAAATCATGGGTGATGAACACGATCGTCTTGCGCACATTTTTTTGCAGACGGAGCAGTTCGTTCTGCATATCCCGGCGAATCAAGGGGTCCAATGCGCTGAACGGCTCGTCGCAGAGCAGAATCTCTGGGTCGACCGCCAGCGCACGGGCCAGCCCCACCCGCTGTTGCATCCCACCACTCAGTTCGTGGGGATAATGGTTCTCCCAGCCGGTCAACTCCACCAGCTCCAGAATTTCCCGAGCCCGGGCCAGCCGCTGCGCCTTGGCCATCCCCTGCACCTCCAACCCGTAGGCAATGTTGTCGAGCACACGCCGGTGCGAGAAGAGGCCAAAACGCTGGAAAACCATGCTCATCTTGTGCCGACGCAGCTGCCGCAGCTGCCGCTCGTCCATGCCCGTCACCGCTTCGCCATTCACCAGAACGGTTCCACGCGTCGGCTCGACCAACCGCGAAAGACAGCGAAGCAGGGTCGATTTCCCACTGCCCGAAAGCCCCATCACCACAAAAATCTCGCCTTGCGTCACCTCAAAGGTCACGTCACGCACAGCCAACACATGGCCGGTCGTCTGCAAAATTTCCGCACGCGTGCGCTGCACGGTGATTTCAGCCGCGACCCGCTCCGGTGTCGGGCCGAAGATCTTCCAAAGATTGTGACAGGCGATCTGGGTCTTGCCCACGACTACACGATCCTCTCCCCCGCTGAAAGCAGCGGCCTACTCCGCCAGCCAGCTCTGCCAGAGATCGCTGTGGGCGTCCACCCAGGCCTGCGCAGCCTCAGCGACCGCCATCCCCTGATCCAACATCCCCAACATCTCGATCTGGTCGTCGGTGGTGTAGTTAAACTTTTTGAGCAGTGCATAGGCATCCGGCGCGCTCTGCTGCAGCTTGGGGTTGAAGATCTTGATCAGCCGGTCATCCGGGTAGGCACAGTCGACCGCACCGTCTGTCACCTTGGCTGCATGTTCTTCCTGGGTGCAGGTGGGCAGTGTGACCTCTGCCAGATCGTAGCGGGTGAAGACCGCGTGCGGGGTGTAGAAATAAAAGAGCACCGGCTCCTGGCGCTGGTACTTCGAGTCCATCTGGGCCAGCAGGGCTTCTTCTGAAGCGGTGTTGATCACCTGAAAGTTCAGCCCCAGATTGTCGATGATCTGCTGGTCATACTGGGTCCAGCCAAGCGGGCCTGCGAAAAACGTCCCTTTTTCCCCTGTCTCGGCGGTCACAAACTGGCCAGCCGCCTCGGCAGCAGCCAGACCTTCCCAGCTGGCCAGCGCCGGATTGGCGTCGACCACATACTGGGGAATGTACCAGGCGATCTTGCCGACCACCCCCAGCTCTCCCCCGTTTTCGACGACCTTCTGCTCGTCGATGTACTGGGCCATGCGTTCGCCGTGCCCCGAGGGCCATACCTCCAGGCTGGCATCTGCGTCGCCCGCCGCCAGGGCATCCCACTGGGCCTGCTCGTCCAGATCGATAATTTCCACCGGATAGCCCAGCTGGTCGCGCAGCAAAATCGCCGCCACGTTCACATTCAACTCCGACGCAGGCCAGGTATTCGCAATCAGCCGGATCAGCGGCTTTTCACCGCCCCCTCCCTCCACCGCAGCCGGCACACTCCCGGCACACCCGGCGACAAAGAGCAACCCCACCACCCAGACTACAATCCGCAAGCTTCGCAACATCCCACACGCTCCTTTTGACCAATTGTTTGTTGCTGTCCTCTGTCCAACACACTTTTTTCCAGCAGGCCTACCCGGTGTTGTCCACACCGTTTACAACAACCCCAGCTTCACCGCCTTGGCAACTGCCTGACGACGATTTTTGACCTGCAACTTGGTGTAAATTTTGTGCATATGCCACTTGACCGTACTGGGTGCCAACGCCAGCTGGTCGGCCATCTCAGCCAGCTTGAGATCGCCGGCCAGCAAAAAAAGGACGGACCTTTCCTGGTCGGTTATCCCCGGCTGGCTGCGCAGACGATCCGTCTGGACTGCCAGCTGGGCCAACAACGCCCGCGAGTAGCTGGTGTCCAGCACATTCAACACGGGTTGCAGCCCAGGGAAATCGAGCACCATGCGCACATACCCCATCTGCTCGACCCCGTGCAGGGCCTGGCGCAACAGCGAGCGAGCCCTCTGGTGGTTGCCAATACGCTGTTGATGGCGCGCACTCAAAATTTCCAGATACACCTGTACAGACAAAAAGCCCATCGAGCGGGACCGCGCCAGCTGCTGTTGCAGCCACTTCGAGCTTTCAGACAGGCTGCGGCCGCAGCCCAGCGTCGCTGTCAGGTAGGCCAGCCAGACAGAATCCGGTGCGGTCAACGTCAAATCCGCTGGCTCCAATTTCAGCTGCGCGTAGGCACGCCAGGCGTCTTCCGGCCGGTTGTGGGCCAGCCAACGCAGCACCTGCCAGTAGACAATGCTTGCCTTGCTGCCGATCGACACAAAGAGCTCGGCCTTCTGCCACAACTGCTCTTCCTGCGCCAACTGCGCAGGCGACGGGAGCTCTTGGAGGGTGCCATCCGCCAGACCGCACAGTTCGAGGCAGACCATCGACTGAAGCGTGATCGACGGGTCGTCGTAGAGTTTACTGTCCTGCCAGGCCTGTTCGTACCAGTGGCGAGCCGCCCCGATCTCATTCTTCCAGTAGCAGATTTCGCCGAGCATCAAGGTGAAAATCCCCCTGTTTTCTGCGACGGAAGACATCTGTTCAGCCTCCAGCAGCTTCAAGGCCTGCAGGCAGACTGCCATGCAGCGCTGCGGCTGCCCCATCCCGCGAAACAAAGCAGCCTGGATGCCAAGCACAAAGATCTGGCTCACACGCATCTGCGCGTCGGTAAAGGCCGCCAACGCCCGCTCGGCATGGGACAAAGACACTTGAGCAGCAACCCCATCTTTGACCAACGCCAAAATTGTATGCCCCCAGCCGATCGCCAGATGGCTCTCTGGCGCACACGCAGCCACCCCCTGCAAGGTCTGCTCATACAGACCATCGCGCTGGACACTGAAGTAGCGCACCACCAGCTGCTGGATAGAGAATTCGTCACGCCACTGCTGCGGCACAGCAGGGGCTGACTTCAGAAGCTTTGCCAGATCAACAAGCGCTGGCTCCAGAGATGGAGATGCAATTAAACAGAACAGCCATGCCCGATCCAACATCAGCTGGGGACGCTCGACAAACTCGCTCTCAGGAAGCAGCTCGAACCAGTGCCTCAGCTCCACCAGGCGATGCTGCAACAGCGCGCTGCGCGAACGAAGCTGCACCCACTCGGCAGCCAGACCAGAGAGTTTCCCATCCACCAAACAGCGCAGCGCCGCGACAAAGTCTCCACGCCGTTCGTACCAGTCTGCAGCCAGACGGTAGAGCTGTTTCACCTGCGCAGCATCAAAGTGCCGACGCAAATACCTTTGCAGCAGCTCGCGAAAGAGCTGATGCAGCCTGTACCACTCCCCACGCAAATCCAGAGGCTGCAAAAACAGCTGCCCGCTGGCCGCTTGAAACAGCAGATTTTCTGACTGTGCAAACCCACTGACAAACTGGCAGAGTTCTGGATGGAGATGGTCCAAAATCGAACATTTGAGTAAAAATGTGTACATCGGCTCGGGCAGATGTGCCAGTACCTCTGCAGTCAGATACTCGGCCACCAACAAGTTGTCCCCATGCAGGTGCTCCCCCAGCCAGGACAGCATCTCCTCTCTCGGGATGCGCTGCTGCTGCAGCGACAGCAGCGCCAGCTGGACACCCGCCAGCCAGCCCTGGGTGCGCTCTTCCAGCAGCGCAAGGGCCTCGCCCTCCAGCACCAGATCACCTGTCAACGCCAGATACTCTGCCAGCTCTGAACTCTGCAGCTGCAGGTCAGCGCTGTTCACCTCCAGCAGGTCCCCTTGCACGCGCCATTTGCTCACTGCAAACGGCAGCGCCTGGCGCGATAACAAAGCCCAGCAGACCTGGTCCGGGCTGCGCTCGAGCGCATAAAAGAGCAGGCGGTGAACTTCAGGATGCTGAAGCCGTTGCACATCATCCAAGACCACCAACGTCCTGGTCGGGCTCTCGGTCAGCCCCCCCAACAGCAGATGCAACGACTGCAGAAAAGGCCGTTGGCTCAACGCCACAGCGGTCGCCGTTTCTGCCGTCGCCGGGATTACCGCTGACAACGCTGCTGCCAGTGCGATCAGAAAACTAACCGGCTCATCGTCGTTTTCGTCCAAAGAGAGCCATACCGCACGCGCGCTGGGCTCTCCAGCCGTTACCTGCTGCACCAGTTGCCCACCCAGCACGGTCTTGCCATACCCAGCCGGTGCCTCAACCCGAATTAACCGGTGGCGATGCCACTCTTCCAGCCGCTGCTGCAAGGCCCGCCGCACCAAAGGACGCTCCGGCAACGGCGGACAGACCAGCTTCGT
>CAIOHJ010000261.1 GCA_903858085.1 uncultured Chloroflexota bacterium
GGCCAGACAGAGGAGCACGGCCGCGACCAGCAAAGTCAGCAACGCATACATGCGCGCTTCTTGCGCATAACGCACATGGAAGGGGGCCACGGCCAGGATCAACGCCGCCACCTGCGCAGTCTGGGGTCCCTGCAGGAGCCGGACTGCCGCATAAAAGAGCGGGATCGTGGCCACGCTGCACAGCGCCGAAAATGCACGCACCCAACCTTCCCCGCTGCCCCCGGCCAGCCAGCCATGCAGCAGCGCGTAGTAAAGAGGGGGATGCTGGTCGATCCGGGCCAGCCAGCCAGCCATCTCTGTCAGCCTCTGGCTTCCCATCCAGAGGCTGAAGGCTTCGTCCAGCCAGAGGCCGGCGTCTCCGATCTGCCAGAAACGCAGGGCGAGCCCGGCTGCCAGAACCAACCCGGCCAGCGGGAATGCAGCCTTGAAAGAGATGTGCTTCATCGAAACGCAGTTGTCTGGAGCGGTCGGGCGGCGATCATGGCGGCTGCTCCGGCAGCGACCCCGGCAGCATCAATAGAGCTTCAAATAGCGGTCCAGCTCCCACTGTGTCACGCAGCGTTGGTACTCTCCCCATTCGACCGTTTTGGCCTCGACAAAGCGTTCGTAGACATGCTGACCCAGCGCGTCCTGGATCACCTCATCCTGTTTCAGCGCAGCCAGCGCGTCGCCCAGATCTCCGGGCAACATTTCCAGCCCGGCGCGCAGGCCGTCCATATGATAGAGATCTTCCTCGGCGGGCAGCGGCGGCTCCAGCCGGTTTTCGATCCCATCCAGCCCGGCTGCCAGCATGACGGCAAAGGCCAGATACGGATTGCAGCTCGGGTCAGGGCAGCGCAACTCGCAGCGGGTGCTCTTGTGTCGGCCGGGAGGGATGCGTGGGATGCGGATCAGGGCGCTGCGGTTGGTACGCCCCCAGGAGATATAGACGGGTGCTTCGTACCCGGGCACCAGCCGTTTGTAGCTGTTGACGAGCGGGGCCAGAAGGGGGGTGAGTGCGGGTGCATGGGCCAGCTGGCCAGCGATGAAGTGCAACGCGGTCTGGCTCAGCCCATAGTCGCTCTCCGGGTCGTACATGGCTGTCTCGCCCGAGTCCAGTGCCCACAGGCTCTGGTGCACATGCATGCCCGACCCTGCGACCCCGGCGATCGGTTTGGGCATGAAGGTGCAGTGCAGCCCGTTTTTCTGTGCCACCGCCTTGAGGGTGGTCCGAAAAGTGATGGCAGAATCGGCTGCGGTCAACGCCGGGCCGTAGCGAAAGTCGATCTCGCTCTGGCCAGCGGCCACCTCATGGTGCGACGCCTCTACGTCGATCCCCATCGCCGTCAGCGCGTCGACCATCTGGCGCCGGACACTGTGTGCCAGATCGGTGCTGATGTCGAAATAGCCGGCTTCGTCGTGCGGGGTCAGGGGCAGCAGATTGCCGTTGGCATGTACTTTGAACAGAAAAAATTCCAGCTCTGGGCCGACATGGTAGTCCAGACCGAGCCTGGCGGCTCTGGTCAGCTGGCGTTTGAGTACATACCGGGGGTCCCCTGCAAAAGGGGTGCCGTCTGGCATATGCACGTCGCAGATTACCCGAGCGGTCGACAGGTCCATTTCCCAGGGGATCACGATAAAGGTGTCCAGATCGGGGCGCAGATACATGTCGCTTTCGGCGATCCGGGCAAACCCTTCGATCGAGCTGCCGTCGAACCAGACGCCGTTCATTACAGCGTTGTCCCAGTGATCGACTGGAATCGTGATCTGTTTGGAGCTGCCGATGATATCAGAAAATTGAAGACGAATGAAACGGATGTCGTTGCGCCGGATCACTTCGTCGATACGGGCCAGATCTTCCGGTTTGTAGTCAGGTTTCATCGAGTCCTCCGGCGAGATACCCTCGCCAGCCGGGCAGAGGCGTGTTTACCCTGTTGGCCAGCAGCATAGAGCTGACAAGCGAACACCCGTGCCCGGCCAACAGGCCGGGCACGGGTGTTGAACTGTGGCCCGTAGGGGGCATCCTTATACGCCGTAGTACATCACAAATTCGTGCGGGTGCGGGCGCAGACGGACTGCGTCGAACTCGTTGATCCGCTTGTACTGAATGTAGCTTTCCAGCAA
>CAIOHJ010000262.1 GCA_903858085.1 uncultured Chloroflexota bacterium
CCCAAGAAGATTGGATTGCGGTTGATGTACCCCTGCCTTCACAGGCTGACGAAGAAGGGCTGGTCCAGTTCGCTGAAGGTATCCAGGCCAGCTTGCAGCAGGTCGATTTTGAAACCAGGCGCCGAGTGTTGGAATTACGGCAAGTACGCGTGGACGTGGTCTCCCAGAAAGAGGTAAAGCTCAGCGCCTTGCTCCCCTTTAGCCAGGACGCGCGAGCTGACTACCCTTCCGCCTCCTCCGAACAGCAGTCGGACGCCCTTGCCGTCAGTGGGTCCATTGTAAACACTTCACATGGGTTGTCGCTATGAATCGATCCCTTCTCATCCGTCTGACTTTGACCTTGGCAGTCGTTGCGGGTGTGCTCCTGTATGGAGGATCCGGCTGGGCCCTGGCCCAGCATCTGACGGCTGCGCTGGTCGAGACGCCAGCTTCTGTTCTTTGGGTTTTGGTGGCTACGTCGATGGCTCTGCTGGTGCCGGTCGGGTTACTCCTGATCGGCGTGGCCGCTCTGGAGGGTGAACGGGCCTGGGAGATTGCCTTGGGCGCTCTCGTCGCCTGCGCTCTGGCGGCTGTAGCCTACTGGGCTGTCGGCTTTGCCTTGCACTTTGGCGGCATTGGGTTGGTCTATGTGAGGCCAGAGCTGAGCGCGCTGGTCTGGGAGTGGAGCCCGCTGCCAGCCAACTGGGGGACGGGCTGGGGTGCGGCGGGGCTCAGCGGCTGGTTTTTGTCGGGCAGCGAGCTGACCGCCCCAGTCTACGCGCTGTTTTTCAGCCAGCTGCCCTGGCTCTTTGTGGTGACCCTGCTGCCGGTGATGGTGCTGCTCGACCGGGCACCTGCTTTGGCGCCCTGGTTGCTGGCACTGCTGCTCGGCGGGGTGATCTATCCGCTGGCTGGCAACTGGGTGCAGGGTGGGGGGTGGTTGGCAGCCTTGGGGCGCAACTTGAACCTGGGGAACGGGTTTGTCGACCCCGGCGGAACAGGCGTTGTCTTTTTGTTGGCTGCTGCTGTAGGGGGCGTGGCGCTGGTCGTTTGGGCACCTCGCCGTCCGCCGGCGGGGGAAGTGGCCCGGCTGCCGGCCGACCGCCGTCCGTTGCTGACTGTGGTGGGCAGCCTGTTGTTGGTGGCGGCAGTCCCCGGCTGGCTGTGGGCAAACCCGCTGCAGCTGGAAGCGTTGGGGCCTTTGGGGGGGATGCGTGGGAGTGTCAACGGGATCCTCTCGGCGGTTGCAGGTGGAATTTTACCCCTCTTTTATACCTGGTTTGTCACCGGGCAGAGCAATCCAGTTCTGGTCGGTCGCGGGGTCGTGGCAGGGGCAGTGGCTGGCCTGGCGTTGGCACCCTTTGTGCCAACGCTGCCAGCCTTGCTGGCTGGTCTGGTGGCTGGCGCGATGCTGCCCTTGCTCACCTATGTGGTCGATCTTCGGGCCAGGCTGAACGATACGACCGGGTTGGTGACCAGCGTAGGCGTGCCAGCTCTGCTTGGGCTGCTGGGGGTGGGGATTGTCGCCGATGGCAGGGTCGGAATTGGTTGGCAGATGGCCGGAAATGAAGGCGTTTTGGGAGGGACAGGCCAGGGGGTCTCTGGGCTTTGGGTGGCGACCGGTTTTCTGTCTGGCTGGTTCGGGCAACTTCAGGCGCAGGCGGTCGGGGTCACCGCTTTGCTGCTCTGGGGCGGGGTCGCAGCGCTTTTCAGCTGTGTGCCCCTGGCCTTGATCGCCTGGGGTGTGCAGCGCAGCGAAGAACCGCTGGCAGCTGTTGTGGCCGCCGAAGGGGGGGCGGCCGCCGAGGGATACAGCCAGCCTGCTCCCCCCATCGATGCGGCGCCGACAGAGCGGCGTCGCATCTTTCCGCCTGTTCCCAGCGACCTCTGAAAGCCGCTGGCGGAGGGACGATTCAGACCAGGCTGACCAGCACAGCGACCAGCAACAAGGCTGTGGCCAGCCCGATCAGCAGACGATTTTCCTGAAGGCTGGCCCGCCAGCTGCGTGCCGGGGACCGTATCGGCAGCAAAGGAAAGTGTGCAGCCAGCGAATTGGCCTGCTGGACAGCGCCCAGCAGCAGGCTGCGAAATTCATCGGCGGTGTTTGGGCGTTCATTGGGGTGCATCGAGAGGGCCCGAAAGATGGCATGCTCGACGCGCGGGGAAATTTCTGGGTTGAGCTGGCGCAGCGGTGCCAGCAGACCGGGCCTCAGAAAGCGTTCTTTGGCGTCCGCAGGCGGCTGGCCACACAGCAGATGATACAAGGTGGCCGCCAGCGAGTAGAGGTCGCTGCGGCTGTCGGTGAAACCGGTGTCCCCTCCATACTGTTCGAGGGGGGTAAAGGCAACTGTGCCACGCCCCTGTACGACTGTCACCGTGCGGCTGTCGTTGGTGCGCAGCACCTTGACCAGCCCAAAATCGACCAGTTTGACCGTCCCGCGCGGGGTGACTTTGATATTGCCTGGTTTGATATCGCGATGGACCACCGGGGGGCTCTGGCCATGCATGTATTCGAGGGCGTCCAGCAGCTGGGCAGCGTAGAGAAGCACCTGCGTTTCTGGCAGCCGCTCCCCACGGCGTGCCGTCTCCAGCAAGATCTCCTGCAGATCGCGGCCATCTACAAAATCCATCACCAGATATTCGCGGCCCGCTGTCGAAAAATAGTCGGACACTTTGGGCAGATTGGGGTGGTCCAGACGTGCCAGGGTGCTGGCTTCGATGCGGAACTGTTCGGCGATCTGTTCCAGATCCTCGCGCGTGGCCGAGCTTTCGGTCAGCCCGGGCAGCACCTCTTTGACAGCGCAGACCCGTCCGGTCAGACGCAGGTCGTTGGCACGATAGACGGCCCCCATGCCTCCCTGTCCGACCAACTCCTGGATGGCGTACCGCCCGCGCAACACTTTGCCAGTTTCTAGAACAGGGGACATGGCTCACCTGGCTCCCGGTCAGGAGCGCAGCGCTGTTTGAACGGCGTTGTTGTCATTGCATAACTCTGATATAATCGGGCACAATTGCACAGAAGGAATTGTACCATGTTGGCGAAATTTTGTCAGAACGAATTGGGGGAGGCGGTGTTGTGCAACCCTATCCATTGCCCGCAGACAGAGGCGGTTCGGACCGACGAGGAATCTGATGCGACCTGAACCGACTCCACCTGCCGGCCACCAGCCCTCCGTCCCAACAGGACCCAAAGAGCATGCGATGCTGGTGTTGCAGCGCGGCGCGGAAGCAGGACGGCGCTGGCCGCTGGACCGCAGCCGCCCGTTGACCATCGGCCGCGATGAAGGCTGTGACATTCACCTGCCCGATCGTCAGGTCAGCCGCCTCCATGCCCGGGTCTGCTGGTCAGGCGATCACTACCAGGTCGAGGATCTGGGCAGCAAAAACGGTACCCATGTCAACGGCCAGGAGGTCTCCAGCAAAATGGCTTGCCCGCTGCAAGATGGGGACGAACTGCAGATCGCGCTCCGGTTCAAACTGGCCTTTGTCGATGCTGGGGCGACTGCCCCCCTTTCGGTCGAAGGCGACAAGCAGGGGTTGCGCGTCGACAAGGAGACCCGCCAGGTGATTGTCAACGGGAGCTGGGTCGATCCCCCCCTCAGCCTGCACCAGTACCGGCTGATCGAAGTGCTGTGGGACTCTGGCGGCAGCGTGATCACGCGCGACCAGATTGTCGAGGCGGTCTGGCCGGAGGCCGCCAGCGAAGGAGTCAGCGAACAGGCGATCGACGCGCTGGTGCGCCGTCTGCGCGAGCGTATCGAAGAATGTGACGATGAATTTCGCTACATTGTCACTGTGCGCGGCCACGGCTTCCGTCTGGAAAACCGTTGAACGCTGTCGAACAAAGAAATGGCTGTCGACCCAACGGTGTTTCGCCGAGTACCCTGATGCTGCAACTCTCTGAACTGGGCCTGTATTTGCATATCCCCTTTTGTGAACGCAAATGCCCCTACTGCGACTTCAATACCTACGCGGGCATGGAAGCCTCTTTTCAACCCACTGTGGACGCGCTCTGTGCGGAGATGGAACAGTGGGCGGATCTGTTGGCAGAGCGCACGGTGAAAACTGTCTTTTTGGGCGGGGGGACGCCGACGGTGCTCCAGGACGAGCAGCTGTTTCAGCTGCTCGAAGGGGTGAAGCGTTGTTTTCGGCTGGCCCCTGAGGTCGAGATTACCAGCGAAGCCAACCCGGGCACCGTCGACCGCTCTCGATTTGCGCTGCTGCGCAGCCTTGGGGTCAACCGGTTGAGCATGGGTGTGCAAAGCCTGCGGGCCGACGAACTGCGCTGGCTTGGGCGTATCCACACGGTCGAAGATGTCTATATGGCCTATGCAGCGGCACGCCAGGCAGGGTTTACCAACATCAACCTGGATTTTATCTTTGGGTTGCCCGAGCAAAGCCCGACAGCCTGGCAGGAGACCTTGACCCAGGTTGTGGCGCTGGCGCCGGAACATGTGAGTTTGTACAGCCTGATCGTAGAACCGAACACCCCACTGTTTCACTGGGTCAAGAGCGGCCAGGTCCCAGCCCCCGACGAGGATCTGGCCGCCCAGCTCTACGAGATGACCCTGGAGCAGCTGGCCCAGGCCGGGTACCTTCATTATGAAGTCTCCAACTGGGCGCGCCAGCGATCGCCCGCAGACAACCTTGACGAAACCTTGCACTTTGCGTCCAGACACAATCTGGTCTACTGGCGCAACGGGGACTATCTGGGGGTCGGGCCAGGAGCCCACAGCCACCTGCGCAGCCAGGGCCCGCAAGGCCTTGTGGAGCGCAGGTGGGGCAACCGCAGGCCAGTGCCCAGCTATGTGCGCCGCGCCCACCGCCGGGAAAAGCTGACCGAATTCGTCGAAGAGATTTCTCCCCGGTTGGCGATGGGGGAGAGCATGATGGTCGGCCTGCGGCTGGTGCGCGAGGGGGTCCCACACCGACGGTTCGAACAGCTGCATGGGGTCGCTGCCACCGCCGTGTTTGCACAGGAGCTAGCGCTGCTGGAAGAGGCTGGGCTGCTCCACGTGGACAACGAGCGGATCCGGCTCACTCCCCACGGCCTCCTGATGGGGAATCAGGTCTTTATGCAATTTTTGCCCGAATCATAGATATTGCGTGGAAAGGGAATTTTCATGGGACGCGCGCTCTATCCAGGCACTTTTGACCCGATTCACAACGGCCACATCGATATTGCCGTGCGGGCCAGCCTGCTGTTTGACCGGGTCGTTTTGGCGATCTACGATGCCCCTCCCAAAAAGCTGCTTTTTGACACGGCGGAACGGCTGCAGCTGGCACAGCAAGCCCTGGCCCACCTGCCCAACCTCGAGATCGTGACCTACAAAGGGCTGACCGTCGAATGCGCGCGCGATCAGAAGGCCGATGTGGTGGTGCGTGGCCTGCGCAATGTGGCAGACTTCGAGTACGAGCAACAGATCGGCTGGGCCAACGGGGGCATGGCCCCTGAACTGGAGCTTTGCTGCCTTTTTTGCAGCAGCGACTACGCCTATTTGAGCGCCACCATTTTGAAAGAAGTGGCGAGTCTGGGCGGAGAATGCGGGGCCTGGGCCCCCGGACATGTGCTGGACGCGCTCGGACGCAAATTTGACCGCCCGCTCCGCAGCACA
>CAIOHJ010000263.1 GCA_903858085.1 uncultured Chloroflexota bacterium
AAATTCATCCGCCCCGATGGGGCGGGGCGTGCGTGTCCCATGCCCTCTCTAAATTCATCCGCCCCGATGGGGCGGGTCGTGTGTGTCCCATGCCGTCTCTAAATTCATCCGCCCCGATGGGGCGGGGCGTGCGTGTCCCATGCCCTCTCTAAATTCATCCGCCCCGATGGGGCGGGTCGTGTGTGTCCCATGCCGTCTCTAAATTCATCCGCCCCGATGGGGCGGGTCGTGCGTGTCCCATGCCGTCTCTAAATTCATCCGCCCCGATGGGCGTGCGAAAGAAAACCAGCGGTTGACGGAAGAATTGGCGGCGACGCGGGAGGCGCTGCGTCAGGTGAACCGCTCAGAGCCCCGACCGTAAGGGAGGGTCTTTCTCTACATTTCCCCGCCATCGGTGCACCTTGTTGCTGCACGACAGGGCGGATCGCCGCATCTACATACGTTGGATGCCAGAGGGAGCGTGTGCTGGCGTGTCGAAAAACCCTCCCCTACGGTCGGGGGGAGGGAGTTGAGCCATTCGGCGCAGGTAAATCTACAAATTCATGTGACGCACTCCGCTGAATTGTGGAGTGCACACTCAAGCAGAGTGCGTCACAATATCAACGAATATGTACTAGCTCCGCCTGGGGCGTAGCAGCCAGGCCAGCAGGATCGAGAGGGCGATGCCGCCGACAAGGATGCCGACCCAGACGAGCAGATCGCCAAACGGCTGGTTCAGCAGCCCCTCGAAGAAGGTCGGCCCTTCGCTGGCGGAGCCTGGGCTGGCCTGCCGGGCCAGTGCGTTCTGCATTTGGACCTCCGGTTCTCCGGAGACCGGTTCTTCAGAGGCTGGGGTCAGGCTGGAGGTCGGTGTGTCGGTGGCTGTGATGGTCGGCGTCGGTGTGGTGGCGGGGGCTGTGGCAGAGGGGGCTGTGGTGGCGGTCGGCACCGGCGTGTCGGTCGGCGGGGAAGTCGGCAGCGGCGTCGGCGTCGGCGGGTAACAGACGGTCAACACGACTTTGTCTAAGTACTGCCAGGTGCGCAGCCCGTTGTCGTCGTTGTAGGTGTTGAAGTAGAGCACCAGCGGCCGGCCGATGAAGCCGGTCAGGTCGACCGTCGACTGTTGCCAGGCGCTGCCGTTGAGCCGTTTGCGGTAGAGGATGCCGGCGGTTGAATTGTCAAGGTTGAGCAGGATCACCTCCTGGCGGTCGACAGCCACGCCGCTGGGCAGGGTCTCCAGCGTGCCCTCCTCGCTCCGGTCAAAGCGCCACCAGCTCAGCGAGGCAGAACCGGCCATCGGCGAGATCTGGAAGGGTTGGCGAATGGACGAATAGGTCTTCTGGTTGGGGAGCGCAGGGATCGCGGCAGGATCGAGGCCCAGCCGCACAGCCCGCAACCCGTCGTATTTGGGGGTGCCGACATAGGAGGGAGGCACCGGCGCCGGGCCCAGGATCCAGTAGGCGCTGTCCTCAAAGCTGCCGTTGAGAATGCCATCGGTCACACAGCCGACCGGCAGCGGGGTCGGCGTTGGCAGCGGGGTTGACGTTGGCAACAACGTCGGCGTCGGCGTGACGATCGGGGTCAGCGGAGAGAGCGAAAGTTCCAGCGTGTAGTTGGCGGGCGCTACGGTCACCAGGGTGATCAGGTAGTCCTGGCTGATCGGCGAGGTGAACTGAACCTCGCGCAGCGAGTTGCTTAGATCCTTGTAAAGGACCGAATCTGTCAGCCCCAACAGTTGAAAATTGACCTGGTTGGGCGGGGTGGAACCCAGCAGCAGCCGGACAGAATAGCCGGCAGGCGCGTTGAAGAAATACTGCCGCGGGGTGCTGGGGGTAATTCCACCGCTGCGCACCTGGGTGCCGCCCCCAGCCGGAAAAGAGATCCCTTCCGCCTGGGGGGTGCTGAGCGTCACCTCAAGCGTGAACTGAACGCTCTCCGCAGAGGAGGAGACGACCAAAAGGTAGTCCTGGGTGACCGGCAGCGCGGCCGACCATTCGTATTGGGCGTCGTTGCGCGCTTTGTAGGTGATCCCGTCGGCGACGCCGATCAGGGAAAATTGGGCGGTCTGCAGGGGCGAGGAGAGCAGGACACGCAGCGTCTGGCCAGCTGACCCTGCCAGCCAGTAGCGCGCATCTTTCGCTGACCCTGCGTTGCCAGTGACCCTCTGGCTGCTCCCGGTGCTCAACAGCCGCTCGGCGTCCATCACCACCGTCAAGGTGAAGGCCACACCCCGCTGGCTGGCGGTGACCGTCACAAGATACTCTTGCGTCTCAGGCACTGTCCCAATCCAGGGGCTGCTGTTCATGTTTTTGTAGACCGCATTGATGTTGCGGCCGCGCACTTCAAACTGGGCCCGATTCCCCTCCGCGCTGATCCGGATGGCAATCGCTTCGTCGACCGTGGCGTATAAACTGTATTCGAGTTTCTGGTTGGGTTCGACGTACCCGTTGATCCGGGCGACCCTGCTGTCGGTGCTGGGGATGATCTTCACCGGGTCAGCGGCGGTCACCGCCGCTGGCGCAACGGCCAGGAGCGGAGAGGGGATGGCCGGCAGCAACGCCCACAACAACACGGACAGCCACAAAGATACCCTGCGCTGGGCAACCTGCCCCGCTCTCGTCAGCCGAAGTGGGCCCCACCTCCCCATCCCTCTTTGCAACATCGATTCTCCTGCCCGGCGCATGCTGTTGTAAGACAACGGCAGCCAACCTGTTGCGGCCGATCCGTTTTGCTGTATCGCTGCACAATTGTAACATAATCAAACGTTGCAAGCAAACTGGGCCGATCTGCCCCCGGATCTGCCCTCTCTGGCGGAAATGCACCTTGTTGCAGTGGACAGTTTCTGTTTTATGCAAAGTAATGGTACCATACAATCGGAATGTGAGCTCCTGTGAGCAAGATGGGTGTGGAGGAACGGTTGTATGCAAGAGGAAATTCAACAGTATCTGTCGTTGCTTGCCGCAGAGGCAGACGCTTCCGAGAACACGATCTCTGCCTATCGCAACGATTTGGGGCAGCTTGCCCTTTTTCTGCGTCACTATCAGAGTACGGATGGGCGGCTTGTGACGAGGTGGCAGGATGTGACAGCGGTGGTGGCGCAGGACTATGTCTTTGCGTTGCGTTCACGCGGCTATGCATCGTCGACGGTGGCGCGCAAGGTGGCCGCGGTCAAAAGTTTTTTTGATTTTTTGACCGAGCAAGGTTGGATTGTCGACGACCCGGCCGCCCTGCTGGAATCACCCAAGGTCAAAAAGCAGCTTCCTCGCACAATTTCGTACGAGGAGGTCGAGCGGCTGTTGGCGGCCCCCCGGCGACAGCTGTCGCCGCAGACGATCCGCGACAGTGCGCTGCTGGAAACGCTCTATGCCACTGGGGTGCGTGTCAGCGAACTGGTCAATCTGGATCTGGGGGATCTGGACGGGGCGACCGGCCAGCTGGTCTGTGGAGAGGGCGGCAAGCGTCGCCGTGTGGCGCAGCTCAGCCCGGATGTGCAGGAATCGCTCCAGCGGTATCTGGCCGAAGGGCGGCCGGCCCTGGTGGTGCACGCCGACGAGCCGGCGCTTTTTCTTAACCACCGCGGGCAGCGTCTGACCCGTCAGGGGCTCTGGCTGATCATCAAACGCTACGTCAAAGAAATTGGCATCCTGGGCCCGGTAACCCCCCACACGCTGCGCCACAGCTTCGCAACCCATCTGCTGAACACCGGGGCTGGGCTGCGCGAGGTACAAAAACGGCTCGGCCATGCCAGCTTGAGCACCACCCAGGTCTACAAACAGATGAACGACGAAGCGGCGGTGTCGCTGGTGATCGACGGCCAGCCGGTTCAATTCGATGCAGATTGACCTCAGCGGCCACGTGGCGGTGGTCAGCGGGGCCAGCCGTCCAGCAGGAATCGGCGCCGCGATCGCCCGCAGGCTGGCTGGCGCGGGCGCCGACCTGCTGGTCACCAGCTTCCCCCCCTACGACCAGCAGATCTCCCGGCTGGGGGGCTCCCCCCACGCAGTCGACGAGCTGGTCGACGAATTGCGCCAGCTGGGGGTCCGGGCGGCCAGCTGGGTGGCTGACCTGAGCCAGCCCCAGGCCCCCGAAGCCATCCTGGCCGCCGCCCACCGCTGGCTGGGCCCCCCTTCTATCTTGGTCAACAACGCCTGTCACTCAGAAGCTGGCGGGCTCGACGAGTTGGATGCCAGCCAGCTGGACCGCCACTATGCCGTCAACGTGCGTGGGACGGTGCTGATGTGCCAGGCCTTTGTCCGCCAGTGGCAGCGCAGACGCGGGGGGCGCATCATCAGCTTGACCTCCGGCCAAGGGGCGGGGCCCATGGTTGGAGAACTGGCCTACGTTGTGACCAAAGCCGCCGTCGATGCCCTGACCGTCACGCTGGCCAAAGAGCTGGCTGGCCGTGGGATTACCGTCAACGCGGTCGACCCTGGTGCCACCGACACAGGGTGGATGAGCGCCGCACTCTGCCACTCCATCGCCGGCGAAACCTATCTGCGTCGCGTGGGCCAGCCTGACGACGCAGCCCGGCTGGTCTGTTTTCTCGCCTCCGAAGAGGCCGAGTGGATCACAGGGCAGATTCTCCGCTCGCGCGGCGGGGGCTGACAGGACCGGCTCAAGACAAAGAGGGCCGGACCCGGCGGAGATGGCGCTGCTGCCAGAGGCCTTCTGCCGTGTAGATCCCCAGTGCCAGCCAGATGATGGCAAAACCAAGCAGCCGTGTCTGGCTGAATGGCTCTCGGAAGATGAGCAGACCCACCAGAAACTGCAAGGTGGGGGCAATGTACTGCAAAACGCCCAACAACGAAAGCCGGATCAGACGGGCTGCCGAGGCAAACCAGACCAACGGCAGAACGGTGACAGCCCCCGCTGCGACCAACAGCAGCGTCGTGCCCCAGCCGTAGTGCACGAGGCTGTCAAAGCCGCTCAGCTCCCGATAGAGCAGCAACGCCAGCGCCGGCAGCAAAACGGTGCCGGTCTCCACGGTCAGCCCCTGGGCCGAATGCAGCCTGCCCTGTTTTTTGAGCAGACCGTAAAAGCCGAAGGTGAACGCCAGCACCAATGCAATCCAGGGCAGCTGGCCGTAGGTGACCGTCAAGAAGAGCACCCCGGCGGCGGCGACGGCGATGGCCAGCCACTGACCCGGGCGCAGCTGCTCGCGCAGCACGACTACCCCCAGCAGCACGCTGACCAGCGGGTTGATAAAATAGCCGAGGCTGCTTTCGATCACAAAACCGGCGTTGACCGCCCAGATGTAGGTGTACCAGTTGACGGCCAACACGACCCCCGCAGTCGCATACAAAGAGAGGGTGCGCGGGGAACGCAGGGCAGGCCGCAGCCACTGCCATTCTCGTCGGGCGGTGAGCAAAAGCACCAAAAACGCCAGAGACCAGATGGCCCGGTGGGCCAGGATATCGATCGCCGGCACGGCTGCCAACAGTCGAAAATAGAGGGGAATGGTGCCCCACAAAATATAGCAGCCGGCTGCAAACCAGATGCCCCGCTCTTCGTCGCTGCGCATTGTCGTCTCTTTCGTGGGTGCCTCCAGCCAGGGCCGGAGGTCGGGTTGGGTGGCGCGGGGCGACCTGCTTCAGCCGCGCCAGGCAGTCGCCGCCAGCAGCAGCCAGCCGACGATCCAGGCAGCCCCCCCGATCGGGGGGATGGCCCCCAGCCAGCGCTGGCCGGTGAAGGCCATGCCAATCAGGCTGCCTGAAAAAAGAAGGATGCCCGCCACAAAGAGCCAGCCGCTCCAGACCGGCAGGCTGCTGGCTGGCCAGCGGCCCAGGGCCAGCACCACCACAAAAAGGGCCAGCAGATGATAGACCATGTAGCTGACGCCTGTCTGGTAGTTGGCCAGCAGCCGCTCGTCGATGCGGCCGCGCAGCGCGTGCGCGCCGAATGCACCCAGCCCGACAGCCACTCCGCCCAGCAGGGCAGCCACCCCAAAAAACAATCGTTCCATAGCCTCTCCTGTTGTTTTGCACGCCCGCTCCAGCCGCTCCCTTCAGTATCGCCAATCTTGCCCAGAACGTCCATTTTGGACAGAGACCGCATGCACTGCTGCGCTCGCCGCCTCTGACGGGAGACACCCCCCCACCGGGATCCTGTCTGCCTGCCTTCAGGGCCCGCTCCGTCGTCCCCTATTCTAAATTTGAAATGGGGAACCCTCTTGACAGCACGTCTGTTCCATGATATTTTTTAGGCATACCTATGGGCCCCTTCTCCCTGTTGGAAAAGCAGCCCTCTCATTCACCAAAAGGACGATTCCTATGCTGCCTACATCGTTGCCCTCCGATCGCCCTGCTGCTCGGACAGATGCTTTGATCGAGATGGCTGTTGGCCTGGGCGACTCCAGGCTGGCGGGAGAGATCTCCCGCCGCCAGAGCGTGCTGGTCGCTCTCTCTTGTCTGGCCTCCTTTGCCCGCAAACAGCTTGCTTTTTTGCAGACCGGCCTGGGCCCCTGGGGGAGGTTTGAGACAGACAGCCGATACCCGCTGGCCTTTCTCAGCGAGGCGACCACACGCCAGCTCTCTTTTGATCTCGACGTGTTGTTGCGGACTCTCGGCCATCGTGAAGTCGCCAATTCGACGCCGGCCATGCGCGAGAGCCTGGCGTTGGCCGACCAGTTGGCTGTGCAGGCGCTGCTGCCAGCGGTGCGCCATGGACTGGCCGAGCCCGCCACGCTGCTCACCTATTTCCAGAAAAGCCCAACGATCCGTCTGATCCCGTATGTGCCGCTGGCCGCGATCGGGGTCGACTTCAGTGCGCTGGGTGACCCGGTGCGTCTGCTGGCTGTGGCCCACGAAGTCGGCCACCACGTCTACCGCCAGCTGACCGTCAACTACGCGGCGCAGCTCGACACCCAGATCGAGGCGATGGCCAGCCCGGCGGCGGAGGGCATGGTGAACCGCTGGCCGGCGTGGCTGCTGGCCTGGGAGGAAGAAATTTTTGCCGACAGCTACGCCGCGCTGGTCGCTGGGCCAGCTGCGGCGCTGGGGTTGCAGCAGCTGATCGCCACGGGCCGACGTACCGGGCTGGCCGAAGACGACGGTGTGCACCCGGTAGACCTGTTGCGCCCGCAGATCCTGCACACGGCCCTCAAGCTCCTGGCCGAGCAAGGGGCGCCGGGGCAGCAGCGTTCGGCGCTGCGCGCAGCTGTGCTGGCGCTGGAGAGCAGCTGGCAGGAGCAGCTGGCAGCCGCGCCCGCAGCCTTCGAAGCGGGCGGCGCCGTGATCGGCGTCCAGGAGGGGGGAGCGCAGCTGCGGGCATTCGTCGCCGAGCTGCTGGGCAGTGTGTTGGCCCCCCTGCTGCGCGACGAAGCGCATTGCCCCTGGAGTGTGGGGGCCGAAGAGCCGTCGCACGCGCTGGCGGCCAGCTTGGAGCAGTTCAGCAGCTTTTGTGCAGCACAGGCTGGCCAGCCCCTGCCGGAGCTGGCCCTGGACGAGGCGCAGCAGACGACCGGCGTTGTCCGTTTCCCAGGCGTCGACTGGGGGGCTGTGCGCAGCGCCGGCGAGGTCGGCGATGCGACCTTGGCAGCGCTGCGCGAGCGTGGCCTGGCCGGCGACGCGCTCCAGGCCGCCGATTGGAAGGCGGTCTTTCTGGCAGGAGACTGGACGACCCAGGAGGGGGGCAGCGGCATCAAACCGCCGGTCCGCCGCATGGGTGCAAATCCTTGGTGGCTGACCTATGTGCCGCCGGTGCAGCCTCCGCGACGGGTCGTCGTCCCCTAGCTGCCGACACGTGGCCCCTTACCCAACAAAAAGCCGGGCAGAACGCCCGGCTTTTTGTTGGCGGGAACAGGGGGCCCCGATGTTGTCTACGGCCGGGTCATCGTCGACACGTCGCCGCCGACATCCTCGATGCTGTCATACAGGGTCTGAAGGATATACATCCCGTTGTGCACAAAAGCGCCAGGATCCTTGCTCGAATACTGGTAGTTGTATGCGGCGCGCAGCAGACGTGGGGTCCAGGCGGCGAAGCGGTTGTCTCCGTTCACCTCGTCTTCGTCTGTCTCTCCGTTGCCGTTGCTGTCGACAAAGAAGTAGGGATAGGCGTTGCCGTCGTAGAGCACAGCAGCGCCGACCTCTTCAGCAGAGTAAGCCTGCATCGCTGCGTAGAGCTCCTCTCGCATGTGCTCGATCTCGTAGTAGAGCCCTTCTTCGTCGTCGCCGTCGCCGTCGAAGTCGGTGAAGTTGTAGCGGATGTCTTGCAGGGCAAGGCCGTCCTCCACTTCTTCATGGCATTCGGCGCAGGCTTCTTCATCGACCTCCAGCCCATGGACGCTGTGGCAGTCGGCGCACTGGTTCATCTCCCCTTCGCCGTGGTCGAAGAAACCAACATATTCCTTGTCGGCGTACTCGTAGGCCCCTTTGGCCTCGGTGCCCCAGCGTGTGGCGCCCGCAGAGAAGTAATGTGGGTTGAGGAAGCGCAGACCCTCGGCCTGGTCGTCAGGGCCCGCATCGCCGATCAGGCGGTCGACGCTCACCGTCGACTCACGTCCCTGATGGCAGTTCATGCACAGGTTCGTGCCGGGGTCGCCGCTGTCGAGGGTGGCACCGCTGGGAAACTTCACAGCACCGGCCTCGTGCAGGGTGAACTCTGCCAGATCGTTGTGGCAGGTGGCACACTGGAGCCCGTTGGAAGGTTCCGCCGAGATGTTCACACCTTCTTCCAGATAGAGCGGCAGGCCGCTGGCCGCATGGCACTTTGCACAGTTGCCCGGCACGGCGCCCTCCTCGTCCCAGTGGCGGAACGCCTCTTCGGAGCCGGCGAAGTGGCCGGCGTCGATACGGCGCATGGCGCTCATGTCGACCGGCTCGCTCAGCACCTCGTTCAGACTGGCCGTCGAATCGTAGAGCAGCTCGATGATGTACTTGCCGCCGTGCACGTAGGCGCCCGGGTCCTTTCGGGAGGTCTGGTAGTTGTAGGCAGCCTGCAGGAGACGCGGTGTCCAGGAGCTATAGCGGTTGTCGCCGTTGATCTCCTCCTCTTCGAGCGCCCCGTTGGCATTCGTGTCGTAGAAGAAATAGGGGTGTGCTTCTGCGCTGTAGCCGATCGGCATGCCGGCGATCTCGTCGGCGTAGGCCTGAATGTTGGCGAACAGGCTTTCCTGCAGCCCGGCCAGTTCGTAGTAGATCCCTTCTTCGACGTCGCCGTTGCCGTTGTAGTCGACCGCCGAGCCGGCCATCCGGACCTCGCGGAGATCTTCCACAGACTCGACGTCGGTGTGGCACTCGACGCAGCCTTCCAACTCCAGCGCCAGCGTGTGCGGCTGGTGGCAGTCGATGCAGGTCTCGTACCCCTCGACATGGGCAAACATCGCATCGTAGCTGTTGCCGTCGTACTCGTATCCGCCCTTGGCCAGCGTGCCATATTTGGTTGCAGCGGCGGCGTAGTAGTGGATGTTGAGGAACGTCAGCTTCTCACTGACCGTATCGGCGTCTACGGCGGCCTCGGCGATGGCGTTGTTGACACTCACGGTCGACTGGCGGCCCTGGTGGCACTCCATGCAGCGTGCCTCGTCTCCCACACCGGTAATTTCGAGCCCGGAAGGCATGACGACACTCTCTTTGTCGACGGTCACACCGTTGTGGCAGGCGACGCAATCGACCACAGTGCCGATCGCGTGCGGGACATCGACTTTGCCAGCTTCGCTGCCGTCAGCGCCCAGGAAATCCTGGTAGCCGGTGCTGCTGTGACATTTTGCACAGGTTTCTGGCACCTCCTGGCTCTCGCTGTCGTCCCAGTTGCGGAAGGCTGGTGCACTCTGGTCGGCGTGGGGCGAAGCCCCCCATTCCTCCAGAAATGGCACCTGAACAGGTGCTGGTTCAGCGGGCTCGTCCTGCGCTGGCGGCAAGGCAAGCGCAGTGCCTGCGGCCAGCAGCACGAGCAGCGTCGCCGCCAGCAGTGCCAATGTCATGGTTCGACTTGTTCTCACTTGGTTACCCCCCTTCGGAGATCATTGCGTCCTCAAAACAGGACGCCAAAAAAAACAAAAAAATACCGTGCTGTCTGTCAGGGGCCATCCCTCCTTTTCTTTGGCAGTTTTTCCAGCCATTCTGGCAATTCAGACACACTGCTCCCGCTCCAGAGCATACAGCCTGGGGCTGTCAATGCACCTCTTCAGCCACCGGAGTCGCCGGCACGAACACCTCGACCTGCTGCCGCGGCACTGTCGCGATCGCTGTCTGTTCATAGGTGACAAAGAAATAGAGCCCCACCAACAGCAGCCCGGTGATGGCTGCAGCCACCGGCACAAAAATTCGTTGGCGGCGGCGCAGAGCCGCCGCGTCTGTGCCGCGCTCTGCCCGGCCCTGCTCGATCGCCTCCAGCTCGAGCGCATGCTCCTCTTCCATCTCGGCATGGCTGATGTAGCCAGTGAACATGCTGCGGTTGAAGCGTTTGACATGGACGTTGTAAAAATGCCAGGTCAAAATCGAGAGCACCGCCAGCAAAGCCTCCCCCCCGTGGGCCGCCTTGGCGGCCGGGATGAAGGCCCCGGGCAGCAGCGAGGTCGTGGCGATCGGGTTCCACAACATAAAGCCGGTGAGCACCATGACCACCGTGCCCCAGATCACCGCCCAGTACTCGACCTTTTCGCCGAAGTTGTACCGCCCCATGCGGGGAGGCTGCCGGACGAGCCCCAAGTTGTGCCCCAGCGCCTGCAGCCCATCTCGAAGATCCTGCCAGCCGGGCAGCAGGGTGAGGGCCACCCGTCTGACCAAAAGACGGTAGGCCAGCGCCACAAAATGCAAGATGGAGCCCAGAATCAACACGACCGCAGCCAGACGGTGCAGAACGCGCACAAATTCGATGCCGCCCATGCCCAGGATCAGAAAAGAGGCCCACGGCTGCAGCGAATACATCTGGGGCAGGCCAGTCACCGCCAAGGTGGTGAAGCTGACGATCAACAGAAGATGCTCGACCCGCTGGAACCGGTCGAAGCGGTAGTACTCTTTGCGTGGGGGGGGGCTAGACATCTGCTGGCTCCTTTCGCTGACGCTGGAAATGCTCGCGCACCCGCCGGAAGAGATCGCTCCCGATGAACAGGACAAACCCGCTCAGGGTCAGCGGAATGACGACGGCGTAGAAAAGATCGACCCAGTAGACCAGCGGGTTGTGTTCCAGCGAGGGGCGGAAATGGCTCGTCCAGGAGTCTGGGAAGTTCTCATTGGCGCCTGGGTGGCACTGCTGGCAGGTGGCGAGCAGATTGGCTTTGATGATCGTTGAATTTTCGGCGGTCGCTGGCAGAATGTTGTGCACGCCGTGGCAATCGTAGCAGACCGCCTTGTTGGTCTCCTCGTCGGGCGCCTGACGCTCGAACAAGGTGACCGTCGTGCCGTGGAAATCGGCGACATAGCTGCTGAAAACATCGGTGGAGATCCCATACTTGTCCATGACGGCGGCGTCTGCATGGCACTGCCCGCACATTCGGGGAGAACTGAGCCGGAAGGCCGCTGTGGTGGGGTCGGAGATCGCATGGCTGCCGTGGCAGTCGGTGCAGACCGGCACGTCGGGGTTGTTTTCCCCGATCAGGGCTGCCCCGTGCACGCTGCCGACGTACTGGCTCTGGATCTCCGCATGGCAGTTGCCGCAGATCTGCGAAATGCGTTCGCGCGGCTGGTCAGGCTCCTGGATGGCATGGCTGCCATGACAGTCGGTGCAGGTGGCCGCCTCCAACTGGCCATCGCGGAGATGCTGGGCGTGCACGCCGCCGGCGTTGCTCTCGTACACATCCAGGTGGCATTCCTGACAAACCTGCTGCAGGGCGATCGTCCGCTGGCGTCGGTTTGCAGCGTCGGGCTGAGGATGGGGAAAGCCCTGGCGCGCCTGCTCTTGGTGGCAGTCGGTGCAGCGGAGCGTCGTGTACGGGATCCCTTCCCGCACCTGTTCGCCGTGCACCGACTGGACGAGATCGGCCGGGTTGACATGCAGACTGACTTTTTCCCCCGACGCCAGGGTCAGGTCGCCGGCCAGCAGGCTGTGGCAGCTCTGGCAGAGCGCATCTTCGCTCGGTGGCACGCTGGCATGGCAGGTCTCACAAGATTGGCCAGGGCCAAAGTTTGCCGTCACTTCGGCATGCACCCAGCTGAGCTGTTCGTCGGGATAGCTCTGGTGACATTGCTGGCAGCTTCCGACCGGGTCTGCTCGCAGCACAGCGGCGGGCGCGACCGCGTGCCCGCCGTGACAGTCGACGCAGTTGGGCAGGTCGCTGCTCGTTGTAGCCTGGAGGTGGCCCGGGTTGTGCACAGCAGCAGTGTCGTGGCACTGCTCACAGGTCAATGCGGTGTCAGCCCGGTACTGGGCCCGGTCAGAGGCGTCGCTCGGCGCGTGTGGATATTGATAGCGTTGGCGCGGGCCGTGGCAGTCGGTGCAATAGACCGGCTCGGCGCTTTCCAGCCCATGGACGGACTGCTCCAGCACCGCCGGGTCAACCTGGGCATGCAGGAGCTCACCCGAAGGCAGCGCCATCGTTCCAGCGCTGTCGGCGTGGCAGAGCCGGCAGGCTGCGTCGGGGGGAGGCGGCTGGCCCTGTGCCGCTGCCGGCTGGCTCCCCCACAGCGCCAGCAGCACGCACCCCACGATCCATCCCCAGTTGCGCACGTTCATGGTCTGTTTTCACTCCCTGCCAAGGCCGGGTCATGGAAGCCAGTGGCCACTTCGAGCAGGCGCGCCTCTTCCAGCAGCGGGGCCCGCCCCTCTGCGTTGTGGCAGCCTTGACACGCAAAGGCCAGAGCAATGTACGGCTCGGCTGCGGTGCCGTCCCGGTTGAACTGTGAACGGGCAGCCGGGTTGACGGCGAACAGATGCGAACGCATGTCGCCGCTGAAGCGTTCTGGGTCGGCGACCGCACTGCGGGTGATCCTGGGCATATGGCAGTCGACACAGCTGGCATGGCGGCGGTCTGTGATCTTTTGCGCCTCTTCTTGCTCGAAATGGCACCTCTCACAGGTGGAGCGTTCTGGCTCCCCCCGCCCGTACTTGACGGTCTCGTGCGGGTTGTGGCAGTCCACACACTCCATCATCCGTTTTTTGGACGAAAAGAGTTCGCTGTACTGTTGGTTGTGGTCGATAAACCCATCGTGTGCTTCGATCGTCGTGGCTGTGGTGCGCGAGTGGCAGCTGCCACACGCTTCGCTGTCGCGGACGATCGGCAAAGAGATCTGGTAGGGGTTGTTGACATGTTGGCTGCCCGGCCCATGGCAGTTTTCGCAGCCGACCCCCTCCTCGACCCAGGTGCCGGCCACGCCGGGCAACCCCTCCTGGTGTCCTTCAGCGGCGTAGCCTGTGGTATGGCAGCGCGCACAGTCGAAGGGGATCGCCGGCTCGCCGGCAGCGTAGGCGACCCAGCCGGCCTCGGTATCCAGCGAACGGTTTTTCAGATTGTACTGGGTAGTGGCATCGGCGTCGCCGGTCAGCAGATAGCCCTGCTTGTCGACAAACCGTGCCATCCACCCATACCCGCCGATCACATACTGGATGTCGTCCCAGGTATAGCCTGCCGGTGGGTCGGGGAGCTCCGATTCAGGGAACGCCGGAGCGTTGCCGTCGACGATCTTGGAGAGCGCCCAGGCATGGCCTGTGCCCCGGTAGCTGTCGTGCAGCTCGGTGTGGCATTCCTGGCAGGAATGGCTGCCCACATAGGTGGGTGCACTGTAGTCCAGCCCTGGCTCGCCGCGCGGGCCGGGGGGGCCTTGTGCGCCGATCCCCCCTGGCGGGCCAGCCGGGCCAGGAGGGCCCGCAGGCCCCCGTTCGCCGGGCAGGCCCAGTTGGGCTGTCGGCGTCGGCGCACAGCCTGCCAGCAACGCCAACAACAGAAGGAACAGCCATGCCATGAGGCTCCGTTGCATCTTTCTCTCCTCCTCGTTCTCCTTGGATGCCAGCCGACTGGCAGACGAGACCTTGCGGGCTGGTCAACTACGTTCGAGACGGCGCAGGAGGTCAAGCAGCCGCGCCTTGGTTGCAGCACGCTGGCGCAACCACTCTCCCTCCGGCAACTGCCCCTGGGCGTGACGGTCGTCGAGCAGGGCCAGCTCTGTGAGCAGTTGCTCCCGTGCACTGCGCAGATCGGCCTGCGCCGTTGCCCTGGCAAAAACGCCCCGTTGGATCGCGACCCCGGCGACCCCCAACACGGCGGCTGCTACCAGCCCCAGCATCGCCCAGGAGACCCACCCTTCCAGGGGGGGCCCTACCGGGGAGAGTTCGCTCTGGGCTGTCTGCGCGCGGGGGGGGGCGACCGCCTCCCCCTCCGGCAGCCCCTGCAGCTGGACCTCGACTGGCCCTGGCCCAAAATCGGACAGATTCCAGAGCTGGTATTCAGCGCCCTGGATGTTCTGGACACTGTCGAAGGTCATTTCTGGCGCATCTACCTGCAAGCCAGCGAAGTTGGCGACCAGCAGGGAAAGCGAATCTACCGGGTAGAGCAGCTCCTGCCGCAACGCCAGGGCCGATCCGTCGGCGGGCAAAGCATACTGGAGGATGATCTGCTGGGAGTTTTCGCCTGGCGGCACCGGCAGCGTGTCATAGACCCGGTTGCCCACCCGGAGAAATCGATCGCCGAGCGTGCCGTTCTGGAAGGACAGGTCGACCGCCTCTTCTGGCACCTCCACGGCAGCGGTGACAGCTCTGTCGACCCCTTCGACGGTCTGGCCGACAAAGGTGCGATCATCGCTGTTGCCAAGCAGATAGATCTGCGCCAGGATCAGCGCGCCCGGTTGTGCTTCGAGAATCCAGTGGGCTCGGTGGATCCGGACCGCCTCTGGGCTGTCGGTGGTGCCGTACAGGGTAATGGGGATCTCGGCGGTACGCGCTTCGGCGCTCAGCGAGACCATCGCACTGCTGTAGCTCCTCCCTTCTGTCTGCACAGTGGCCAGATAGAGCAAGGCAGGGTCCACGGAGAGGTCGGTGAAGGCAAAGCGTCTGTCGGCCCCCAGGGTGGTGGTGAACGTGGCAACCGCTTCAAAGCCCAGATAGGCCTGGAGCTGGACGTCGGCTCCTTCGATCTGCTGCGGCCCGCTGTCGGTCAGCCGCACCTCGCCGGCAATCAGACCGTCGCCGGGTCGATAGGCGTCCCCCCAGGGGGGGACATAGCTGAAGGTGCGCAGGTATTCGAGCACGCTTTCGCGTTCGGCCTGCGCCCACCCGGCGCCGGATTCGTTGTGGGCCTTCTGCCAGCCCTGCTGCCAGTCAGCCTGGCTGACAAAGAGGGTGTAGCCGAGATCGGTGAAATCGGGCAAGCGCCCGACCGCCTCGGGGCCATCCCCGGCCCCGCTGAGGCCGTGGCAGCTGGCACATTGGTCGTTGTAGAGCAGCCCTCCGGCAGCTGTCTCCGACGCTTTGGTGTGCAGGCTCCAGGCAAATGCCACCGTATCCCAGATTTGGGTGTCTGTGAGCCGGTTCGACCAGGGGGGCATCAGCTTCTCCAGCCGTCCAAACTTGGTGGTGTGGAAGAGCATCCCGGGGCTCCGTTCCCAGAGTACCTTTCGGTCAGCAAAGGCGGTGGCTGGGCCGGGCAGATCGCCCGACGCCGGTCCGTTGCCCAACCCTTGTTCTCCATGACAAGGTGCACAGTTCTCCTGGTACAGAGCGCGCCCAGAAATTGCCAGCGGCAGGCTGGCGGGCACCGTCACCTCTGCTGCATCGTAGGGGGGGGACTGGCGGCTCTGCTGCCCGGCGACCGGCAGGGCCCACAGACCTGCCCACACCAGCCCGCCCATACAGACAACGGCGGCGGCAACACCGGCAGCGCGGCCCAGGAGCCGCTGCCGGTGCGACTGCCGGATCCCGCTTCTCCACCTGGCCAGCCCAGTCTTCGTCATGGTTTCCTCGCTGGGTTGGCCTTGGCAAACAGTGCGTCGGGTTCTTCCTCGTACCGGCTCGGGCATTTGAGCAGGAGTGTCTCGGCCTGGAAGGTGCCCTCTGGCAGCAGGGTCCCTTCGACGATCGCCGAGGCGGCCCGTTGGAAGTTGTCTGGCCGGGGCCCGGCAAAGACGATCGGCAGCTCAGCGCCGCTCTCGTCTGCGATCCGAAAATACAAGGTGATCTCCTGGGCACGCCACTCCTCGCTGCCCTCCACCACCGTGCCGCTGACCCGCACCCGTTCTCCAACCAGCGCCTCCCCGCGCTGGCGCACTTCGTCGACGGTCAGATAGTAGGCGGCGGTCGAGGCTGTTGCCTGCACCATCAGCGCGGCCACCAGCGCGATCAGCAGCAGGCCGCCGAGCAAAAACTTGAAGTGGATGCCGGAGGTTTTGCGTTCGGCCAGCTCGGCTGGAATGGCGCCGAGCTCTGGCAGATTGGATGGATCGTGAGACATCTGATTTTTCAACTCCCTGCGTTGCAAGAATGTATTTGAACTCACAATACCTGATCAATTGGGTTTTGTCACTGGCTAGATGTCTAGGTTTTGGTGCGTCTGCTTCCCCTGAAAATGGGCATTTTGATGGTTCGTTGTGTCCCGAAGGGGCAGAGGGGCTGTTCTTAAAAAATAGAGCCGTCGGGGCACGGCGCGTTTGCGGGTTTTGTGGTATACTCTCTTGGAAAGAGTGTCCCGGAAAGGCTGGGCGGGAGCCGAAACACTGTGCGGCTGCCGGAGAGGAGATACAGACCCAACCATGTCGAAATTCGTACGTGTCAAAACAGAAGTGCGTGACCTGACAGTGGTCAAGCAGGTGCTGGACGAGCTGTCCTTGCGTTACGCCGAAAATCAGCGCTACACACACCGCTGGAGCGGCTTCAGCGGCGAGGTGCCGTTGGTGGTCGAGGTCAAAGGCGTGAAATTTGCCTTCCGAAACACCGCCGAGGAGCGTTGCGAGGTGATCGGCGACGATATGCAGATGGCGGTCGTCCAGCCTTACCTCAACGCCATCTACCAGCGCTATGCCTACCACAAGGTGCGCAGCGAGGTGGAACGCGCCGGGTTTACGCTGGTCGAGGAAGAGACCGGCGCAGACCGTGTCATCCGGATGACCGTGCGGCGCTGGAGCTGAGCCAGGAGGCAACCATGCAAAACCAGGAGATCGAGATCGCGATTTCGCCCGACGGCCGGGTCGCCTACACGGTTAAAGGGCTCCCCGGCAGCGCGTGCGAGTCGGTCAGCGCCTTGCTCGAACAGTTGGGCAAGGTCGAAGAGACAACGCGCACTGGGGAGTATTTCGAGGACGAACCCCATGTCGATGTCTCCCTCTCTTGAACCCGCCCTCCCCGAGCTGCGCTGGCCTGTGGAGACCGATATCTATATCCTGCCCGATGGCCAGATCGTGGTGGCTGACCTGCCGGCCGAACTGGCGGTGCGGCTGCCCTGGCTGGGGGCTTTGGAACCGTGTGAGCTGATCGACCATGAGCACCTTGATTCCTTTGCTGGATTCCCCCAGCCCGAAACAGCCGCAGATCCTGCAGCTTTCCCCAAATCTTGAGCTGTTCACAGAGGGGACCCCGCCGCTGAACACGCTCTTTGTGTTGGGACGGACGCCGCAGGGGGAAGAGCAGCTGCTGGTCGTCGACCCGCCGGCCGATGCACCCACCCGCTTTCATCTGGCCAAAACAGTCGCCGCACTCTACACCGGCGACCGCGCAGCCGCTCCCCTGCCCCAGGTCGAACTTCAGCCGGGCGGTGTCGCCCATCTGCGCGTCGGCGAGCATTTTTTGGATGTCTATGCCCAGCCTTCCGGCGCTGTGGTCTATCTGCCGGCTGTCGGCGTGTTGCTGAGCGGTGAGTATGGCAGCAACGCCCTGCCTCCCCGCATTGTCGCGGGTTCAGATGGCAGCAACGAGCTGGAAACCCTGCGCCTGCTGGCTCGCCTGATCCGGCAGAACAATTTTCAGCTTTGTGTGCCCTACGCAGGAGAGCCGATGCGCGACAAGGTGGCTGTGATGGCGCGGCTGGCCGCAGATGTCGCCTACCTGCACGGGCTGCGCCGGGTGATCCCCGCCCTGCTCACACGCGGCGAGCCGTTGGAGACGATCGAGCGCACCACAGACTCGCTGCTGCCGGGTGACCGCCAATCCGAAGAGGCCTGGGCGGTCCATGCGCACAACCTCAGCGTGCTGACGGGCATGGCAGCAGCGCAGTAGCGCGCTCAGCCGAAAAGCCCGCTCTGCTCGGCCCGTTCGGGGTAGGGCAGGCTGAGGTGGGCGTAGGCGGGGCGGGTGGCCACCCGCCCGCGCGGGGTTCTGTCCAGAAAGCCCAGCTGCAACAGATAGGGTTCGACGACATCCATGATCGTGTCTGCCTCCTCGCTGATGCTGGCTGCAATCGTCTCCAGCCCGACCGGCCCTCCCCCAAACTTGACGATGATGGCGTCCAACACCCGGCGGTCGAGATCGTCCAGCCCCAGTTCGTCGATTTCGAGCAGCCCCAGCGCCTCTCGGGCCACAGCAGCGCTGACCACCCCCTGCGCCCGCACCTGGGCATAGTCGCGCAGCCGACGCAGCAGACGCAAGGCCACCCGCGGGGTCCCGCGCGCACGCTGGGCGATCGCCCAGGCACCGGCGCTCTCGACCTGCGTCCCCAGCAGCTGGGCTGCACGCGCCACGATCTCCTGGATCGCCGCCGGCTCATAAAAATCGAACCGCTCGACCACGCCGAAGCGGGCGCGCAGCGGCGAGGTCATGAGCGCCAGCCGGGTTGTGGCCCCCACAACGGTGAATCTGGGCAGACTCAGCTGGATGTTGCGGGCACCGGGCCCGCTGCCTACCACGATGTTGAGCGAAAAATCCTCCATCGCCGGGTAGAGAATCTCTTCGACTGCACGCCCCAGACGGTGAATTTCGTCGATAAACAGGATGTCCCCCTTGCGCAGGTTGGTCAGGATCGCCGCCAGGTCGCCTGCTTTCTCGATCGCCGGCCCTGCAGTCACCTTGAGGTTGGCGCCCATCTCATAGGCAAGAATGTGGGAGAGGGTCGTCTTGCCCAGCCCCGGCGGGCCGTACAGCAAAACATGGTCGAGCGCATCCCCGCGCTGGCGGGCAGCTTCCACCAGAATCTGAATCTTGTCGCGCAGCCGCTCCTGCCCGATCATCTCGCGCAAAGAACGCGGGCGCAGCGCCGGGTCTACTTGTCCCTCGCCCGGCTGTGAAGTCCCGCTGCTCGGGCGCTGGCTGGCAGCAGTGCGGTGGGTGGTCGTGCGTTCGTCGGTCATCGGCAATCCCTGTTTTGGCGGCGTAGGCGCGCGCTCCGCTTGTGCGTGCATCCTTCTACCTCCGTCAGTATACCAGCAGATCCCCAGAATCTTCTATCTTGTTCCAGGCTGGGGCAGGGGTTCTTGCTTTTCAGTTGCTTCGTCTTGCAGTATCATACGACGTACAGACAGCAGTCTGTTGCCGGCCAGCTCTTTGGCGGTACACGCAAGGTCAGCGAGGAGAGTCCGAATGTGCAGTCTCAACAGGGTCCTGGCCGCACTTGCGGCTGCCGTCCTGGCCATGTCAGCGTTGGTGCCAGCCAACGCCGCCCCCCCTCCCCAGGAGGATGAGCGGGAATGGCTGGTGATGCTCTACCAAAATGCCGACGACGAAGTGCTCGAACAGGATATTTTCATCGATCTCAACGAGGCAGAGCGGGTCGGGTCGAGCGATGCCGTCACGATCGTGTCGCAGCTGGACCGCTACGAAGGCGGCTTCGACGGGGACGGGGATTGGACGACGGCCAGGCGTTTCCTGGTCACCCAGGACGACGACCTCTCTGCGCTGGCCTCGGAGGAGATCGAGGATCTGGGCGAGATCGACAGCGGGGCCCCCGAAACGTTGGTTGACTTCGCAGTCTGGGCGATGACGACCTACCCGGCCCGCAAGTATGCGTTGATTCTTTCCGACCACGGCGCCGGCTGGGTCGGTGGCTGGAACGACGATGCCCCCGACGACGGCAGCAGCCTGACCATCAACGAGATCGACCAGGCGCTGGCGGAAATTCTGGCAGAAACCGGGGTGGCGCACTTCGATCTGGTCGGCTTCGACGCCTGTCTGATGAGCCAGGTGGAGGCCTTGGCTGGGGTCGCCCCCTATGCCCGCTACGCAGTCGCCTCCCAGGAGACCGAACCCGCAATCGGCTGGGCCTATGCGGAGCTGCTGGGCAGCCTGGAGAACAAGCCAGGTCAGTCTGGCCGCGAGCTGGCCAAAACCATCGTGGCCAGTTATATCGCAGAAGATGTCCGTATCCAGGACGACGAGGCCCGCAGCGACTACGTGCTGGACGTGTACGGCACCGAAGAGGCCGTCGACCCGGACGAACTGGCTGAGCTGGAAAGCCAGTCAGTCACGCTGACCGCCGTCGACCTGACCAGATTCCCGGCGCTGATCGAGGCACTCAACGAGTTTGCCTACGCGCTCACCGAGGTAGACCCGGAGGCGATCGCACGGGCTCGCACCTATGCCCAGACCTTCGAAAGCGTCTTCGGCGAGGAGCTCCCTTCCCCGTACCTGGACCTGGGCAATTTTGTGGGCCTTGTGGCAGAACTGGCCCAGTCGAAAGAACTCACTGCCGCCGCGCGCACCCTGAACCGAGCCTATGTGGCGGCCATCCTGGCTGAAAAACATGGGCCAGGGCGCCCTGGTGCCAGCGGCTTCTCGATCTTTTTCCCCGTCCCCGAACTGCTGACTGCAGTCGGCACCGAGCTCAGCGAACTCTCCTACACCGGCTACGCCAGCCGTTTTGCGGGCGCCTCGCTGTGGGATGACTTTCTGGTCTTCCACTACACCAACCAGGATGTCGACCCCGATGCGGTGGAACCCGAGCTGCTCGATGCAGAGAATGCCGCCGAGTTCGACCTGGCAGACTACGCCGTGCCGATGCTGGAGACGGCCCCCGAAATGGCCTCCCCTGGCATCGACACCGAATTGAGCATGGAGCCGCTCGAGGTCAGCCAGGACGAGATCACCGCCGGGGAGAGCACGCTGCTCAGCACGCAGATCAGCGGCGAGAATGTCGGCTATGTCTATATCGAAGTCTCCCGCTACGACGAAGAGAGCGAAGCCTATGTGGTCGAAGATCTGGACTATATCGCCGCCGAAGAGACGGTCGAGTTCGACGGCATCTATTATCCAGCCTGGAGCGCAGAGGACCTGGAAGAGTTCATCTTCGAGTGGGAGCCGACCCTCTACAGCCTGAGCGACGGCGAAACCGAAGCGTTTGCCCTTTTGGAACCGGCAGTCTATGGGGCCAGCGACCAGGAGGGAGAATACGATGTGCGCGGCATCTATACCTTTGCAGACAGCGGCCAGGAACGCTACGCGATCCTGAAGTTCAACGGCCTGCTCGACTACAAAGGGATGCTGGCCTTCACAGGTGCAGAGGGAACGGGAGCGCCCCGGGCTCTGCTCCCACAGGCCGGTGACACCTTCACGATCCTGGAACAGTGGTACCAGCTGGACGAAGAGGGCGAGTGGAAGATCGGCGAGTACACCGGCGATACCCTCACCTTTGGCAGCAAACCGTTCACCGTGAACGCCTACGAAAGCTACCCCGGCGAGTATTCGCTCGGCATCCTTGTCAGCGACCTGCTCGACAACACCATCGCCGAGTACGCGACTGTCTACGTTCGGGAAGAGTAGACCCCACAGACCCCATCCACCCTGGGCAAGGTGGCGCCAGAGGGCGCTACCTTGCCCAACAGACTCTGCAGAGGAGCCGTCCATGCATACCACCGAGATTTTGGTCGTCGGCGGCGGTGTCTACGGCATCACCGCCGCCCTCGAACTCCAGCAGCGTGGCCGACAGGTCACCCTGATCGACCCTGGCCCGATCCCGCACCCGCTGGCCGCCTCGACCGACGTCAGCAAGGTCGTGCGTCTGGAATATGGCACAGACCGCCAGTACACGCAGATGGTCGATCGTGCGATCGACGGTTTTTTGGCCTGGAACGCTGAACTCGGCGAAGCGTTTTACCACAACACCGGCGTGCTGATGCTGTCGCGCACGCCGATGCAGCCGGGCGACTATCTTTGGACCAGCTACGAAACGCTGCGTTCGGAAGGCCATCGGCTGGAGCGGATGGACAGCGCACAGCTGCGCTCCCGTTTCCCAGCCTGGAACGCCGACAACTACGTCGATGGCTTTTTTGGCCCGCGCGGCGGCTATGTGGAAAGTGGGCGGCTGATCGAGGCGCTGCAGCACCGGGCCGAACGGCTGGGCGTGCAGATTCGCCAGGGACTGACCGCACAGACGCTGGTCGAGAAGGGAGGGCGGGTCACCGGTGTCCAGACGCGGGAGGGCGAAGCGCTGGCCGCTGATCTCACCGTTGTGGCCGCCGGGGCCTGGACCCACCACCTGCTCCCCGAGCTGGCCGCCGTGATGCAGGCGACCGGCCACCCGGTCTTCCATCTCAGACCGGTCGACCCCACACTTTTTCGGGTCCCCCAGCTGACGACCTTCACCGCAGATGTGGCCCACACCGGCTGGTATGGGTTCCCGCTGCTGCGCGAAGGAGTTGTCAAGCTGGCCAATCATGGGGTCGGCGTGACGTTGCATGCAGAAAAAGACGAGCGTCTGGTCTACGCCAGCGATCTGGAACATCTGCGTCGGTTTCTGGCCTTCACCTTTCCGGCCCTGCTCGACGCTGAGGTGGTCTACACACGCCGCTGCCTCTACAGCGACACGCTCGACGGCCATTTCTGGATCGACCACCATCCCCAGCGTCCTGGCCTGGTCGTGGCGGCTGGCGGCTCCGGCCATGCCTTCAAATTTGCGCCGGTGCTTGGCCCGCTCATCGCCGATGTCGCCGAGGGACGACCCAACGACTGGGCTGCCAAATTCCGCTGGCGTTCGTTGGCGACAGGGGTCCAGATCGAAGAAGCCTCGCGCTATCAGGGGGAAAGAACGGCACGATAGCGGTACATCGGCTGGCCGTACAACACGAAACGCCGGGTGCAGACAAAGCCGTGGCGCTGGTAAAAGCGCTGCGCGCCGCTGTTGGCCGCAGCGACCGTGACCTCCAGCGCGGGCAGCGCGCGGCGCTGGCACTCTGCCCGCAACGCAGCCAGCAGCAGGGCGCCGATGCCCTCCCCGCGCAGGTCGCTGCGCACCATGATCGAGAGCAGCTCTGCGGCTGGCACAGCATCCGCCGGGTGCAGCAGGGGGTAGGTGACAGTCTGCAAGGCAAGCAGCGCCAGTGCAGGGTTGCGCACAAAGCGACGAAGCAGCGGCGGAAGCAGGGCAGGCAGGCGGCGGGTGCCCATCTCCCAAAAGAGGGAGCCGACCTGCGTCGTGGCACTGACAAAGCCCAGCAGCTCCTGGGGCTGGGCCACCGCAGCATAGCCGAAGCCCCCTGCCGAGCTCGGCAGCGTGCGGTACAAAACCGTCAGCACCTCTCCCCCCAGGCGGGTCAGAAAGGTGCCAGGCTGCCCTTCCATGTGCAGCCTGGCCGCTGTTTCGGCGTGGGTGACGTCGAGCGAGAGCAGCGTCGGCCCGACACTCATCCCTGGCTCTGCTCGGGCCAACGTTTGAAACGTTCCCAGGCCATTTTTTCAAGCTCCTGACGATGGGCGGGGTGGGCGATGTCGATCAACGCCCGCGCCCGCTGGCGCAGGTTCCGCCCGTAGAGATAGGCGATCCCATATTCGGTGACCACATAGTGGACATGGGCGCGCGTGGTCACCACGCCAGAGCCCAGCCGCAGATGGGGTACGATGCGCGAGATGCCTTTGCTGGTCGCCGACGGCAGCGCGATGATCGGCTTGCCCCCCTCGGAGAGCGCGGCCCCGCGCACAAAATCCATCTGCCCACCCACCCCCGAATACTGCACCGTGCCTATCGAGTCGGCGGCTACCTGGCCGGTCAGATCCACCTCGATCGCGCTGTTGATCGCCGTGACGCGCGGGTTGCGGCGGATCACCGCCGTGTCATTGACATAAGCGACATCGAGCATCACAACCTGGGGATTGTCGTCGATGAAGTCGTAGAGACGGCGGGTGCCCATCGCAAAAGAGCTGACGACCTTGCCAGGGTGGATGCGTTTTTGGGCGTTGTTGACCACTCCCCGTTCGATCAGGTCGATGGCACCGTCGGCAAACATCTCTGTGTGGATGCCCAGGTCGCGGTGGGTGTGCAGGGCGGCGAGCACTGCATTGGGGATGGCGCCGATCCCCATCTGCAAGGTGGCGCCGTCCTCGATCAGCTCGGCGACATACCGGCCGATCGCACTTTCCAGCGGGGTGGGCTGGCTGGCGACGATTTCGGGGAGTGGATCGTCGACGACCACGGCGCTGTGGAGGGCGCTGACATGGATCAGCCCGTCGCCGTGGGTACGCGGCATGTTGGGGTTGATCTGGGCGATCACATGGCGGGCGACCTGCACGGCTGCACGCGCCACATCCACGGACACACCGAGCGAACAGAAACCGTGGCGATCTGGGGGGGAGATTTGGACCAGGGCGACGTCGAGCGGCAGGATCCCGCGACGGAAAAGCCCGGGCACTTCGCTCAAAAAGATTGGGATATAGTCGGCCAGCCCTTCGTTGACCGCGTTGCGGATGTTGGCGCCGACAAAGAGGCAATTGGTGCGAAAGCTGGCGGTGTAATTGGCGGCAGCGTAGGGAGCTGGGCCTTCGGTGTGCAGGTGGACGATCTCCACATCGCGCAGCTCTTCTGCCCTGGCTGTCAAGGCCAGGACGAGCCGGGCAGGGGTTGCAACACCCCCGTGGACAAAGACGCGATCGCTCGATTTGATGGCTTTGACCGCTTCTTCTGCGCTGGTGATTTGCATAGGGTGCTCTCGTTTCGTTCGGACAGCTCCCGGAGGGAGGCAGGTGCCAGTGGGTCAGGGGGTGTCGAAGACCTCGCTGACCATCTGTTGGGCTTCGATTTGGATCTGGCGCAGATGCTCTGCGCTCAGGAAACTTTCTGCGTAGATCTTGTAGACCTCTTCGGTTCCCGAGGGGCGTGCTGCAAACCAGCCGTTGGCCGCCACCACCTTCAACCCGCCGAGTGGGGCCTGGTTGTACGGGGCATGGGTCAAGCGGGCCAGGATGGCTTCGCCGCCCAGGCTTTGGGCCTGGATCTTTTCGGGGGAGAGGTGGGCCAGGAGGGCCTTTTGCTGTCGGTTGGCTGGCGCGTCGATGCGGGCATAAAAAGACTGGCCAAAGCGTTCCTCCAGCGCCCGATAGTGTTCGCCGGGGTCCTTGCCGGTGGTGGCGGTGATCTCGGCGGCCAGCAGGTTGAGCAGAATGCCATCCTTGTCGGTGGTCCAGACAGTTCCGCGACGGCGCAAGAAGGCGGCCCCGGCGCTCTCTTCGCCGCCAAAGCCAAATGCGCCGCTCAGCAGGCCGTCGACAAAAAATTTGAACCCGACCGGAACCTCGGCCAGCGTGCGGTTCAGGCTGGCGGCCACCCGGTCGATCATCGAACTGGAGACCAATGTCTTGCCGACCGCAGCGTCGCTGCGCCAGCCGGGCCGGTGTTGAAAGAGGTAGTGGACCGCCACCGCCAGATAGTGGTTGGGGTTGAGCAGCCCGGCACTGCGGGTGACGATCCCGTGTCGGTCAGCGTCGGGGTCGTTGCCAAAGGCAATGTCAAACTGCTCCTTGAGCTGGATCAGGCTGGCCATGGCAGCGGGCGACGAACAGTCCATGCGGATTTTGCCGTCATGGTCGACGCTCATAAACCCAAAGGTCGGGTCGACCACACGGTTGACCACGGTGAGGTCAAGGCCGTAGGTCTGGGCGATCGGTTCCCAGTATGCGGTGCTCGCCCCTCCCATCGGATCGACCCCGATGCGCAGGCCGGCACCGGCGATCGCCTCGAGATCGAGCACGTCTTTGAGGTCGGCGACGTAGTCGGCGACGAAGTCATATTCGTGGGTGCTGGGCGCTGTCTTGGCCCGCCCCCAGGGCAGACGTCGAACCTCCTGCAATCCGCTGCGCAGCAGTTCGTTGGCGCGGCGTTCGATCTGCCGGGTCGCTGTGGTGTCGGCGGGCCCGCCGCTGGGGGGGTTGTATTTGAAGCCGCCGTCCTCGGGGGGGTTGTGCGATGGGGTAATCACGATGCCATCTGCCAGATGGGCATGGCGGTTGCGGTTGTAGGTCAGGATCGCATGGGAGATGACCGGGGTCGGCGTGTAGCCCAGCCCGGTCTGGAGCACCAGTTCGACATCGTTGGCCGCCAGCACTTCGACCGCTGTCACCAGCGCGGGCTCAGAGAGGGCATGGGTGTCCATCCCCAAAAAGAGGGGCCCCTCCACCCCAGTCGCCCGCCGATGGTCGCAGATCGCCTGGCTGATGGCCAGGATGTGCTTTTCGTTGAAGGAGTTGCGCAGCGAGGTGCCGCGATGGCCTGAAGTGCCGAAGGCCACCTGGTGGGCTGGGTTGTCAGGGTCTGGCTCCTGCGTGTAGTACGCTGCAATCAGGCGTGGGATGTTTTGCAGCAATGTGCGGGGGGCCGGCTGTCCGGCCAGCGGATGGGTCATACGGGCTCCTTTCTTGTCACGTTTCTTTGGCACCTGGCCAGCGCGCGCAGGTCTCCTGTTTGGGGGCTCAGCGGGCCACGCGACCGACCAGATAGCGGTGGTGGGCCCAAAGGGCTTTGAGCTGCCAGGGCAACGGTGCCTGGTCGAGCCAGGCGTAGCGCATCACCCGCTCGCGCAGGTCGGGCTCCTGGCCCAGGTAATAGGCCATCGTGCTCCAGTGCCAGCCCGAGCCGGTGAACTGTGCTTCGAGGGTCTGGCTGCGGATCCCCAGCCGTTTGAGCACCTCGTTGGCCGGCATGACGGTGTCGGGCCAGGGGGGGGTGTCGAGCACGCCTTCGGCCAGAATCTGGACGCCAGCGGCTTCGAGCAGCCGCCGAATGCGGCCCAGATCGGTCCAACGTTCGTCGTGGGCGGTAAAAAATTCGCGATCGATCAGCCACTT
Organism: uncultured Chloroflexota bacterium; assembly: GCA_903858085.1. Lineage (GTDB taxonomy): Bacteria > Chloroflexota > Anaerolineae > Caldilineales > Caldilineaceae > Caldilinea. Next base: position 26,812 of record CAIOHJ010000263.1, read on the forward strand.
GCGCGTCCAGTAGCCGACCTGGATTGGGTTGGGCATGGCGACGAAGACCAGGTTGCGGCTGGTGCGCACCAGTTCGCGCAGCAGGCTGGCAGGGTCTGCCAGATACCAGAGCCCTGCCCACTCCCAGGTCAGGTCAAAGGATCGGTCTGCAAAGGGGAGCTCTCCCCAGCCGCCCGGGTCGATGCAGACCAGATTGGCGGGCAGCTGCAGATCCTCCTGCCAGATCCGTTGGACGCCGGCGATCCGCTCCTGGGTATCGTCGACCAGTGTAACTGCGACCCCGGTGCGTGCCAGCACAACCGTGTTGATGCCGCTGACGCCTGCCATCCCATACAAGGGGGCTTCGAGCACGGAACGCACCCCATGTTGCTGGCAGAGCTGCAGCAGGAAATCGTTGAGCACAAAGCGCTCGTAGACGAGGCCGAGCCCTTCGTTGTAGTCGGTCAGATAGGTACGCCAGCTGTGGGTCATGGCTCTCTCCTTGTGTGCGGAGTCTGGCGCTCAGCGGAGAACCAGCGCTCCTTGTTTGACCTGGGCAACCTCGCCGAGCATCTCTTCGACCGAGCGGCGGCCAGCTTCGCTCTGGGCACCCAGCATTTGCATCAACTCTTCGACCCGCTGTTGGCTGTCCAGCGTACGCACGACGGTGTGGGTGCGTTCGGTACTTTCTTGCAGCACGACCTGCTTGCTGACGGTAAAGTGGTGGTCCCCGAAGGCGGCCAGCTGCGGCAGGTGGGTGATACAGAGGACCTGGTGGGGGGCTGGCGTGTGGCTGGCGGGCGGGCTGGTCAGCTGCCAGAGTTTCTGGCCGACCAGGGCGCCGACCCGCCCGCCGATGCCCTGGTCGATCTCGTCGAAGATCAGGGTCGGTGTCGCGTCGGCATGGGCGAGGGTGCTTTTGAGCGCCAGCATCAGCCGGGCGGTCTCGCCGCCCGAGGCCACCCGTGCCAGCGGTTTGAGCGGTTCGCCCGGATTGGCGCTGATCAAAAATTCGACCTGGTCGACGCCCAGGCTGTCAAAAGCCACGCGACGCCCCTCTGGCAGATAGGCGCCTGTGGGGCTGGGCGTCTGTGCGACGGCAACGCCAAAGCGGGCTCGCGCCATCTTCAACTCGGCCAATGCCTGTTCGACCTGGCGGGCCAGCGCTTCTCCTGCGACACGCCGTTGGGCGCTGAGGTCGGCTGCCAGACGGCCGACCTCGCGCAGCAGCTTCTCTTCCCTGCCTTCCAGCGCCGAGCTGAGGCTTTCCCGCCCCTGCAGCTCCTCGAGCTCGCGCTGCGCCTGGCCGCCAAAGGCGACGATCTGCTCGATCGAATCGCCGTATTTGCGTTTCAAATTGCCGATCAGGTCGAGGCGTTCCTCGACTTCGGCCAGCCGCTCCGGGTTGAATTCGAGGGTTTCGGCGTAATCTTGCAACGAGCGGGCCAGCTCACTCAGCTGTTCGAGCAGGGCCTGTCCTTCGTCGGCCCGGGCAGCAAAATCAGGGTCGATCCGGGCCAGCTTCTCCAGCCGTCCGACCGCCTCGCTGACCTGGTCGATCGCCCCGGGCAGTTCGCCGTCCCCCTGGCTGAGAATGGCGGCGGCTGCCTGGGCCAGGCTGGTCAAGGCAGCCGCGTTGCCCAGACGGCGACGCTCAGATTCAAGCTCGCTCTCTTCGCCAGGGCGCAGCTGGGCGGCCAGGATTTCGTCTGTTTGAAAGCTGAGCAGGTCGATGCGTTGGGCCAGCGTGTGCGCCTCCTGGCGCAGCTGCTGCAGCTCTGAGCGCACGCGGCGCAGCTCGGCAACCCGAGCCGTCACCTGGCTGCGCAGAGGCTGCAGCCCGGCATAGCGGTCGAGCAGCTGGACATGGGTGCGTGGCTGCAGCAGGCTCAGGTGCTCGCCTTGGCCGTGCACATCGACCAGCAGGCTGGTGAGTTCGCCGAGCAGCTGCACGCTGACGCTGCGCCCGTTGACCCGGCAGATCGTACGTCCGTTCAGCCGTACCTCCCGGCTCAACGCGACCCACTGCGCGTTTTCGGGGTCGTCCAGCCCTTCTTGTTCGAGGAGCGCGTTGATTTCACCGGCCCGCTCGGCATCGGCAGGCAGACAAAAGGTGGCTTCGATCCGTGCCAGCTCAGCCCCTGCCCGCACCCATTCTGCCGCAGCACGGTCGCCGAGCAGCAGCCCCACCGCATCGATGATGATCGATTTCCCAGCCCCGGTTTCGCCGGTCAAAATATTCAGACCCGCGCCAAATTCCAACCCCAGGTCGTCGATGATGGCAAAATTTTGAATGCGCAGTTCAGTCAGCATGAGAACCCATTGTAGCACAGCAGCCGTAGATTGGCACGCGCGCCCCTGTCGTTGGGGGACCATTTCAGGTTGAAACGCGCCTCTGCCTTGGCCAGATTGCCAATTCGGCAGAGCTCGGGTATGCTGCATGGCCAACCTGCTGTACAGCCGCTTGTGTGGCTGCACAGCCGACCGTTCGACGGATCAGACGACGATGAAACTCTATGCCATCAGCGACCTGCATTTGGGTCACCCTCAAAATCGTGCTGCCCTGCTGCAGCTGCCCGAATACCGGGAAGACTGGTTGATCCTGGCCGGCGATGTCGGTGAAACGGTCGCCCATCTGGAGTTTGCGTTGCAGATTCTGACCAGCCGTTTTGCCAAAATTCTGTGGACCCCCGGCAACCACGACCTGTGGACGTTGCCCACCAGCGGCGCGTCGCGCGGGGAGGCCAGATATCGCCAGATGGTCGCTCTCTGCCGCCGTTACGGGGTCTTGACCCCTGAAGATCCCTACGTCCTCTGGCCCGGCGCCAATTTTGAGGCCCTGCTGGCGCCGGTCTTTGTCCTGTACGACTATTCCTTTCATCCCGACCACGTCGCCGCCCACGATGTCCTGGCCTGGGCGGAAGAGAGCGGTGTCGTCTGCGCCGACGAAGCAGTGCTGCACCCAGACCCGTATGTGTCGCGTTCGGCGTGGTGCGCTGCGCGCTGTCAGTACACCGAAGCACGACTCGATCAGGTGGCTGACGGCAGACCGCTGATCATTGTCAACCACTATCCGTTGCGTCGCGATCTGGCGGTGTTGCCGCGCATCCCGCGCTTTTCGATCTGGTGTGGAACCCGGCGCACCGAGCGCTGGCTGGAACAATATCCGATCGCACTGGCTGTCTATGGGCACCTCCATATCCGGCAAAGCCTCTGTCGAGATGGGGTTCGCTACGAAGAAGTTTCGCTCGGCTATCCAAACCAGTGGGACCCGGCCCGAGGAATGGCGGGCTACCTGCGTGAAATTGACCTGGGAACAACCCGTCATGGCTGAAGAGACATTCTGGCAGATGGCTGCTGTCCCTCCAACGCTCACCGCTCCCCAGGTGCACCTCTGGCGCGCTCCGCTGCAGCTCCCCGACGACCGGTTGGAGCATTTTCGCCGTCTGCTGTCAGAGGACGAAGCAGTGCGGGCCCAGCGCTTCTACTTTGAGCGTGACCGACGGCGTTTCATCGTGGCACGGGGGACGCTGCGGACACTGCTCGGCGCCTACCTGCAGGCCGACCCAGCCCGCATCAAGCTGGCGAATGGGCCGCGCGGCAAACCTGCCGTCGTGTACCCCCAGGAGGGGCGTGCGCTCGAATTCAACCTGTCGCATGCGGCCGACCTTGCAGTCTACGCCTTTGCGCCTGGCCGCTGGGTCGGTGTCGACGTCGAAGCCCACCGGCCACTCGACGACTTGCGTCGGCTGGCAGCCACCGTCTTCTCTCCGCATGAACTGGCTGTGTTGGACTCACTCCCCCCAGCGCAGCAGCCCTCGGCGTTCTATGCCTGCTGGACCCGCAAAGAGGCTTTTATCAAGGCGATCGGGGAAGGACTCTATTTCCCGCTCGACCACTTCGACGTTACGCTGGCTCCCGGTGAACCCGCCCGTCTGCTGCGGGTGCAGGGGGACCCCGCTGCGCTGCACCGCTGGCAGATGGCTGCGTTTGACCCTGGAGCGGGCTTCTCCGGCGCCGTGGTCTTCGAAGGCGCAGAGACGAGCCTCTCCTTCTGGCATTTCGTGAGCCACGAGACCGCACGCTGAAAGTCCTTATCCATCAGCCGTTTCCTGGCCGCCTGTCCAGGAGTGTGGGCCAGAGGGAAGAGCGCTCTGCTGCCTGAGCTGCGGCTTCAGCCAGATCCTGCCATGCGTCGGCAGAGGCTCAAGAAACCGAGTTTCTGGGAGAAACTCGGTTTCTTGGGTGGCCCTGCCATTTGCATGGCCGAGCTTGTCGAAGCCCCTGCACCCGTGTCCTGTCAAGCGCCAAGGGATAGCATTTTCTCCCCACCAGGGCGCATGACTGCAAAACTGTTTGCTGAGTTCACCCCGCGGCCCTAGCGCACAGTCACCGGCAGGTAGAGGCTCCACGTGACTGGAGTCGACGGAGCCGACGGCAGCGCCTGCTGCCCTGCGGGCGCGCTGCTCAGCTCTACCGACGGCGCAGCAGGCGTGATTTTGGCAGACGGAAGAGAGGTGTCTGCCAGACGGGTTGCCGCCACCAGATCCAACGACAGGGTGTAGGTGCTGTCCAGATAGCCGTGCACTTCGATCTGATAGGTGCCGCCATCGCCCGACACGTTGACCAGATCAGGGGCCAGGTCGAAGTTGTTGCTGCTGCCCACCAGGGTGCCGCCGCTCTCCCAGACATAGAGATCGGTATCCCCGGTCAACGTCTCCAGCGTGGCCTGTAAGGTCTGGCCGGCTGGCAGCTGGAGCCGATAGAGATGTACCTGACGCTCCAGGATCGGGGATTCAGCCTGCAGATAGTTGACCAGCGTCCGCACAGCCGGTGTGGAGAGATTGCCAGCCGCATCGGCGACCCAGGCCTGCAGATAGCGGGCCCCACCGACCGGGCTAAGTGTCATTGTGAAGCTTTCTTGGAAGGCGATCCAGCCAGTCGACTGGCGTGCGACCCAAGACCTGGCCGCGTTGTTGTAGATGCGCTCGACCACATACATCGACATGACGTCTTGATTGTCGGTTGCCACCAGCTGGACATTCACGGTCGGTGCTGTGGTCGTCTGGGCACCGTCGTTGATGGCCAGCGACTCTGCTGTGGGGGGCGAGGTATCTGCTGAAGCCGCAGGCAACACCTCCAGAGTGCGGACAGCAACGTTGTTGGAATCCGTACTTTCTGGAATCGCATTGTCGGGATCGACAAGCGCGTAGATCGTGTAGGTGCCTGCCGCGGGAACTGGCCAGTCGATGGCCACAGAAACCACCGGATCCGCCTCTGGATCCAGGGGGCCTGTGGAACTTTGCCCCAACAATTCCCCTGTCGGAGAACCGAGGCGGAACTCGATGTCAGCCCCGTCGAGCAGCGCAGTATCGACAGCAACCTGCACATTCAAACCGAGGGTCGGAATCATATCCTGGCGAATCGGCAGCGGGTCGACCCAGAGATCCTCGTCGCTGACCGACAGATCGGTCAGATCAGGGTCAAGCACGGTATAGCCCTGAGCCAGCAGGGTGGATGGCTGGCCAGGATTTTGGACGACGACATCGTAGCGGCCTGGGGCGATCCCAGCCGGCACCACCGCCGACGCCTGGGTTCCAGACGGGTCCACCAAACGCACATTTTTGGCGGCCACCCCACCGATCGTCACCACAAGCCCCGGTTGGAACCCTGCTCCGTCGAGCAGCACATCGTTGGGCACTGTGCCCAGCCCTTCGTTCGGTTCGATTTCGTGCAAAACCAACCCCTCCGGGGTGGGCGTTTCAGTGGGCTCTTCGGTGGGCTCTTCGGTAGGCTCCTCGGTGGGCTCCTCGGTGGGCTCTTCGGTGGGCTCTTCGGTGGGTACGGGCGTTTCTGTGGGCACATTCCCTGATACATGGCCGTCGATCCACGCCGTGAAGCGTGACACGCGGGTGTAGACACCGTAAAAGTTGGGGCGGGCACAGCCCTCGCCGAAGCTGACAACGCCAGCCAGCCGCCAGCTGCTCCCGTCCGGCACCGCCAGCGGGCCCCCGCTGTCTCCCTGGCAAGAGTCTTTGCCGCCATTGGTCAGCCCGGCACACAGCATGTTTTCGGTGATCGAACCGGCGTAAGACTGGTTGCAGGTAGCATTGCTCACGAGGGGAATCGTCACCTTTTGCAGAATCGTCGCTGTGTTGCCGCCTTCTGTCGTCGTCCCCCACCCTGAAACCAACGCGTTGACCCCGGGCGCCACCAGGCTGTCCTGTTGCGGGCTGGAAACAAGCGGCAGCACCCCCACGCTGGGGCCCAGGGTTACCGGCGTCGCCAGCTGCAACAAGGCAATGTCATGGTCGCTGGTCTCCGAGTTGTAGTCCGGGTGCACGAGGATCGTGCTGACCCCACGCTGCTGTTCTGTCCCATCGTTCTGCGAAAGATTGTATTCGCCCGCCACCACCTCGACCGCTGCCGGTGCCAGCTGATTGCCAGAATCGTCGAACATACAGTGGGCCGCCGTGACCACCCACTGGGAGTCGATCAGGGTTCCGCCGCAGAGGTATGGGCCCGGAAAGACAGCGACCTGCCAGGGCAGCTCGCCGACGGCAGCATTCTGGCCGCCGACGATCAACCCCTGGCGCGGGCGTTGGCTGACCTGTCCGGTCTGGACAATACCCGGCGTCTTGGGGGCCGGGGTCTGGGCCTGCAGCGCCAGCTGGCTGACGGCCAGGATTGCGCAGAGGACCCCGATCCCAAGAATGCTCCTTGTCCAGGTCCAATTTTTCCATTGTGGTTGTTGACGCATACGCTACCTTTCTGAGTCTGTGATGAGTCCGGCATGAAACCATTCAAAAAAGCTGGCTGCCCTGGCCGGCAAATCTGAGCTGCAGGGGTGGATCGGATTTGTCTGCTGCGTGCAGTGTACCATGTCTGTTTTGAAACCCATTTGTCTTTTCGTACGCTTGCTCTTATAATGCATACTCTCTGTCCTTCGACAGTGAAGGGGGAATGCTCGGGGAAATCAGGGCCTGGGCTTGGTGTAGAGGGGGAGGGCAGGCAATGTCAGGAACGAACTGGGCACGGCTGGAACGGTGGGCAGCTGCGATAGCGCTCGTCATGACCCTGGCGCTGTTGTTGGGGTGGCTGGGGCAGGAGAGCCCGGCGTTGGCAGCAGGATCTGCGGCGACCACGGCCTATCCGAGCCCGACGCCGGCGGTGCCCCTCCCTGACAGCTACGAAGACGACGACGCCTGTGGCCAGGCTGCTCCGCTCAGCCTGGACGACCGGCAGGCGCACACCTTCCACGACAGCGCCGAACAGGACTGGCTCCGATTTTCTGCGGAGGCGAACACCACCTACCGGGTGGAAATCACCAAAATTGGCGCCACTGTCAATCCGGTGGTGAGCCTTTACAACAGCTGCGGCGACGTGGCGACGACAGTCGTCCACAACCCCTACGGCACCACAGTACAACTTCAGTGGAACGCCACCCGCACCGGCAGCTATTTTCTCAAGCTCCACCCTTACGACCCCAGCCAGACGGGTCTGGCCAACGAGTACACGCTGATTGTCCGGCGCGACGAAATTCCACCCGCCATGCCCGGCACCCTGCGCTGTTTTTCGATCTCGCCCACCGTCATCGGGGTGCAGTGGGCGCGCAGCACCTCCATCGACGTGGAGGGCTATCGGGTGCTCTACCAGCGGGTCGGTGCAGTGGACAGCGGCGAGGTCAACGTGCAGCAGGGCCTTCGCATGACCTATGTCGAGATCGAGGGGTTGACCCCGGACGCCCAGTACACGTTTCAGGTGGCAGCGTTCGACTACTCGCTCAATTTGAGCCCTGCAGCTGGCCCGACCCTGCCTTGCACAGCCCAGAACCCACCGGATACCACGCCTCCTGTTGTGACGCTCCAGAACCCGCAGATCCAGGAGGTCTACACGACCACCACCAATCTGCTGACGTTCACCGGGCTGGCCGAAGATCAAAATGGGAGCACCCCGGGCAGGCTCAGCCGTGTGAGCGTCACCAATCGTTCGCGCGAGCAGACTGGCTGGGATTATACCCTCACCGCCGCCAGCGCAACCTTCCGGGTCGACAACCTGCGTCTGAGCGTCGGCCCCAACCAGATCCTTGTGAAGGTCTTCGATGAAGCTGGCAACAGCACCGAACGCACGATGATCGTCAACCGTGTGGGCAATGTGCGCGGCGCCGCGTTGATCGTCGCTGGCCACAACGAGACCTTTGCCCTGCAGACCAATATCTACAACGCAGCCAACCGAGCCTTTCGTGTCTTTCTGGCCGCCGGCTACGACCCGGACGAGATCTATTACATTGCCCCGACTGCCCAGGATGCCGACGGGGATGGCACCGACGACGTCGACGCCGCCGCCACACCTGCCGCGATCCAGGCTGCTCTGGAAAGCTGGGCCCGCCAGCCAGGACGGCTGGGGCCCGAGATTCCGTTTTTTCTGTACTTTATCGACCACGGGCTGGACGAAAAATTTTGCGTCAACGGCTGCTCAGAGAGCCAATCGGTTTCCCCGACCCAGCTCAACAGTTGGCTCGACGACCTGGAAAACGCAACAGGCACCCACCAGATCACGGTTTTGATGGAAGCCTGCCGCTCGGGCAGTTTTATCAACCGCAACAATGGCAGCCCGTCGAGCGGGCTCGGCAAAAGTGGTCGTGTGGTGATGACTTCTACCGGCGCTGCCAACAACGCCTACGCCTCTTCGGAGGGTGCCTTCTTCTCCGACGCTTTTTTTTCCTGCGCAGTCAACAGCAACAATCTCCGCCAATGCTTTGAACAAGCGAGCAGCGCCGTGGCTGCCACAGGTGTCCACCAAACCCCCTGGCTGGACGACAACGGCGACGGCATCTACAATGACGGCGATGGGGGGCTGGCCGCCCAACGCTCTGTGCTCAGCGCCTTCACCTCGACGACGCCCACCATAGAGCAGTTCACAGTCACTCGGACGTTCAACAACGCAACCCTGGAGGCGACTGTCGGCGAGGGTGTCGAGGAGATCGCGTTTGTCTGGGCCAATCTTTACCCACCCTCCTTCCGGGAGCCGGTCGACATCACGCTCAACTTGAATCTGCCGACCGTGCGTCTGGACCCTGTCGCCGGGGAGCCGGGCCTCTATCGCTTTCAGTACACCAACGGCATGACCGAACCCGGGTTCTACCGTGTCGTCTTCTACGCCCAGGATCGTCTGGGCTATCAGGCAGACCCCCAGGTGTTTTGGACCGGGGGGGCTGTCTTTTTGCCGTCGATTTCTCGTTGAGTGCAGCGCGCGGCAGCCCTCCCTCGTGCTGGCAGCAGAGTGGAGAACGAAATGGTAGAGCCTGATCGATCTGGGGGGGGATGCAGCGGATGACACAGTGGAGGACACAGTGGAGGACACAGTGGAGGACACAGTGGAGGACACAGTGGAGGACACAGTGGAGGACACAGTGGAGGACACGGTGGAGGACACGGTGGGTCTGGTCGGCTGTGGGCGGCTGTCTGCTGGTCGTCGGCGTCCTGACTGCCTTGAACGTCTCCGCCGGGGGCAGCGCAGGGCCTGACCTCAGCGCCGCTCTCCGTCTGGAACCGGCAATCCCTGCGCTCAACCAGCCGACCCAGATCTTTTTTGTGATCCGTAACACCGGCACTGTTTTTCTGCCGGGCCCGATCACCCTGCATGGGTTCATTGACCCTGGCCAGCCCCCTACACAGGATACACCGGGCGCTGAATTGACGCGGGGGGAGGGGTTGGGCCCTGGGGAAGAATGGCGACAGGAGATCACCTATGCCTTTTCCAGCGAAGGCTGCACCCATCGGGTCTATGGCTGGGTCGACCGTGCCAATACGGTCGCAGAAAGCGACGAGAGCAACAATCTGGCTGCCTTGACAGTCTGCGTGGGCAATGTCAGCTGTGCCCCAGACAGCTTCGAAGGCAGCGGCGGAGACGACAACCGCGCCAGTGCACGCTGGTTTTTGGAAAATCTGACCCAGCCGCGCAGCCTCTGCAATGCCCAGAGCAGCCAGAGCCCAGACCGCGACTGGGTCAAATTTACAGTCTTCAGCGGCATCACCTATACCCTGGAGATCGGTGCCCCTGAAGAACATGTGCGGGCGAGCATCGAACTCGACGCCAGCTGTGGCACGGTGGCCAGCGGTCAGGCCAGCCCGCTGCTCTGGCAGTCGTCGATCAACGGCATCTGCTACGCAGGTGTCGAACAGGATGCGCTGGTCGGGCCGCTGACAGCCTACTCGCTGACGTTGCGCAGCGCCAGTGGGGTCGTCGACCTCTACGAGCCCGACGACAGCTGTGCCCAGGCACGCGACCTGCCCACCGACGGCGTGCGTCAGAGCCACCTGTTCCAGCTGCCAGGCGACGTCGACTGGGTCAAGTTCAATGTGGAGGCGGGCAGTACCTTCCAGATGGTGGCGGACAACACCACGCCGGGGGTGGCTCCGCAAATCACCCTTTTCGCCAGCTGTGACCAGGTAGATGCCGGAAACAGCCTCTCCAGCCCGTCCAGCCAGCTGCTGCAGGCGGCTACCCAGAGCGCGGTCTATTACGCGCGGGTCGCCAACCAGAATCCAGAGAGTTTCGGCGCGGACAAACGCTACGACGTGCGTGTGGCTGTCGCTGCCTGTGTCTCCGATGCGAGCGAACCAGATGATCTGCCAGCGGCAGCACGGCCGCTGGCGCTCGACCAGCCTGGGGTCCACAACATCTGCCCGGGCGGCGACGAGGATTGGGCACGGCTGGCGCTGCAGGCCGGCCAACCTTATGTGGTGCAGACCACCGATCTGGCCTTTGCCGCCGATACGCTTCTGACGATCTTCAGCGCCGATGGGCTGACCCGGCTGGCTGAAAACGACGACTATGGGTATGTCAACGGCTCACGTCTGCTCTTCACCCCACCGGCAGACGGGGAGTATCTGGTGCGGGTGCGCCATGCCAACCCGACCGCCAATGGGCCCCACACACAATACAGCCTGGTGGCGCGCGCCGGCTTTTGTCAACCGGACGGCCAGGAGGGGGAGAGCGGGGACAACGGCCCTGGCGACGCCACCTCTTTGGCACCCAACCAGCCTGCGCAACAGCACAATTTTTGTGCCGACCCGCTGAACCCTGCTCTGGGGGACCAGGACTGGCTTGCCCTCTCGGCACAGGCGGGCAACCGCTACCAGGTCACCACCGGCCTGCTCGGCCCCAACACCGACACGGTGCTCGAACTGTATGCCGACGACGGCGCCACCCTGCTGCAGGACAACGACGATACCGGCACAGGGCTGGAAGCTTCGCTGGTTTTTACAGCCGCCGCCGACAGTACGTACTACGTGCGTGCCCGCCAGTACAACAGCACCCTCACCGGAAACGATACCGCCTACACGATCCAGCTGCGCAGCGACGCCCCTCCCACGCCGACCCCGACCCCCACCCCGCCCCCCACGCCGACCCCGCTGCCGACCCCTGCCCCGGTGTTGACGGCCACCAAGACTTTGATCCTGTTCAACGCTGCCGAGATGACAAAACTGTATGGGGCCAGCGCAGTCAGCAGCCTGCTGGACAAGCTGTTTGCGCTGGCGGACCTCCCCGAGGTGGCAGGCGCTCTCCTTCAGGTGGAGAATGACCCGGCGGTCGCCGCTGCCTACGCAGCCTGGACTGCCGATGCCACCACGCTGGCGGACAACGAACTGGCCAACGCCGTGACCTCCGCTGTCCGCAACCGGCTGGCGACCTTCCTGGCCGCCGCCCCCCATCTCGAAGCAGTCGTGATCGTCGGCGGCGACCGTCTCCTCCCCTTTCGCCGGGTGCCCGACCAGGTCTCCCCCAGCGGGCCCAGCAGCACGTCGGTCGAAGCCGCCTATGCCACCGAGATCGTCGATGCCACTGGCACGGTGCGCGCCGCCCTGGCAGAGAACCAGGTGCTGACCGACGACTACCTGGTCGACCGCACTCCCTCTCAGTGGCAGGACCGCCAGGGCAATTTTTACGATCTTTTTCTGCCCGACTACGCGGTCGGGCGTCTGGTCGAGACGCCCGCCGAGATCGGCGCGCTGGTCGATGGTTTTTTGAACGGCGCCAGGACCCTTGACGCTTCAGCAGGCAAAGCCCTGGTGACCGGCTACGATTTTGTCCAGGACAGCGCCAGCACGATCGCTGCCCTCTTCAACGCCGACCTGATCCCGACCGACAGCCAGCTGATCGGTGCCAGCTGGCCTGGCGCCGCTTTGCAGACAAAATATCTGAACGCCGCGCCGCGCGTAGACCTCTATTCGGTCAACGGGCACTCGACCCACACCGCCATCGGGGCGCCCGACGGCGCCGACCTGACTGCCGCCGCAGTGCAGGCGGCCGCCGCTGACCTGCGCGGCGCGCTGGTCTTCAGTCTGGGCTGCCACGGCGGGCTCAACGAAGACGGCGTGCTGGACCTGCCGCAGGCCTTCGCCGCCCGACAGGCCCACTCCATCGGCAACACCGGCTTCGGCTGGGGAGGCAGCGGGATCGTCTACAGCGAGGCGTTGATGCGCACCTTTGCGCGCGAGTTGGTGCGCGAGCAGCGTGCCGAGATCGGCGCTGCCCTGGCAACCGCCAAACAGAAATACTATGCCCAGGCGCGCACCTTCAACGCCTACGACGCCAAAATTTTGATGCAGGTCACGCTCTACGGCCTGCCAATGATGGCCCTGATCAGCGCCGGCAACTTGAACGACACCGCCCCCTTCCCAAGCGCAGTGGCCGACTTTTCCCCGCCCAGCGCCTTTGGCGACTATGCGGTGGGCAGCGCAGGCTACCGACTGCCGGCCTCTTTCGGCGCTTTCGATGAAATTCCCAGCGAAACTGGCACCAGCTTCACGCTGGACGACAACGGGGTCTTCGACGTCGGCGCGCCGCTGCAGCCACGCTACTTCGCCGACATCAGCGCGCCGGCTGCGGGGACGCTGCGCGGGGTCGTACTCTTCGGCGCCATCTACACCGATACGCCGGAGATCGACCCCGTCATCGCCCTGGCGACCAACGAGTATGTCGCCGACGACAGCGAGCCAGCCTTCCACAGCGACAACTTTTACCCAGCCATCCCCTTCAGCGTGCGCAGCGGCCTCGACCGGGCCGGCGACACGCTGCTGCTCAGCCTTGGCCAGTTCACCAGCAACCCGGCTGCCAGCCAGGTTGCCCGCAACGCACCAGCCACAACGGGCGGAGTGCAGCGGCTCTACGACCAGATGAGCTTTGGTGCCTACTACTCCAACAGCCCCGACCGCAACGCCGCCAATATCCGTTCGGTCGACGGCATTCTGGATCCGGCGACCGGCCTGGGCAACGTCAAAGTCACGGCCAGCGACAGCTCCGGGGTACAGCAGGTCGTGGTGGCCTTCACCGACGGGGATGGCCGCTGGGAGAGCACACAACTGGCCTTCGACAGCAGAGCACAGACCTGGACCGGCACCCTCTCCGGGACATTGACCACACAATTTTTTGTGCAGGTGGTAGACGCCGCCGGCAACGTCGCGCTCAACGACAACAAGGGGCGTTACTATAGCCTGGCCCAGCCAGCACCCCTGGCGGCTGGCCAGCCGATCGGCGGGCGGATCTATCTGCCCACGGTCAGCCGCTGAGGGGAGTGCCTCCCCAAAGGGAGACCCTGTGAAGGCGTCGTTCTGTCTGCAGCCAGCCCCCAGCCGCAACGTTCGACGGAAAGGAGAACCGAAGGCATAACGAAATGGTCTGTTGTTGGCCGCCGCTAGATTTTGTCTGAATTTGTTTTCATTCAGGAGAAAAAAGTATGTTTGGACAGACCCGTTCCAGCCTGCAGCGCACCCTCTTTGCCCTGCTCTGCAGCGCACTTCTGGCTCTTGCCCTGGCCCAGGTGGCCCTGGCCCAACAGGAACCGGCGACCGCCCAGCCAGGCGCTACCACGGCGGACGACGGCGGCGCCTGGGAAGTCGGCATCCACGGCACCGCCGGGGACCTGACTGCCGCCACCGCCGCCGAACGCGCCGGCATGTGGGACAAGCTCAACGGCTGGTTTGTGCGCCGCTACAGCTACGCCGAAGCCGGCGCCTGGGAAGAAGATTTCAAGCGCGCTGATCTGGGAGGCACAGAAAACAGCTACATTGACTCGGTGGACCTGCAGTTCTATGTCGGCCACGGTGCGCCGGCGCGCTTCACCTTCGCCACCAACAACCGCGACGACGGCTCCCTGCAGGCCCCCGGCGACTGCAACACCACCTGGGGAGATGGCGACAACGAGTGGCTGGCGCTCACCTCCTGCCAGGTGCTGGCCGACGCCGGCATCGGGCCGATGGCACAGTGCATGAACCGTCAACATCTGATCCTGGGCTTTGTCACCAACGCCTCGGCACACAACACCAGTACCAACACACAGGCCTACCACTTCGGCCGCTATCTGCGCAACAACTATACCCTCACGGCAGCCTGGTTTGCTGCCTGCGATGTGGCCCAGCGCAACCGGATCGCGCGCGTGATCGCCGAAGAGACCGCCTGCTTCAACGACAACCCCTACTCTAGCAGCGTCTGCGACGATGTGCTCGACGACGACTACTTCTGGCTGACCCACAACTGCGGCACCGAGAGCGCCTCCGCCGTGCCGGTGAACGAGGTGCTCAGCATGCCGGTCTATCAATTCGCCCCCTACAGCCTGGACGAGGCGCAGGCGGATCTGACCCTGCTGGGCACTGCCTTCAACGTCGCGACCCCGCGCGTCTACCTGCCCAGCGTCCAGGGCAACGCCGCCGGCACGGTGGGCACCGCCGAGGGGCCGGGCACGTCGCCGGACCCCGACACCGGCGGATTTTTGGTCAGCAGCAACGGACAGCTCGAGCTGGACACCAACAGCGGCCTTTACCGCTACACAGACCACGACCAGATGTGGAGCGCGGCCAGCGCCCAGAATGCCCTGGCCGCACGGGCTGCCGGGGCAACAGCCCTCACCGCAGACGACGCGCGCGCGATCGCCGACGCCTTCCTGACCAACAACAACTTGATGGCCGGCGACGCTGCGTTCTACGAAGTCGTCCAGGACACCACCGGTACAATCGATCGTGGCGCAGTGGTGGCCAGCGCGGCCGACATCGCAGCGGCCGAGACCCCGATCCTGCAGCAGGTGATCTACTCGCGCAAACTCGCGGCCCCCACGGTGACAGCCGCCGGCGTCAACGCGATTACCTACACGGTCGTCGGCCCCGGCGCCAAACAGAAGGTCTATCTGCCGGCGACGGTGCCGTCGGGCGTCACCGCCGCCACGCTGCTGGAAGAGGTCGACCCGGTGGGCGTGCAGGGCGGCTGGCGCGAGCTGCAGCCCCTGGTCAACGCAGCCGGGGCCCAGGTCATGACCACCATCCTGGACGAAGCGACCGCTGCCGCACTCTACCTGGCGCTGGACGCCGACGTGACCATGAACTCGCTGCCGATCGACATCTCCGGCCGGGAGATCCTTTCTGCCACGCTGGCCTACTGGGAAGAGGGTGCTGGCAGCAGCCAGGCCCACCTGATCCCGGTCTTCGAGTTCACGGTGCGTTTCACCGAGACAACCACCAACCAGGTCTTCGAAGACTTCGTCTATGTGCCGGCCAGCTCCGAGTATCTGCGCCCGCTGGCGCGCGTGCCCGACGCCCCGCAGCGTACCGCTAGCGGTGAAAGCTTGACCTTGACCGCAGCCGACGCCTCCCAGACGCTGCGTACGCTGGGCGTCGGGGCCTTTGACTTTGTAATGGGCTACAACGGCGCCGACGGCACCTATCTGTATGAATGGTATCTGGGCACTGTGGCCCCCGAAAACAAGATCGCAGACTCTGCCCCCGGCGACGGCCTCCGCTCGGTCACTTTCACAGTGCCGGAGCCAGCCGACGACCACGCCACCAGCTTCGCTGTGCTGCTGGTCGTGACCGACAACGACAGCCCCAATGGGGCCAGGTCGACTTCGACGATCAACATTTCGCTCGAATAGCGCTCGACCACCCGTCCTGGAGGCCCGGGTGGGGAACCCGGGCCTCCAGGACGCTGGCAGCGCCCCGTAGAAAGACAGGCTCAGCAACATTCCATGCAGATCACCGTAGGCACCTTCAACCTCAACAACCTCTTCTCACGCTACAACTTTCAGGCAGAAGTCGAACTGGTCCGCCAAGGCGGCACCGCTGTCGAGGCCGATGTTCGCTTCACCTTTGTGGAGCCGGTCGGCTATCGATTTCGCTCGTACCAGGGACAACTGGTGCACTCCAAAACACCGGCCGACCGCAAACAGATCGCCGACCGCATCCGGGCCCTCCATGTCGACGTGCTGGCCGTCCAGGAGGTCGAGGACATTGGGGTGCTGCGCCAGTTTGCACTGGAAGATCTCGGCGGGCTGTACCCCTATCAGGTCCTGGTCGAGGGCAACGACCAGCGTCTGATCGACGTCGGCCTGCTTTCCCGTTTCCCGATCGGGGCGGTCACCTCCTGGCGCTTCGCCGTGCATCCCGAGGAGCCACGGGGCTATATCTTCAGCCGTGACCTGCTGGAAGTCGAAATTTTGGAGCCAAGACAACGCCAGCGCCTGCTCACCGTCTTCAACACCCACCTGAAAAGCAACTATAGCCGTTGGGGGGGCACCCAGGAGCAACAACGGATTGTGACCCGGCGCCGCCGACAGGCGGAGACGATTGCGTCGATCGTGGCTGCCCGCACACGCCCCGACAGCAGCTATCTGGTGACTGGCGACATGAACGATGGCGCCGATGCCGAGTGTCTGGCCGCTTTTCGCCAGGCCGGCTGGGTCAATGGGCTGGCCTCCCCGCAAGAAACCCGGCCCGCCAAACGCGAGAGCGTGGCCGCCCACAGCCCTCCCCATCCAGCCTGGACCCACCGCTTCAAACCGCGCAACCAGCCGCCTCGCTTCGAGCTCTACGACCAGATCTGGCTCAGCCCCACGCTGGCAAACTGCCAGACCGCAGCCTGGATAGACCGCCGCACCCGCCACCCTGGCGACGGCAGCGACCATGACCCCGCTTGGGTCATCCTCGATCTCTAAAGCCGGAGAAACCTTGTGAGCATCCTGGACCCCTATCTGGCCCGCAAAGCCACCGCCCTCGCCCAACGTCGCGCCGACTTCACCGCACAACCGGAGAAAGCGACGGTGCGTATCCAGGCCACTTCCTGGGTGGCCGGCAACACCGGGGCCCGCCCGGTCAAAATCGGCGATACCCTTTGGGTCACTGATTCAGCACCGGCGCTGGCTGGGCATGGGCTGGGCCCCACCGCCCCCGAGCTGCTGCTGGGCGCGCTGGCCAGCTGCCTGGTCCACACCTACCTGATCCAGGCCGTGCTGCTCCAGATCCAGCTCGATGGCGTCGAACTGGAGGTGCAGGGCGCCGTCCCGATGGGCGGGGTCGTCGGCCTTCCCTACACCGACCCGCCCCAGCTGCAAGAGATTACCTACCAGGCACGGCTCTTCACCGCCGCCAGTGAGCCAGAGATCGAGCGCATGCACCAGGCTGTCGCAGAGACCTGCCCGGTGCTCAACACCCTGCGCCTGCCGACCGCAGTGACGCGCCAGCCGTAGCGGCGCCCAGACAAGAATTTTTCTCAATTTGATGGCAGCCCGGAAGGCCACTATAATGGGAGCCGTCTTCTCTCTTTCAGGAAAGCCCAGTTTAGACCAAGGAGTGACCCACGATGTGTGTTCCTGTCTGTACACAAAAAATGGCTGCGGATCTGGGGCGGCGGAATTTTCTGCGCAGCGCGGCGGGGCTGGCGACTGTCGCAGCGCTGGCAGGCTGCGCGCCTGTCTCGGCAACCCCTCCCGCCGGCACAGCTGCTGCGGCTCGATCGATGCCCCACAGCCATTCGTTCAGCCGGATTTTTGACCTGACCCATACCTTGGCCCCGAGCTTCCCTACCTTTGGCGGCGACCCACAGCTGGCGCTGGAGACTGTCGTCACGCTGGCCAACGACGGTTACAACCTCTACCGCTGGCTGTTGAACGAACACACCGGCACCCACATGGACGCCCCTTTCCATTTTTCAGAGGGACTCACCGCCGACCAGATCCCGGTCGAAGACCTGATGGGCCCGCTGGCGGTCGTGGATATCCGCGCCAAAGCCGAAGGAAACCCCGATGCCCAGCTCACCCCAGACGATCTGCTCGCCTGGGAAAGCCAGCACGGCCCTCTTCCCGAGGGGGCGATCGTGGCCATGAACAGCGGCTGGGATGCCTTTGTCGGCGACGAACGGTTCCGCAACGCCGATGGCGACGGGGGGATGCATTTTCCTGGTTTCCATATCGAGGCGATCGAGCTGTTGCTCGGGGAACGCTCGGTCAAAGGGATCTTTGTCGACACCCTCAGCCTCGACTTCGGGCAGTCACCCGACTTTGCGGTGCACTATCGCTGGCTCCCGGCCAACCGGTGGGGGATCGAGTGTGTGGCCAACCTGGGTCAGCTGCCAGCCAGCGGAGCCATCGCCATCGTCGGGGGCCCCAAAATCGCCGGCGCAACCGGCGGCCCCTCGCGCATCCTGGCGCTGGGTTGAGCTGTTGCGCCTTGTGGGGGGCTTCTGGTCCCCCACAAGGCGCGCTCCTGTTCACGGCCCGGCTGGCTGCTCCTGCACGTTGACGCCAAATTCGTAGACCAGCACGCCCCCGTTCCAACCAGCCGCCACAATCAGCAGCGCACCCAGCAGCGCGACCCACCCCAGCCAGCTGCGAAGGGCTGGATCGTCCAACAGATCGGTCGCTTTCTCGTCGCGGCGCCGCCGGCGGGCCCGGGGGCTCCGGTAGAGCCAGCCTGCATACAACAGCCCCCCATACAAGACCAACACTGCCAGGCCCGCCCCGATGTGCCAGTTGAGTGTGGCGCGATACGGGGCGTCTGGCGGCAGAGCACTCTGTGCCAGCAGACCGGTGAGCACGGCGACTGCACCGCCGACCCATCCGGCGGCCAGCAGCAGCCAGATCGTCGGCCGCAGGTCGAAGGAGAAACGGCGCAGCAGGTGCAGCCACAACAGGCCGCTGGCCAGCAGCAAAAACGCGATCGGAAAATGGACAGTGGCTGGATGAAGATGGGTCAACAGATTCATCGGCGGTCAGAGTCCTTTCTGGCTGGATGAAAGCAATCATACAGCATTGTAGAGCAGAGAACCTTAAAGTGATAACCATCGAACAAACAGTGGGCGCATGCAGCCAGCTGGAACCGTAACCAATGGAGTCGGCTCATGGTCAAAATTTTACCGTCAGAGATCACACCGGAACATGTCTTTCTCAACCGCCGCCAGTTTATGGCCGCGTCTGGCGCGCTGGCTGGCGCGCTGGCGCTCTCGGCCTGTGCACCGGGCTTGGGGGGCGAGCCAGCCAGCGAAATCGGCGCTTTGCAGCCGGCCGTCGCCGCGACCCTCGGCCCGGACAAAGTGCCAGCCGCGCTGGCCTACACCGAACCGACCGCCAGCAGCGGCCAGGACGAGCTAGGGGATCCCTTGAACACCTTTCAAGAGATTACCAATTACAACAACTTTTATGAATTTTCGACCAGCAAAGAAGCTGTCGCCTCCGCAGCAGCCTCTTTCCAATCCTATCCCTGGCAGGTTGCGGTGACCGGGCTGGTCAACAACCCGCTGACCCTCGACCTCGACGACCTCTATGCCCGGTACACACAGCAGGAACATATCTTCCGGCTGCGCTGTGTCGAAGCCTGGTCGATGGTCATCCCCTGGGTTGGTTTCCCGCTAGCCGAACTGCTCAAAGAGGCCGACCCCCAGTCGAACGCGCAGTATGTCCAGTTTGTGACCGTCTACCGGCCAGAAGAGATGCCCGGCCAACGTTCGAGCATTCTGGAATGGCCCTACCAGGAGGGGTTGCGGATCGACGAGGCCATGAACCCGCTGGCCATCCTGGCCACCGGCATGTACGGCAAACCGCTCACCAACCAGCAGGGCGCGCCGGTGCGCCTGGTCGTGCCGTGGAAGTATGGCTTCAAAAGCATCAAGTCGGTGGTCTCGATCGTGCTGACGGAGAGCCTCCCTGCTACGACCTGGAACACGGCTGCGCCGCACGAATATGGCTTTTATGCCAATGTCAACCCGGCGGTCGACCACCCGCGTTGGTCGCAGGCCTCCGAGCGGCGGATCGGGGAAAATGGCCGGCGCCCCACGCTGCCCTTCAACGGCTACGCCGAAGAGGTCGCGGCACTCTATGCCGGCATGGACCTGACCCGCAGCTTCTGAAGGCATCCGGCATGTCCGGCAACCCGGCTAAACAACGGGAGAAGAAGGTGGAAAAATTGGTACACGCTGCAAGCCAGAGCCGACCGCGCAGCCGGCGCGGGCCAGACTGGTTTTGGTGGGCGGTCACGACAGCCGCACTGCTGCCGTTTGCCCTGATGGTGGGGCAGGCCTGGACAGGCTCGCTCGGCGTTGACCCGGTCAACACGGTCTACAATCTCTCTGGCCGCGCTGCTTTGGTCACTTTGCTGCTTAGCCTGGCCTGCACCCCGCTGAATACGATCCTGGGCTGGCGCCGAGCACTCTCTGTGCGCAAGGTGCTGGGGTTGGTCGCTTTTTTTTACGCGACCGTCCACACAGCCAATTTTGTTGGCTGGGACTACGCGTTCGATCTTGGCCTGATGCTCAACGACGCGTTGCTCAGCAAACCGTATCTGCTGGCCGGTGGCCTGGCGCTGGGGATTTTGGGGGTGCTCGCCCTGACGTCTACCCGCGGCTGGATGCGCCGGCTCGGCAGATCCTGGAAACGGCTGCATCGTCTCGTCTATGCTGCCGGTGGGCTGGCTCTGTTTCACTTCCTTTGGCAGGCCAAGGTCGGCGAACGCTGGGAACCGCTGGTCTATGCCGGGCTGTTGGCCGCGCTGCTCGCTCTCCGCCTCCCTGCCCTGCGGCGTCGGCTCTCTCTCCAGCAATAAAGACGATCGTTTGCTTGTCGGTTCGGCCACCCTCCGGTATACTGCTTGTAGCGAGCTGTTCAAAAACCCTTGTCACCGGGACCGACGATGTCTGAACCAAAAATGCCAGCGGGGGCCGAACCGCCTGACTGGACCTTGCTTCCCCCCATCCTGCACCGCCATGCGCCCGCCGGGCGCAGCGCGCTTCTGCCTGCCCTGCTGGAGGTGCAGGCGCTGTACGGCCATGTGCCCCAGCCAGCGGCGGAGCAGATCGCCCATGCGCTGGCGACGCCGCTGGCCGATGTGCACGGGGTGGTCGAGTTCTATTCCCTGCTCTACAACGAACCGATCGGGCAGACCGTGGTGCGTGTCTGCACCGACCCCTCCTGTGCGCTGCGCGGGGGAGATGCGCTGCTGGCTGCGGCCTGCCAGCATGCAGGCGTGGAAGAGGGGGAAACCACCCCGGATCGCACGCTGACGGTGGAGCGATCCCCCTGTTTGGGCCATTGCAACGCCGGGGTTGCCGTCAATCTTTCGTCTGGGCTGCCGGCGCGCACGACCACCTATGTGCAGGCCTCGCCAGAATCGCTGGCGGATCTGCTGGCCGGCAGAGGACAGAGCCCTGCCGATCAGGGGAGCGAAGATTTTGTGGGCGGCGACCTGCGCGTGATCACCCCGCTCTGCGGCCGGGGACGGCGCACAACGCTGGGCGAATATGAGGCAGCTGGGGGGATGCAGGCCCTGCGCAAAGCCCTGGCCTCCTTGCCGCCAGAGCAGGTGGTGGAGAGGGTGCGCCAGTCTGAGCTGTTGGGCCGGGGCGGTGCAGCCTTTCCGACCGGGATGAAATGGGAGAGCGCCGCCAAAGCAGCCGCCACCCCCAAGTACTTTGTGGTCAATGCCGACGAGTCGGAGCCGGGTACCTTCAAAGATCGTATCCTCCTGGAGGGGGATCCCTGTCGGGTGCTGGAAGGTGCATTGCTTGGCGCCTATGCGATCGGCGCCAGCCGCATCTATCTGTACCTGCGCGGCGAGTACCCGCTGGCGCTCGAACGGGTCGAGGCTGCGCTGGCCGAACTGCGGCAGGCTGGCTATCTGGGCGAAGCGATCCTGGGCTCCACCTACCATGTCGACGTCGAGGTGCGCAGCGGCGCCGGCGCCTATATCTGCGGCGAAGAGACCGCCCTTTTTGAATCGATCGAGGGCAAGCGTGGGTTTCCGCGGATCAAGCCGCCCTTCCCGACCACCCAGGGGCTCTTCGGCCAGCCGACTGTCATCAACAACGTCGAGACGCTGGCCCAGATCCCGTACATCGTGTTGCATGGCCCCGCAGCCTTTCAAGAGCTGGGCACCGCCGAATCGACCGGCCCCAAGCTGCTCTGCGTCTCTGGGGACATCGCGCGCCCGGGCCTCTACGAGATTGGCTTCGGCGTCACCCTGCGTCATCTGATCGAAAATCTGGCCGGCGGCGTGACCGGGGGCGCGTTGCAGGCGCTGCTGGTCGGCGGGGCCGCTGGGACATTCGCTACCCCAGCTGAACTGGAGACCCCGATCACCTTTCAGGGGCTGCGAGCGGCCGGGTTGACCTTGGGCTCCGGCGCAGTCATGGTCTTCAACGACCAACGCGACCTGCGCGACCTCCTGCGTCGGCTGGGTCGTTTCTTCGCCCATGAATCGTGTGGAAAATGCTATCCGTGCCAGCTGGGCACCCAACGCCAGTTTGAGATCCTCAGCCGGCTGGCCGAAAAGAGGCTGCTGCCCGGCGACAGCGAGCGCCTGCGCGAGATCGGATGGACGATGAGCGATGCCTCTCTCTGTGGCTTGGGGCAGACCGCAGCCAGCGCCCTCTTCAGCGCGATGAAACGATGGCCAGAGCTTTTCGAACCGAAAGGGGCAGCATGAGCGAAGTAACGTTGACCATCGATGGACGGCCGGTCACGGTCGCCGCAGAGACAACCCTCCTGCAGGCCGCAGCCCAGCTGCAGATCGAGATCCCCATCCTCTGCTACCACGAAGCCTGCACCCCCAATGCCATCTGCCGGATGTGCGTCGTCGAAGTGGAGAAACAACGGCTGCTCCAGCCCGCCTGTGTGGCCCAGGTGCGCGAAGGAATGGTCGTGCAGACGCGCAGTGAACGGGTCGAACGGAGTCGACGCACCCTGCTGGAACTGCTCGACTCCGCAGTCGATCTCAGCGATGCGCCAGCCATTCAAGCCCAGATGGTGGACTACGCGGCCAGACCCGCACGTTTTCCCGAGGCAGAACGGCGCTCACCGCCGGTGTTGGACGACAACCCGATGTACATCCGCGACTACGCCAAATGTGTGCTCTGTTGGCGCTGTGTGCAGGTCTGTGCTGAGGATGCGCAGTACACCTTTGCCCTGAGCTTTGAGGGGCGTGGATTTGAGACCCAGATCGGCACCTTCTTCGAGCAGCCGATGCCGGCCACCAGCTGCGTTTTTTGTGGGCAGTGTGTCGGCGTCTGCCCTTCTGGCGCGCTCAAACCGCGGCGCGAGTGGCTGCTCGAACAGGGCAAGCGCCCCGACGACATTCTGGAACAGACGCGGGCAGAACGCCGCCGTTCCCGCCGCTCCTCCCCAGCATGAGCGAGAGCTCGGTCGTCCTGCTCGGCGTGCTGGCCGCGCTCTCCTGGGGCGGGGGCGATTTTTGTGGCGGCCTGGCAGCCCGCCGCACCGATGTCTACAGCGTGGTGCTGGTGGCAGAGGTGGCAGGGGCTCTGCTGCTGGGGGGGCTGGCGCTCCTGTACCGGGAGGCCTGGCCTGCTTTGCCCTCCCTCTGGTGGGCCTCTGCGGGCGGGTTGGTGGGGGCGGTCGGTCTGCTTGCCCTCTACCGTGCCCTGGCCGCAGGACATATGGGCATCGTCGCACCGTTGACCGCCGTGATCGCCGGTGCCACGCCGGTGGTCTTTGGGGTGGCCACCGAAGGTTGGCCAGAGCTCTGGCAGCTGGGGGGCTTTGTAACAGCGTTGCTGGCGGTCTGGCTGCTGGCTGGCACGGGCGGCCAGAGCCTGCACCGGGTCGAAATGGTGTATACCCTGGTGGCTGGACTGAGCTTTGGCACCTATTTTATTTTGATCGACAGGGCGACCAGCGACGGCACGCTCTTCTGGAAGCTGGCAGCGGCACGTCTGTTGGGGGCGCTGCTGCTGCTGGCTGCGCTCGGAGTCATGCGCCGCCCCTTCCGCACCACACGCGCGGTGCTGCCCCTCAACCTGCTCGGCGGGCTGCTCGACGCCGGCGGCAACCTCTTCTTTGCACTGGCCGCAGTGGCTGGCCGGCTGGATGTGGCGGCGATTTTGTCTTCCCTCTATCCGGGCACGACCGTGCTCCTGGCCTGGGCCCTGCTGGGCCAGCGGTTGAACCGTCCCCAGTTGTTGGGCGTCGCCGCCGCACTGGCAGCAATCCTGCTGATCGCCGCCTGACCTGACGCTGGCAGATCGGCGGGGCGAGTGCGCTCTGTCCCTGGAATCGGGCGGAGAACGTCTGAGGTCGTCGCTGAA
Organism: uncultured Chloroflexota bacterium; assembly: GCA_903858085.1. Classification (GTDB taxonomy): domain Bacteria; phylum Chloroflexota; class Anaerolineae; order Caldilineales; family Caldilineaceae; genus Caldilinea. The sequence continues at coordinate 51,148 of CAIOHJ010000263.1, forward strand.
TCCTTCAGACAAAATACCGTTGACAGGCCCAGCCTGGGCTGTCAGAATGGGGGGAGCGCCCTGTTCAGAGCGGGAGGTCTGATGTCGGGAGAACCCTGGCCGCCAGCGTCTGCCGAACAACCGCACGAGCCCCAGCCCTCTGCCACGCACAGCCTGCTGCTGGCGTACCTGGTCGGTCTGTTGACTGCCACGCTGTTCTTGGGCACAGCATTTTTCTTCTGGCGCCCTCCAGAAGCTGCTCCGATCCAGCTGTTGCCGCCTCCCACAGCAACAGCGACAGCCGTGCCGACGGCGCCACCGACCCCGGCGCCGATCGTCGTCGATGTCGGCGGCGCGGTGCGTCAACCGGGGGTGCTGCTGCTGCCCCCCGGTGCCCGGGTTGTGGATGCTCTGGCTGCCGCTGGAGGGCTGACGGCAGAGGCAGATGCTCTCCAGCTCAACCAGGCGGCCCGGCTTTTTGACGGGGCACAGGTCTATGTGCCTGCGCTCGGGGCCAGCAGCGCCTTGCCTCCAGCTGGGCTTTCAGGCACCCCGTCGACGCCGACCAGCGACAGCCCCCAGCCCGCCAGGGGGCTGGTCGACCTGAACACCGCGACCCAAGCCGAGCTGGAGACGTTGCCCGGCATCGGCGCCACCAAAGCACAGGCGATTCTCGCCAACCGTCCCTACGCCACTGTGGCCGAGCTGGATCGGGTGCCTGGGATTGGCAGTGCGACACTCCAGCAGCTGCAAGGGTGGGTCGTCGTTGGCCCGTAAACTCCGCAGCGAAGCTGACCCCGACAATTGGGATTTGCCCCGCTCTGCTGGTATACTCATCAGAATAATTCGCTGTCCAAGAAAGGATCGACCCGATGAAGCGACCGACACTGCGCCCTGACTGGAGTTTGTCTGTCCTGACAGCTGCCCTGACCGCTGCCCTGGCAGCGCTGCTGTTGGGGGCTTGCAGCCCGGTCGATGCTGCGCGCAGCGAGCAAGCTGCGCACGCCAGCGCCCAGGATTGGCAGTCCGTTGCTGCGGCGGGTACCCTGGTCGTCGGAATCGCCGTCGACTACCCCCCCTTCGAATTTTACGACCCCAATTTTCAGATCGATGGCTTCGACCCGGCCGTGATGCGGGCGATCGGCCAGGAACTCGGGCTGGAAATTCAGTTCGTCGACCTGGCCTTCGATGGCCTTGGCCAGGCGCTGGCGCTTGGCCAGGTGGACGCCGTGATCTCTGCTTTTTCAGAGACCCCAGAACGGGCAGCTTTGCTGGACTTCAGCCTTCCCTACTTTGTCTCGACCGATGCCTACCTGGCGCGCCCGGCCAGCGAGTGGAGCGTCAACCGCATGGCTGACCTGCAGAAGCTCCGCATCGCCGTGCAGCTGGGTTCGCTCTACGAAGCACAGCTGCAAAAAGAGCTGGTCGAAGCTGGGCTGCTCCCGCCGCTTGCCCTGATCCGCTACGCCGACATCAGCGACGCAGTGCGCGACCTGACAAAAGAACGGGTCGATGTCGTGGTGCTGGACCTGTTGGCTGCCCAGCCGTACCTGGAGACAGCCCGCCTGGCGGGGCAGGGGCTGAACACCCAGCGCTATGGGATCGCCGTCCGCCAGAGTTCGCCCGAACTGCGCGAACAGTTGAACCGCGCCCTTGCGGCGCTGGCTGGCCGTGGCGAGCTGGCACGCCTGGCCGAAGCGTACCTGGGTCTGGCCACCGCTGAGTTTCCGGCCCTGCCCACGGAGGCGGTCGCAGCTGCCCAGGCGACCCAGCCAGAGTGCTACGACGGCCTGGCTTGGGTTGCCAGCCTTACCTACGATGACCTCGCCATGCAAGGACCGCCGGTCATGTTCCCTGGCCAGCCCTTCACCAAATCCTGGCGGGTCCAAAATATTGGCACCTGCACGTGGGACAGCAGGTATCACTTCACCTTTGCACGCGGCAATGCCCCAGGGGCCAGCATGGGCGGCGTCCCGGTCCAGATACGCGGCACCGTGCCCCCAGGCGCCAGCTATGAGCTGTCTGTGCCGCTGGTGGCCCCGCTGATGGCGGGCGTCTACCAGGCACACTGGGAGCTGCACAACGGCCAGAACCGGGCCTTCGGCCAGATGCTGCGGGTCGGGCTCCAGGTCGCCGGATCGCCTACCCCGACCCCAGCCCCGACCCCAACCCCAGCGCCCGGGATCCTCCTGGACGCCGACACAGACCAGATCACGCGCGGCCAGCCAGTCTCTTTGATTTGGAATGTGCAGAATGCCCGCACAGTCTATTTCTACCAGGAAGGGGACGACTGGCAGGACAATGAAGTCGCCGCCCAGGGCCAACAGACGCTGTACCCCGAACGCACGGCCACCTATGCCCTGCGGGTGGTCAAACAGGATGGCAGCGAAGAAGTGCGAACGCTCACGGTGGCAGTGCTCGCTGGCACCGGCGCTCAGATCGAATTCTTTGCCGTCGTCCCCAATGATCGGGTTCCGTTCGGGACCTGTGTGGAGATTACCTGGCGAGTCAGCGGCGACGCCCCTGCCATCCTCCTCTCCGGGGATGAAAACGAGCTTTGGGCTGAAGCGCCCCTGGAAGGCTCTCTGCAAGATTGCCCGCCCGCCGTTGGGGTGCGCACCTATACCCTCCAGGCCGCCGATGCCGCCGGCAGCGATACCCGCCAGCAGGTTGTCACGGTGGACGAGACAACAGCGCTCGCTGCCATCCAGGAGGCACCGGCTGCACCCCTGATCGATACCTTTGCCGTTGCCCCCACAGCCATTGCCGTCAATGAGTGCGTCGCAGTCACCTGGAATGTGGGCGGCGACGTCCGCTCCCTCGACATTCTGCGCGACGAAAACGTGGTTCTGGACGAAGCCCCCTTCACCGGGAGCGGCCAGAACTGTCTGACCGCTGCAGGAAGCTACCGCTATCAGCTGGTCGCAACCAGCTCGGCAGGGATCTCTGCCACCGCCGAGGTCACGGTGACTGTCCAGGCGGCTGTCCCCCCTGCTCAGCCAGCCCGCACCGCCAGAGGCGGCGACCCAGCCCTGCTCGGGCAGCTTTGGCGGTTGACCGGGCTGACCGATTCCACTGGAACAGAGGTCATTCTGCTGGCGAACAGCCAGATCACGGCGGAGTTTGACGAGGCCGGGACGGTGGCCGGGTCGGCGGGCTGTAACCGCTACCAGGCCTCTTATGCCGTCAACCAGGCCATCTTGACGGTCGACCCGGCCTTGAGCACACGCAAATTTTGCACCGAACCCGAGGGGCTGATGGACCAGGAGAGCCACTATCTGGCCGCGCTGCGCACAGTCACCGCCTACGCAGTCGAAAACGGCCAGCTGACGCTGTTCAACGGACTCGGCCAGCCAGTGGCCCGCTACCAGGCTGCCCCGTAAAACCGGCCGGCCCTGGGCCGGCGGCCATCAATCCCCCGCCAACGCCAGCACGTCGACAACGTTGAGGCGGGCATCGCGCTGGAAGGCTTCGACCGAGATCTTGCGAAACAACAGCAACGCCACCGCCAGGCCGACGATCTCAAGCCCAAAGACTGTGATATAGCCCAGCCGAATATCGCCGGTCAGATAAAATGCCAGATCACGCAGCAAAGCGCCCACCACGGTGCCGGCAGACTGGGCGACAAAATTGGCCACACCCCAGGCCCCAATGTAAAGCCCGACATTTTGCGGCACCGTCAGATCCAACATGAAACTGAGGTTGCTCACCGTCATCAGACCGCTGCCCAGCCCCAACAAAAAGACAGAAGCCTGAAAAAAGAAGACGTCCCTGGCAAGCCCCGCCACCACGATCAACAAAAAAGCCACCATCGCCACGATACTGCCGGCGTAGGCGTTGAAGCGCTTGCCAAAGCGTCGCACCAGCTCCAATCCCCCCAGCAGCGTGATGAAAACTCCCCCCCCCCAGACCGCTTCCAGACGAGTCGTCTCGCTCATCGACATCCCCAACGCGTCGGCGGCATAGGGCTCCAACAGCACATCTTGCGCCCGGATCCCCACCAGGATGAGCAGCAGATAGACAAAGAAACGCCGCGCAGTCGGGTTGTGCGCCAGAACCCGCAGCGCCACGGCTGGGTTGTTCGCCGTGTTCTGCACCACCCGCCCACCTGTCACCGGTTCGACCCCAGACGCCCCGACCAATACGCAGAGCGTGGCCACCAGCCAGATGGCCCCGAAGGCAGTGTAGATGCCAGACTGGGATGGGTCCACCGCCAACATCCGTGAAAGCACAAGGCTGGCCACGATCGTAGACAGAATCATCGCCGTCCACATCGTGCCCACGGTCACCGTGCGCCAATTCTTCGGAGAACGCTCGGTCAGCTCGCTGGCCAGCGACAGATAACTGACCGAGGCAACGTTGACCCCAATCCCCCAAAGCGCAAACACCCCTATAGCAGCCAACACCCCCGGCACGAACTGGCTGTCCATGTAAAAAACAGCGTGCGCGCAGAAATAGCTGCCAAAGGCCGCCGCCAGCCCCCCAAAAAGCATCCACGGCGCCCGATGCATCCCCCACACCGGGTTCCGGTCGGCCCAGCTGCCGACCAAAACCTGCAGCGGAGAGAGCATGTAGGGAAGCGCGACCAGCAGACCGACCAGAACGGCCGGCATCCCCAGATCCGAGATCATGACCCGGTTGAGGGTGCCGGTGATCGGCACGACGGTCAACGACACGCCGACATGGACCAACGTCAGCTGAATAACTGTGCGAATGTGCATATCCAAAGTCTCTCTTTGTGACGCAGTAAAGGCCATGTGTCCCTGCGGGATGGCGCCCTCCATCCCGCAGGGACACATGGCCTTGGCAATCTCCGCCATCCTTTGTCCGTCTCTACAACAATTCCCTCAAGCGTACCATAGATTGGCTGAGATCTCAATGTGGGGACGGTCGCCGAGTGCGGTTCAAAGTTTTGCGGAAAGAGTGTTGAGGGAGGGCAGGACCCGCCCCACCGGGGCGGATGAGTGTAGAGAGGAGCCCCCCTTGCCCGGTGCAGAGGCTTCTGTGCAGCTCAGAAGAGCACGATTTCATGCAGCGGCCAGTAGCGCAGCCAGACCCGCCCCAGGATCTGTTCGCGCACCACGGGTCCGAAGGCACGGCTGTCGTTGCTGTTGCTGCGGTTGTCCCCCAACACAAAATAGGAGAGGGGACCCAGCGTCACTGCGTCCATGTCGAAAGCGCTGGTGTCATGTGGAAACGGCTCGGCAACCGCATTTCCATTGACATAAATGATTCCTTCGCGGATCTCCACGACCTCGCCTGGCAGGGCCACGATCCGTTTGACCAGCAGCTCCTCCATGTAGGGCAGGTCGATCACCACGATGTCGTTGCGTTGGGGAGGGTGCAGCCGATAGCTGAGTTTGTCGACGATCAACCGCTGTTGGGGCTCCAGGTTGGGCTCCATGCTCTGGCCAAAGACGACGGTCGCCTGGGCCAGAAAGAGGTGCACCACCAGGGCCAGAAGCACGGCGGGCACGACGATCTGCAAAGTCTCTGTCACCACCGGCCGCCACCAGGAGCCGGCTGTTTCTGACTGCTCGCCGGTGGGGGAGGGCTCTTCTTGTTTTGTTGCTTGCATGGAAGTTTGTGCCTTACTCTCCGAGTTTTGTTCGTGCATCCTGGTAGAACAGTATACCGATTTGGCGGCTGGTTGTCCAAGCAGTAAGATTGCATGTCATGAATTCGCTTATGCACGCAACCCATCTGGCCAGCCAGCCAGCGACCCGCAGAGGGGGGCTGGCCTCGTTGTTGTGGAAAGCGGCGGGGGGGAGGCGCTGTTTCTGGCAATCTGGCGCCTGGCTTTTGGTGCTTCTGCTGCTGCCAGCTCGGCCGGGTCTGGCACAGACGCCGATCCCCAGCACAGAGGCCGCTGCAGTCCAGGAGGAGGGCCAGCTGGCCGAGCTGGCGCAGCAGGTTGTCGACCGGATGTCCCCAGAGCAGCGGATTGGGCAGCTGTTTGTGGTCATGCTGCCCGGGCGCGAGGTCACACTCAACAGCGAGTTTGTCGACCTGATCTATACCCGATCCATCGGTGGGGTTCTGCTGAGCCCGCTGGCCGGCAATTTTTCGAACGCGCGGGGGGTCAACACCCCTCGTCAGGTCGCAGTGCTCACCAATCAGCTGCAGGCGCTGGCCTACGGCGTGCTGCTGCCAGAAGAACATGCCATGGACCCGATGCCGATCGCGCCCTGGCCGCCGCGCGATCGGGTGCTCTACCTGCCCGATGGGACAGCCAAAGCGCCGGAGAATCTGCCCCTTTTGATCGGGGTGTTCCAGAGCGGGGACGACCTGCCGGCGACATCGCTGCGCCGCGGCTTTACCCCGCTGCCCTCCCCGCTGGCGATGGGTGCCTCCTGGAACCGAGATCTGGTCGAGCAGACCGGTGAGATTGTGGGCCGTGAGCTGCGTGCGGTCGGTTTCAATGTGTTGCTTGGTCCCAATCTGGATGTTTTCAAAGCGGGCAACGTCGAAAAGGTCAACACGCTGGGGCTTCACACCTTTGGCAGCAACCCCTACTGGGTTTCCCAGCTGGGCCGTGCCTTTATTGAAGGGGTCCACGTCGGCAGCAACGGGCGGGTTGCCACCGTCGCCGGAAGTTTTCCTGGCCAGGGGAACACCGACCGCATGCCCGATGCCGAGATTGCCACGATTCAGTCCAGCCAGGCCGAGCTCCGCCAGAACGCGCTGCCGCCCTTTCTGGCTGTCACGCGCCAGATCTCTTCTTTGCTCGACCCTGCCGGCGACCCCGGTGCCGCCGATCTGCTGATGACCAGCCACATGCGCTATACGGGGCTGCAAGGGGGAGACAGTCGGGGCCGCCCGCTCAGCCTGGCTCCCGAGCTGCGCACCATCCTGCGCCAGGAAGGGCTGGCAGACTGGCAGAGCCAGGGGGGACTTGTCATGTCTGGTCCGTTGGCCGCGCCGGCGCTGCGCCGCTATTTTGAGGAAGCCGGCGCTGAAGAGTACCGCCGCGTGGCCCAGGACGCTTTCGTGGCGGGCAACGATCTCCTCCTGTTGGCAGACCCCAGCAGCGGCAGTGTCAGCCCGACCTATCTGCAGACCCTGCGGGCGACGCTGGATGCCTTTCGCACCCTCTACGCCGAGGATCGGGACTTCGCCGACCGAGTGGACGCCGCTGCTCGCCGCATCGTCCGGCTCAAACTGGGGCTCTATCGCACGGCGGTCGACCCTGCCGCGCTGTCAGCGCCCGCTCTTCAGAACGAACTGCCCGCCGCCGTCATCCCTCTTTCCAGCGTTCTGGTGACTGAGGGCGATGTGGGGGTTCTGGCCAGCGAGAAGCAGGTCGAAGCCGAAGAGCAGATGGGAAAGCTGGCTCGGTCTGCCATCACCCTGCTCTACCCGGACCCAGCGACCCAGACCGTGCCTGTGCCCCCGGCGTTCAACCAGACCGACCAGATCCTGATCTTTACCGATTTTCGGCTCCAGCGCGAATGTCTGACCTGCGAGCAGGAGCCCTCCATCGGCCCCGACACGCTGGCTCTGTTGATCGAACGGCTGTACGGCTCCCAATCTACCGGTGTCATCGACCCGGCCAAAATTGTCAGCCGAACCTTTGTGGAGCTGACTGCGCTGCTCGACAGCCTCGATGCGACAGCGCCGGACGCCTCTTCAGACCCGCCGGCAATGTCACTTTTTTTGCCGACCCCGACCCCTCTGCCCGCTGAGGGTGCCTCCTCGCCGCCGAGTGACCTGGAAAACGGTGCAGCCAGTACGGGTGTTGCCAGCAGAACACTGGCAGCTCTCCAGAACGCCGACTGGATCGTCTTTGTGATGCTCGACGTCGCCGGCGACTACACCAGCCTGGCAGTCAAACGGCTGTTGGGGGACCATGCCACGCTGCTGACCGACCAGAAGACGGTTGTGCTGGCCGCGCAGGCCCCCTACTACCTGGACGCCACCGAAATGAGCCGGCTGACCGCCTATTTGGGGGTGTACAGCAAGACGCCCCCCTTTCTGGAGAGCGCTGTGCACGCCCTCTTCCGGCGGTATTTGCCGGTGGGCGCGCCCCCTGTCGATGTGCCTGGAACACGCTTTTCGATGCTCGGCGAGCGGCTGCTACCTGACCCGGCTGTCCCACTCGGGTTGACGATCGAGGGGAGTGATGGGACTGCGCTGGCGCGCAGCAACGCACTGCCTCCCCTGGACGAGCGGCCGACGGTAGAGCCGGGAAAGATCCTGCGGCTGCGGGCAGGGCCAATTCGTGACCTGAACGGAAATCCAGTGCCCGACGGCACACAGGTCTCTTTTGAGCTGCGTTACGAAGGGGAAGAAGTGGGGTTGGTGATCGAGCCGGTCGCCACCCGCAATGGCAGTGCAGTGTATGAGGTCACGCTCGAACGCAGCGGGGTGCTGCGGGCCAGCGCTCGCAGCCACGCCGCTTCCAGCGGCGACGGGATCAGCCTGGTCGTGCTTCCTCCTGCCCTGCCCCCCCCTGCGTTGCTCTCTCCTGCCCTGCCCTCTCCTGCCCTGCTCTCCCCGGCCCCGCTCTCCCCGGCCCCGCTCTCCCCGACCGCAGCAGTCACCCTTGCTCTTCAGACAGCCCCGGCGGATCCGGTCGAGCTGACCCTTGCCCGTTCACCTGCGCCCGATCGTGCCAATGTGCTGACGTTGGTGATCGCCCTGATGACCCTGCTGATCACGCTCAGCTTGCTGCTGATCGTACAGATTCGCGTGTTGTCGCGCCCTGCCCTGGTCAAGCACCTGCTCTGGGCCACCATCTTCGGGCTGGCTGGCTATATTTTGTATGCGGTCGAGCTGGTGCCTGGGGGCACCTGGCTGCGCAGCTATCTGGGCCTGCTTGGGGTGCCCATCGTCGTCTTTGTCCCCATGCTGATCCCTTTGCTCTGGCTGCAGCTGCGCAGCGAAGAGCGCTGAGGGCCAGGACAACGTGACAGCAAGCCCTACAGCTGACCGGTTGCTCCCCACGCCTCCAGCTTGCGTTGGTAGGCAGGGTCTTCGTACCGGCTGGGCACAAAGGCAGGGGCGTAGCCGGGCAGTGTTCTGCCAGCCACATGGGCCGCCAGCAGCTCTCCGCTGGCGCAGGCTGCCATCAACCCATACCCCGACAGCGCAGCCAGGATGTACGCTCCTTGCACCGGCAGCGGGCCGATCAGCGGCCGGTTCTCGCGGGTTTTGGTGTAGTAGCCGCCATCCACAGAGACTTTGGGCAGTTTTTCCAGATAGGCGGCGAGCCCCGGGACGAGTGTGGTCATCCCGCGCAGGACGATCTCGGGAAATTCAGGGTCAGCGGGCAGGGGCAGCAGCGGTGGGACAGGCTCGCTGTGGTAGGCCCACAGCATCAAAACGGTCTGAGATCCTGGCCGTCCTTCCGGTCGGAAGTGGACGCCCCCGGGGAAGGGGGCCAACAGCGGCTGCGTCTCAGCACTTTCCGCCAGCGCGGCACGTTCCTCGGCGGACCAGGGCAGCTGCTGTGCATCCTCCCAGATCACAAGCGGGGCCTCGCGCGGGAGAATGCCGAAACGGTCCTCCAGCGCCATCTTGCGGTGCAGCTCGGAAAAGATCGGCAAGGTCAGGCCGAGCTGTGCCGCCACCGAGTTCACCAATGGGCCGGCCGCATTGACCAGCACCGGCGTGGCCAGCTCCTGCTCTCCCCCGGCCACCTTGACCCGCACCGAACGCACCCGCCCCCCGCGGGTGTCGATGCTGTCCACATGGCCGGTCAGAAGCTGTACACCCCGGGCCCGGGCCTGCTCCAGCAGGATCATGCCCAGCTGCTGGCCGCTGAACCAGCCGGCGCGGCGGACGTGCAGCGCCGCCAGGCTGGCTGGATTCAAATAGGGGAAGCGCCGCAGAATCCAGGCAGGGTCGAGCAGGAGGTCGGCGCCGTCGGGCTGCTCCTGCCAGTGCTCGGCGTTGCCCGGCACATAGACCGGGTCATGGACGCTGCCGCCATGCACGCGCAGCGGACCAGCCCCCAGCTGTGCTCCCAGCTGCGCCGATGCAACCAGCGCTGGCACAGCGGCTGGGTTGCCGGTGACATACAGATAGCCGCGGCGGTTGAGGTTCAGCCGGTGGGCGCTGGCTGTGTCGAGCTGCTCCAGCAGGTCGATGCTGCGGTTCATCAGCCTGAGCATGGCGTCGTCTGGCCCGGGCCACCAGTTGCGATAGGCCTCGGTCGATTTGTCGCTGGTCAAGGTCAGCGGCGGACGCTCGTCCACCAGAACAATGTGGCCGATTCCCGGTTGGAGCGCCAGATGGTAGGCCGCCGAAACCCCGGCGATCCCAGCCCCACAGATCACGACATCGGCGTGCTGAACCGACATGGGCTCTCCTCTCTTTCTGACCCGAGGGGCAGCCCTTCAGGCCGCAACGGCTTCAGGCGCTTCAGCCTGCCAGAAGGCTGGGTCGTAGGCGGGCATTTCGCACCGCAGCGGGCGATCTGTGCGGTCGCCCAGAACGTAGGCCGCCTGCAGCAGGGTGTGAATCTGCGAGGTCCCTTCATAAATGACCGCACTTTTGGTGTTGCGCAGATGGCGTTCGACATTGTATTCGTCCGAATAGCCGTAGGCGCCGTGGATCTGCACCGCGTCGTTGGCGCAGCGGTTGGCAGCCTCGGTGCAGTACCATTTGGCCATACTGGTCGCACGCGTGTTGCGGATGCCCAGATTTTTTTGCCAGCCGGCCTTCCAGACCAGCAGCTCTCCAGTTTCGATCGACTGCTGCATCTGGGCGATCATCTGCTGCACCAGCTGGTACTCGGCGATCGGGCGGCCAAAGGTCTGGCGCTGTTTGGCGTACGCGACCGACTCGTCACGGCAGGCTTTCATGATCCCGACAGCGCCGGCGGCCACACCGTAGCGGGCGTTGTCGAGCGCGCTCATGGCAATTTTGAAGCCTTCCCCTTCCAGACCCAGCCGATGGCTCTTGGGCACGCGCACGTCGTGCATGCTGATCCAGCCGGTGTTGCTGGCATGCACCCCCAGCTTGCCTTCGATCGTGCCGGTGGTCAGCCCGCGCCAGCCGCGCTCCAGAAGAAAAGCGGTGATGCCCCCAGCACCCAGGTCGGGGTCGGTTTTGGCAAAGACCAAAAAGCGGTCTGCCACATTGGCGAGGGTAATCCACATCTTCTCGCCGTTGAGCAGATAATCGCCCCCTTCCTGGCGAGCCGTGGAGCGGAGCGCCGCCACGTCCGATCCAGCCCCCGGTTCGGTCAGCCCGAAACAGGCGATCTGTTCGCCGAGCGCCAGCGGCGGCAGCAACGTTTGTTTCTGTTCGTCGGTGCCCCACTGCAAGATTGGCAGCGCATGCAACCCCAAATGGACGGCAAGGGTCTCGCGCACGGAAGAGTCGCCGTACTCCAGCGCTTCGGAGACGATCCCCAACGAGATGAAATCCAGGCCAGCCCCTCCGTAGCGGACCGGCAGGCAAAGCCCCAGAAAGCCCAGGTCCGCCATTTTGGGCAGCAGTTCGTGTGGGTAGGTGTGGGCGCGGTCATGTTCTTTGATGATGGGCATGACTTCGCGGCGTGTGAAATCATAGGCCATCTTTTCGATCATCTTGTGTTCGTCGCTCAGGTGAAAGTCCATCGCAGCCTCCTCCCCGTGGAATTCGGTAGAATCAAAAGCGTTGTCCCCTCACTATCATAGCATGGACGGCCGTTTTGGCGAACAATTCTGCCCTGTTCGGGGCGCTCGCTTGTGGGATCGCTCTGCGACAGCAAAAGGGTCTGTTGGCGAAACTGGCTATCTGGCCGTTGTGCCTCTCTGTCGGGTCTGCCAGAATGGAAGGAGAGGTCAGGCGTTCGGGAGAAAGGGGCAGCTGATGCGCTACGACGTCCTCATCATCGGCGGTGGAATTGTTGGCTGTGCGCTGGCCCGTGAGCTGAGCCGCTATCGGCTGCGTGTGGTGCTGTGCGAGCAGGGGGCTGAGGTGGGCTTTGGCACCTCCAAAGCCAACAGCGGCATCCTGCACGGCGGCCACCATGCCAGCCTGGGGACCCTCAAAGGCAAGCTCGAATGGGCTGGCAACCAGCTCTGGGAGGCGCTGGCGGCCGAACTGGGCTTTGGGTTTCGCCGGGTCGGCGAGCTGACAGTCGCCCAGCAGGCCGAGCAGCTCCCGGTGCTGGACACCCTGCTCCACCATGCGAGGGTTCGTCAGATTCCAGGGGTCGAACGCTGGAGCGCCGCCCAGATCCAGGCTGCCGAACCGGCCCTGGCTCCCACCTTGCTGGCTGCGCTCTACGCGCCCACCACCGGCGTTGTCAACCCCTACGAAGCCTGCTATGCGCTGGCCGCCAATGCCGCCCGCAACGGGGTTGAGCTGCGGACCCTGGCGCCGGTCCAGCAGCTCGACCTGCAGGAGGAGGGTTGGGTGGTCACATTGCCACAGGAGCGGCTGGTCAGCCGTTTTGTCGTCAACGCTGCCGGGCTTTGGGCCGATCGGGTCGCCGAGCTGGCTGGCGTGCGCACTTTTTCGATCCACCCGCGCAAGGGAGAGGAATATCTGCTCGACAAACGCCTGCAGGGGTTGGTCCGTCATGTCATCTTTCCCTGTCCCTCGCCTCTTTCCAAAGGGATTTTGATCATTCCCACCTACGACGGCACGTTGATGGTCGGCCCGACCGCCGAGGCGGTCGAGGATCGTGCGGATCTCAGCACCTCGGCAGCTGGCGCCCGCGCTGTGTTTGCTGCGGTTCGCCAGCTGCTGCCAGGGATCAGCGAAACGGATCTGATCGCGCAGTTTGCCGGGGTGCGGGCGCCGGCCGACGGCGAGGATTTTGTGATCGGCCCGACTGCCCGCCGCGGCTTTCTCAACGCGGCGGGCATTCAATCGCCTGGGTTGACCGCAGCCCCCGCCATCGCCAGATTGCTGGCGGACCTTTTGCGCGAGGAAGGGCTGGCGCTGGTGCCGCGCCAGGATTTTGTGGCGGTCGAGCCGCCGCGCATCCGGTTTGCAGCGCTCTCCCCTTTGGAACAGGTCGAGCTGACCCAGCAGAACCCGCGCTATCGCCGCATCGTCTGCCGCTGCGAACAGGTCACCGAAGGCGAGGTGTTGGACGCGGTCGAGCAGGGAGCCACGACCTTGGATGGCATCAAGTTTCGCACGCGCGCGGGCATGGGCCGTTGCCAGGGTGGTTTTTGTACAGCCCGCTGCCTGGAGCTGTTGGCTCGTGCACGCCGGCTGCCGCTCACGGCCCTCACCAAACGGGGGCCTGGCTCTTGGCTGGTCTGCGACCGACCCGACCCCACAGCCAGCGATTTTGAGAAAGCAGGGAGGCCATGATCACCGCTCAGCCCCGTCATCTGCGTCGCCGGTACGATGTTGTGGTGGTCGGCGGCGGCCCTGCCGGGCTCGAAGCCGCTGTGGCTGCCCAGAATGCTGGTGCCGCCCAGGTGCTGGTCGTCGACCGTGAGCCAGAAGCGGGCGGCATCCTGCTGCAGTGTATCCACACCGGGTTTGGCCTGCACCGTTTTGGCGCTGAGCTGACCGGCCCTGAGTATGCCCAGCGTCTGGTGGCCCAGGCACAGGGGGTGGACATCGTCGCCGATGCGTGTGTGCTGGATGTCGACGAACAACGCCGGGTCAAGCTGATGACAACCGCCAGCGGGATCGCCACGGTCGACGCTGGGGCAGTCGTGCTCGCCATGGGCGCGCGCGAGCGCACCCGGGCGGCTGCGCGCATCCCGGGGACCCGGCCGGCCGGCATTTTTACGGCCGGGCTGGCGCAGCGGCTGGTCAATCTCTATGGGCTGATGCCGGGCCGCCGCGCAGCAATTCTGGGGTCAGGGGACATCGGGCTGATCATGGCACGGCGGCTGGTTTTGGAAGGGGTCGAGGTGGCCGGTGTCTTCGAGCTGATGCCCCATGCCAATGGGCTCAACCGCAACATCGTCCAGTGCCTGCACGACTTTGCGATCCCGCTTTACCTCTCCACGACCGTTGTCGAGATCCACGGCCACGAACGGCTTGAAAAAGTGACGGTGGCGCCGGTGGACAGCACGCTGCAGCCGCAGCTGGCGCAGGCCTGGGAGATCCCCTGCGACACCCTGCTTCTCTCGATCGGGCTGATCCCCGAAAACGAACTGTCGGGGCAGCTGCGGCTGCGCATCGACCCTGCGACCCGTGGGCCGGTGGTGGCCAGCACGATGGAATGTTCGCGCGACGGGGTCTTCGCGTGCGGCAACGTCGTCCATATCCACGACCTCGTCGATTTTGTCAGCGCCGAGGCGATGCTGGCAGGCACCTGCGCCGGCCGTTTTGCAACGGCAGCGCCCGCTCCGGCGGACAACGTCCGGCTGCTCCCCGGCGAAAACGTGCGCTACTGTGTGCCCCATACGATCTCGACCGAGCGAGAGCAGACGGTCTATCTGCGCACCCTCCGGCCTCTGGAGAGCTGCGAACTGCGGCTGGTGGAGGCAGAGGGCAACGTGCTCTATACGAAGCGGCTGCGCTATGTGTTTCCAGCCGAGATGGTCACTCTCAAGCTGCGGCCAGCGATCCTGCAAAAATTTCATGGGGGGACCCTGCGCGTCGAGCTGGTGCCTCGCGCCTTTCCAGGGCAGGGGGACGCAGCAGAGCCCGGCTTCCCCCTGCCTGCCCCGGACAAACGGCCAGGAGGCGAACCATGACAGCACAGGTCACGACCCACTATCTCTGTATCGGCTGCCCGTTGGGTTGCCGTCTCGAGGTCGAAGAAGAGGAAGGGGGCCAGGCAGAGGTCGAGGTGCGCGGTTTTTCCTGCCGTCGTGGCCGCGACTACGCGCTGCAGGAACACAGAGCCCCCCAGCGCATGGTCACCACGACGGTGGCCATCGACCATGCCCTTTGGCCGCGGCTGCCCGTGCGCTCTCAGCAGCCGGTGCCCAGGCAGCTGGTGGCAGAGATCTGTCGGGCGCTGCGCTCGGTTCGTGTGGTGGCCCCTGTCACTCTGGGGGATGTGCTGGTCGAGAATGTGCTGGGCTGCGGCGTCGCCATCGTCGCCGCCCGCGACATGGCGGCCTGCTGAGCGCAGGGCCAGCCTGTGCGTTGGAGGGGCGGCGAGTCAGCCGGCGGCCGCGACTTTGCGCCAGAGCAGCCCCTGCCTCGGCGCAAACAAAAAAATCAGCCCAAACAGCGCCGTCGCAACCAGCACCATGGTCGGGCCGGAGGCGATGTTCCAGTAGTAGCTGAGGTACAGGCCGGTCACGTTGGCAAAGACCCCGATCCCAGCGGCCAATGCCATCATGGCTGGCAGACGCCGGGTCACTATGCGCGCCGCCGCTGCCGGCGTCACCAGCATCGCCAGCACCAGCGCAATGCCGACTGTCTGCAGCGACATCACCACTGTGAGCGCGACCATCCCCAACAACAGATAGCGCAGCGCGGTCGCTGGCAGGCGCAGCACCAGCGCCAGCATCGGGTCGAAGGTCAACACCAGCAGCTCTTTGTACAAGGCCACGATGACGCTCAACACCACGACGCCCAGCCCGCAGATCACCCAGAGATCCTGCGCCGAAACCCCCAGAACATCGCCGAACAGAATGTGCGCCAGATCCACGGTGTAGTTGTTCAGGGTGCTGAGCAGGGCAATCCCCAGTGCAAAGGCCCCGGCAAAGACGACCCCGATCGCGGTGTCCTCCTGCAAGGAACTGCGCTGGCTGATGAACCCGATCAAAAAGGCTGCAACCAGAGCGGCCACCAGCGCACCCGCTGCCATCGGCCACCCCAGCAAAAAGGCCAGCACGACCCCAGGCAGGATGGCATGGGCCAGCGCGTCGCCGAAGAAGGAGAGCCCTTTCAGCACCATGTAGGAGCCGACCACCGGGCAGAGCACCCCGACCAGGATCGAGGCCAGCAGGGCACGCACCATAAAGGGATAGCGCAGGGGCTCCCAGAAAAATTGACCGATCTCCATGTTGCCGGCTCCTGTCTCCTGCTCCTAATTTCCTGCTCAGCGTGGCGGGCGCATCTCGGCCAGGGTCTCCTGCATGACCGGCTGGGTGGCACTGCTCGCTGACAGCTGCTGCGGCGCTGACCCGCCGCCGCAGCAGCTGTCAGCGAGCAGCAGCTCTTCGGTCCCGCTCCGTACCACATGGATGTGGCTGCCGTAGGCGGAGAGCAGGTTGGCGGTGGTCAGCACCTGCTCGGGGGGGCCGAAGGCGATCAGACGCCGGTTGAGCAGCAGAATCAACGGAAACTGCTCGCCTGCCTGGTTCAAGTCGTGTGAGGCGACCAGCACGGTGACCCCATGCTGCTGGATACGGCCGATCAGCCCCAGAATGACCTCCTGGCTGGGCAGATCCAGCCCGGTCAGGGGTTCGTCCATCAACAACAGCTCGGCTTCCTGGGCCAGCGCGCGTGCCAGAAAGACCCGCTGCAGCTGGCCCCCTGACAACTCGCCGATCTGGCGGCCAGCAAACTCGCCCATGCCGACCTCGTCCAGGGCCGCACGCACTGCCTCATGGTCCCGCCGGGCCGGCCAGCGCAGAAACCCCATCTGGCCCACCCGCCCCATCATGACCACATCTGCCACCGTCACTGGGAACCGAAGGTCGACCCCCTTGCGCTGTGGCACATAGCCGACACAGATATGCCCGCCGGGCTGGCTGCCGTAGATCCGCACCTCGCCTTCCTGGGGGCGGACGACGCCGGCGATCGCGTGAAAGAGGGTGCTCTTGCCCGCCCCGTTTGGACCCACTACAGCCACACAGTCCCCCCGCCGTAAACGCAGGGTGACCTGCTCCAACGCCACTGTCTGCTCGTAGCGCACTGTGACCCCTTCCAGCGAAACTGCCGGCAGGGCGAGATCGTGTGGGGGGGATTTTTTGAGTCCAGCCAGCATGGAGCCTCCCAAATGAGACATCGTTTCAATTGTTCAGTATGGCAGTCCCCGGCTCTTCTGTCAAAATCAGCCCCCTTTGACCACCATCGGCAGCCCTGCCACCAGGAACAGCACCCGGTCGGCGGCGGCGGCCAGCTGTTGGTTGGCGCGGCCCAACGCGTCCCGGTAGAGTCGGCCGAGCGGGTAGGCGGGCACGATGCCGAGTCCGACTTCGTTGGAGACGACATACCACGCCGCCTGGCTGCGGGCATAGACAGCCAACAGCTCCTCGATTTCGGCGGCCAATGCCGCGCTGGCCCTCTGTTCGTCGCACCCTTCGGGCAGTGCGACGACAACATTGCTGGCCAGCAGGGTGATGCAGTCCACCAGCACGCAGCGGGTCGTTGGGGTCAGGCTTGCGGCAATGGCTCTGCCGACCTGGCGTGGGGCCTCCACGGTCTGCCAGTCTGTGGGGCGTCGAGCACGGTGTGCAGCGACTCGCTGCTCCATCTCTGCATCCCAGGCCTCGGCTGTAGCGACATAGAGTACCTCGCCGGACCCGGCCTGCTGTTCCGCCTGCTGCTCGGCGTAGTGGCTTTTTCCACTGCGCGCTCCTCCCAAAATGAGGGTCAGCGATCGCCCCATCTCTTCTCCTCTCTGCAGCGGTCGATGCTGGCATGCAGCGCGTGCAGCGACGACTTGAAATCGTTTTCGCCGAATACTTCCAATGTCAAGAGGCCGCGATAGTTCTGGGCCAGCAGAAACTGCACCACACGGTCGACCTGTGCGGGGTCCGTGTGCGCCAATGAACAGTGGTCGCGATGGGGCTCTGTCGGGTCGTCGACCACCCCATGCAGGTGCACGACGCGCAGCCAGGGCCAGGCGCTCCGCAGCGACGGCAGGGGGTCGTGGCCGTCGAGCCAGAGGTGTCCTACATCCACACAGCGCGCTGCTGCGGCCTGCGCCACGACCGGTGCCACGAATTCGACGGGGTAGCCTTCCAGATTTTCGATCGCCAGCCGCTCGCCGCTGCCCGCCCAGCGGCAGACCTGGACAACCGCAGCGACCATCTGCTGCTGCCAGCGCTCCTTTTCCAGGTCGTCTGCGCCCTGTTGGCCTATCGTCCGCCCGTCGAGATGGCCCACCCAGGCCCAGGGTGCCAGCGGCCGGGTCCGTTCGATCAGGGAGCGGGCCGACCGCAGCGAGGGGGAGAGTGGGGCATGTGGGGTCCCGGCCAGATCGTCGATCAGGTGTACAGTGTAGGAGAGCGCCTGCCGGGCCCCCAGCGCGGCCAGTGCGGCGACCGTCGTTGCATCGGGCAGGTTGCCTGGCCCGCCTGGCAGGTCAAAGAGCACCAGCTGCATGTCCTGTACCTGTCCGGCCAGAAAGCGCGCGTTGCCGAGCAGGTCGTCTTCGATGCTGTAGGAGGTGGCGCCGACCCGAAAGGGGAGCTGCCAGCTGCGCACGTCCATCATCGCTCTGTCTGTCTGGTGAATGAGGAGGAGGGGGCACTGCTGTTCAAGCGTTCGAGCAGGGCAAGGGTCAGCCGTTTGGTTTCCAGCTGCACCGGCTGGCCGTCCAGCACGGGGCCGACGCAGCCTGGGCATCCCTGCGCGCAGGGGCAGCTGCGCACCAGGGAGTCGGCAGCTGCCAGCAGCTGTTCGTGCAGGTCACAGAGCAGTGCGCTGAACCCCAGTCCGGCCGGAACCCGTTCGTACAAATAGATGCGCGCACAGCTTCCTGGCTGGCCGGCGCGTGCGACCGAGACGCCCAGATCGCTGCGATCGCACATCAGATGCAGAGGGGCCAGCTGGCTCAACAGGTAGGCCAGCCCATCCAGCCCGGTCTGCAGCTGGCCGGCTGTCTCCATCCGACGGTGACAGGCGCGGCAGAGCAGCAGCAGGTTGTCGAGCTGGTTGGCCTGCAGATAGGCTTCGTTGCGGCCTGGCACATACCCAAAAAAACGAAACGGGATCTTGTGATGCACATCGTGTTCGCGACCTGGCGGCTCGCCGGCGCCGCAGACCACACAGCGACAGCCATCACGGGCGCGCACCGCAGCGCGCTGCGGCTGCCAGTTGGGCCCATAGTCGTTGGCTGAGTCGAACCAGAGCCCGGCTGACTCCAGGGCCTGCTGGGTTGCGGCGGAGATCTGGCACCAGTAGGCGTTGCTCTCCAGCGTCGTGCGTTCGTACTGGAGTGGGTAGACCCCCAGCGTTGTATGGGCGACGCGTTGGATGCGCCGGTAGCCGATCAGCTGGGCGTGCACGGCCACCTCGCCGTGGGCTGCTGTGCTGGGGCCCAGCGCACGTTCGCTGTGGCAGGTCAGCAGCTCGATCTCTGTTTCGGTGACCGCCTCTGTGTAGTAATCTACGTCGACCGCCACCACCTCGGCGCGCAGTGCGGCCCGGTCGAACCGCTGCACCTGGTAGCTTTGTCCGTCGTGCAGATAGATTGCGCCGTCGTGCACCAGAAACTGGGCGCTGGCCTGGTCGACCCCTCCAATCACGCTGCGGGCGGCGGAGCGCGGGTGGATCGCTTCGACCAGGACACTGGCCCGCCCGGCGCTGCGCAGGTTTATGCGGCGGGCAGGGTGACTCTCCCCCCCCCAGAAACAATGGCCCCCCTGGCGGTAGATCTCGCCGAGATCGGCGAGCAAGGTCAGCGCATCTTCCAGATAGGTGCCGGGCCCAAACTGTTCACCGTGCCGGAAGGGCAGCTCTGCGGCAGCGCAGCGCACATGGTCGACGAGCAGGATCAAATTTTCGGGGTTGACCAGCGCGTGTTCTGGGGACTGCGCAAAGAGATAGTCGACCTGCTGCAAGATGTACTGGTCGAGCACCCCGGCGGTCGCCACCAGCAACGCCAGCGCAGTGTCGGTGGTGCGGCCAGCCCGCCCGATCTGCTGCCAGGTGCTGGCAATGCTGCCCGGGTAGCCGCAGAGCACAGCGGCTCCCAACCCTCCGAGATCGATGCCCAGCTCGAGCGCCTGGGTGGCCACCACCCCCCGCACGGCACCGCTGCGCAGCCCGGCCTCGATCTGGCGGCGTTCGGCGGGCAGATAGCCGCTGCGGTAGCCGTGCACGGTGGCAGCAGCTGCCGGCGTGGCAGTGCGGGCCAGCGCGGCCCGCACGTAGGTGAGCAGCAGTTCGGTCGTCAGGCGCGAGCGGCCAAAGACGATCGTCTGCAGACCCGCGCCGATGCAGCGCGCGGCCAGCTCGGCCGCTTCCAGCGTCGCGGCCCGTCGAATCCCTTTTTCGGCGTCAACCCAGGGAGGGTTGAGCAGGAGAACATGCTTCTCCCCGCGCGGCGCGCCGGAGCGCTCGACCAGCCGCACAGGGCGTTCAACCAGCTGTGCAGCCAGCTGGGCTGGATTGGCGATGGTGGCGCTGGTGCAGATAAAACGGGGATCGCTGCCGTAATGGCGGCAGAGTCGGCGCAACCGGCGCAGCACATTGGCCACGTGGCTGCCGAAGACGCCTCGATAGACATGCATTTCGTCCAGGCAGACCCAGCGCAGACCGGCCAGAAACCTGGCCCACTGTGGGTGGTTGGGCAGAATGCCGCCATGGAGCATGTCTGGATTGGTCAGCAGCAGACGGGCCTGTCGGCGCACCGTTGCGCGCTGTGCCGACAGGGTGTCGCCGTCGTAGGGGCTGATGGCCGCCGACAGCGCCGCAGAGCCGAGCGCGGCGCCCATCCGCGTCAGCTCCGCCAGCTGGTCGTGGGCCAGGGCCTTGGTGGGGAAGAGATAGAGCGCGCATGCCTGGGGGTCGGCAAGCAGTGTATGCAGCACCGGCAAGTTGAAACAGAGACTCTTGCCGCTGGCGGTCGGGGTGGCGATCGCCACATCTTCGCCATGCAGGGCTGCCTCGACAGCTTCGCCCTGGTGGCTGTAGAGCTGCTCGACCCCGCGCCTGGCCAGGGCGGTCTGCAGATCGGGATGCAGCGCTGGCGGCAGCGGCACAAAGTGCGCTGGCTGGGCCGCAAGCGTGCGCCAGGTCGCCACCTGCTGCATAAACCTGGGGTCGCTGCGCCAGCTGCGCAGCAGATCGGCCACAGACTGGCCACTCCCGGGCCGGTCGCTCACGGAGAGAGTCGTTCGCGGTGCCAGCGGGTATCGTCCTGCCGTCGATAGCGCAGCCGGTCATGCAGCCGGTTGACCCCCCCCTGCCAGAATTCAAAGAGGTCGGGCACAAGCCGATAGCCCCCCCAGAAGGCAGGGCGCTCTGGAGAGGACTCGCTGTATTCGGCCTGCAGATCGGCGAAGCGCTGCTCCAGCACGGCCCGGTCTGGGAGGACCCGGCTCTGTTCCGAGGCCCAGGCCCCCAGTCGGCTGCCGAGCGGACGGCTCTGATAGTATTCGTCGGAGTCGGCCGCGGGCAGTTTGTCGACCACGCCCTCCACGCGCACCTGCCGTTCGATCGGCTCCCACCAAAAAAGCAGGGCAGCGTGCGGGTTGACCGCCAGCTCACGCCCCTTGCGGCTTTCGTAGTTGGTAAAAAAAGTAAACCCGCCCCGATCAACCCCTTTGAGCAGCACCACCCGCAGCGATGGGCGACCGTCGGGAGTGGCCGTCGCCAGCGACATGGCGTTGGGTTCGTGGATCCCGCTGGTGCCGGCCAGACGAAACCACTGCTCAAAAAGCTGCCAGGGATCTGCTCCCGCAGTTGCCTCCGAGAGCCGGTCAAAACGATACTCTTTGCGAAAATTCGTCACGTCGGTGCCCATCTGCCCTCCTCTGTCGCCAGAATCTGTCCGCCTCTTTGTATCGTACCACAGCCGGGCACAACAGTTGCCAGATTGGGGGGGGGCTGAAGGAGCGAGTGGGTCGGACAGGATTCGAACCTGTAACCAAGGAGTTATGAGCCCCCTGCTCTGCCGTTGAGCTACCGACCCGGCTGTTGCCGACCTGACCGTTGTCAGGGGGATGGCTGACCAGAAGATGGGGTGAGGAAATTGCCAGAAAAAAGTGATTTGGCAGAGAGCGGGTAATGGGAATCGAACCCATATCACCTGCTTGGAAGGCAGGAGCTTTGCCTTTAAGCTATACCCGCATCAGTCGGGGAGATAGGATTTGAACCTACGACCCCAGCGTCCCAAACGCTGTGCGCTGCCAGACTGCGCTACTCCCCGAATCTGTCTCTATTGTACAATGGAGCAGCACCATTGACAAAACCTGAAGGTGGCTTGGCTCTATTTTTACGGAGTGGCTGAAAAAAGCAATCTTTTCTGTGATCTCTGCTATACTGGAGAGGTATGTTGGGGGGTCCCCAGGGGGGATGTCGACGCAGACTTTGTGGCTGCAGTGGGAGGGCCAGGATGCAGATAGAAGCACTTTCTGAAAAGCCAGTTTCCGAGCAATCAGTTTCTGAACAAATTGTCTATATGGCTCGCCGGATGTTTGAACGGCGCCTGACGGATATGGCAGGGGGCAACATCAGCGCACGGGCAGGGGACACCCTGTACATCACCCCCCGCTATGCTGGCAGCCGACAGCATTGGCAGCTGACCGCTGCGGAGATTCTCAGCGGCCCTTTGGCGGGGGAGGGGCTGCAGAGACATCCACGTTTTTCGCGCGAGGGACAGGCCCATCTTGCCATCTATCGTGCGTTTCCGGAGGTGGGTGCTGTGATCCACGCCCATCCCTTTCATGTTTTGCCCTTTTGTGTGGCGGGGCGGCCGATCGAACCTGTGCTGGAGGCGACCCAAAAATTTGGGGTGACCCCCGTGCTCCCCTACGCCCCGGCGCACAGCGAAGATCTGGCTCGTTTCGTCGTCGACGGGTTGCGCGGGCGGGAAGCCACTTTGCGCAAGCAGGCGGCGGCGGTGTTGTTGCCCAAGCATGGAATTGTTGTCGCCGCTCTGGATTTGTGGGCTGCAATCGACGCTTTGGAGCGGATCGACTGGAACGCCTGGTGTATTCTCAGCCAGGGAATGCTGCCGTCGTCGCCGCTCGCCTATGCAGTCGAACTGCCATGATTCTGACACTCACTGCCAACGCCGCGCTGGATCGCGTGATCTTTGTCGAAGAGTTTGTGCCTGCCACCACGATGCGTGCGCCCCGTTTTCTGGAGTGTGCGGGCGGCAAAGGGTTCGACACGTCGGTGGCGCTGCGCGGGCTGGGCCAGCGCACGACTGCACTCGGCTTTGTGGCTGGCTACTACGGCCAGCTGTTGGTCAACGTCCTGACCCACTATGGGATCGACGTCGACCCGATCTGGCTGGCTGGGGAGACGCGGCAGGCCAATGTGATTGTAGAGACGGCCCGTGCCCGCCACAGCCATCTCATGATCGGTGCCTTGCCGGTCACGGCCGCCGATGTCGCAACCATGCTGGCGCGGTTTGCGGCCCATCTTCCCGCTGCGGCCTGGGTGGTCGCTGCCGGATCGCTGCCGCCGGGGATGCCCAGCACCTTCTATCGTACGGTCACCGAGCAGGCCCAGGCGGCTGGCCGGCCGATCTTGATCGATGCCACCGGCCTTCCCCTGCTCGATTGCCTGCCTGCCCGTCCGGATGTGGTCAAGCTGAACCAGGACGAGTTTGTCGAGACCTTCGACCTGAGTGGGGGGGAGCTCTCTGCGGTCGTGGAGGCGGCCCATCAGGTCAGGCAGAGATACCAGCTCAGCACCCTGGTTCTCACCTGTGGCCGGGAGGGGCTGATGGTGGTCACGGAGGCAGCCACCCTGCAGGCGCAGGCACCGGTGCAGCGGGCGATCAACGCAGCAGGTGCCGGCGATGCAACCTCTGCTGCCTTGGTCTGGCGTCGGAGGGTCGGCGACAGCTGGGCAGAGGCCGCACGCTGGGCTGCTGCTGTGGGTGCAGCGTCGGTCACCACCGAAGGCACCGCAGAGGTTCGCCTGGCCGATGTCGACCATCTGTTGCCCGATGTGCGGGTGACCCGCTGGCTGTAGGCGTTGTCTGGCAGACAGGGGCCGATGCGCAAATTTGCAGAAAGAAGGCGATCCTGGTGCAGGGGGCTGCTGCTGTTGCTGCTGTGGGCAACGGCAGCCTGTCGCGATGCAGAACGCCCTTCTGCGCAGATCGTCTTTCCAACCCCGACGCCGACGCCATTGGGCTATCTTGCCGGCACGCCGCAGCCGGGCGGGGTCTGGACGCGGGCGATCTCAGCCAATCCGCTCAATTTCAATCCCCTCCTGGCAGCAGACAGTGCCAGCACAGCCGTGCACGCCATGCTCTACCCGGTGTTGGTGCGTCAGGATGCGGTGACCGGCCAGTATGGGGCGGCAATGGCGGAGCGCTGGGAGAGCTCCGCAGATGGGTTGACCTGGACTTTTTATTTGCGTGCCGGGGTCCTCTGGAGCGACAAGGAGGCGGTCGACGCCGAAGATTTCAAATTTACCTATGAGGCGATCCGGCTGAGCACGCTCGATTCGCCCTATCGGCAGCTGGTAGAACCGATCGCTGCGATCGAAGTCGTCAACCCGCTCACGGTGCGGGTTGTTTTGCGCAACGTGCAGTGTGACCTGCTGGAGCGGCTGCGGGTGGGGTGGTTGCCCAGCCATCGGTTTGCCGCCGATTTCAGCGACGTCGACAGCAATGCGTTCAACCAGGCCCCGGATCTGAGCGCTGGCCCCTTTCTTTTGCAGAGCTACATTCCCGGGGACAGCGTCGTCTTGCGGCGCAATCCCAGCTACTGGCAGGGCCCTCCTCTGATCGATCGCATGGTCTACCGGATCGTGCCGGATGCCGAGGAGCGGCTGCGTCTGCTGCTGGCCGGCGAACTGGATGAGAGCCCGGTGACCCCAGACCAGCTGATCGATCTGTTGGAGATGCCGGCGTTGAAGGTCGCCAAAAATCCGGTCGACGCCTACGACTTTCTGGCCTTCAATCTGGCCAACCCTGTCTCTCCGCAGCGGGGGCTGCGCGAGGATGGGGCGTTGCAGGCCCAGGACCCGCACCCCCTGCTGGCGGAGCGGGCTGTTCGTCAGGCCGCGGCCCAGGCGATCGACTTCAATGGGATCGTCAACGCCATCTATCTGGGCCAGGCGTACCCGCTGGCTGCCAATGTTCTGCCGATCGTGCCCTGGGCCTTTGACCCGGCGTTGCCGATCCCCGAATACAGTCCAGACCGGGCGCGCTCGCTGCTGGAAGCGAGCGGCTGGATCGATCTCAACCGGGATGGCATCCGCGAAAAAGAGATTCAGATTCTACGTTTGACCCTGATTGTGCCCGAGGTCAACCCCTACTACCTGCGCATCGCAGAAATTGTGCGCGACCAGCTCAACGCGGTCGGCTTCGATATTCGGCTGCAACCCCTGGGGACCTCTGCGTTCACACAACAGCTCTTCAGCCAACGGTACGACCTGGCGTTGAGCGGGTGGGCGGCGCTCGGCGTTGACCCGGACGACCACGAACTGTGGCAGGCGGCCTTTGACCGGCCGGGCAGTGGCTTCAACTTTACCAGCTACCAGAATCCCCAGCTGGAGGCGTTGCTGGCGCAGGGGCTGACCCAGAGGGGCTGCCAGCCGCAGGATCGAGCGCCCCTCTACCGGGAGATCCAGCGTCTCTTGCACGAGGATCTCCCGTACCTCTTTCTGGCTGGCATCGTCCAGAACAGAGCCTATACGGCGCGCTGGGGAGGGATCGACCCTGGCCCGTGGGATTTTTACCACAACGTGCAGACCTGGTACCAGCTTCCATGAAGCGTGGGCTGGAGCTCTGGTGCGGTTGGCTTCCTGGGAGCTGCCGGGTCCCCCCCAGGGGAAGGTCTGCTGCGGCGTCTTGTCAGGGTATAGCCCTCGGTTGGCTGTAGTCGTCGCCCCGACCTGGGGGCTGGGAATTCACCTGGTGCCGACTGTGCTGCCAGAAGAGGTGGAGCTGACCCCTTTTGCTCTGTTCAAGGCCAGCGCTGTTGGCTGGGAGGCCTTGGGGGAGCTCCACGGGCAAACAAAAAAATTCCTCTTGACGTTGTTTTATGTCGCTGGTATAATTGAGGGGCAAGAAGGCAAATCGTAGACAGGAATGCGAGCCCATAAAGTCCGCGCAGTTCTGTTTACACCAAGACCCACACCATACTGCGAGGTTGTGTAGATGTCTGAGGCAGCAAGCAAGAGAACCGCGCCGGTCGGCGAGGAAGCAAAATCGTCCGATCTGCAGCTGTTCGAGCAATATTTGAGCACAGGGATCGATCTGGACATGCCAGGACGCGGCGATCTGCGCGAGGGTGTGATAGTCGAGGTCCGTCCCACGGAACTGCTGGTCAACGTGGGGAGCAAGCGTGACGGCGTGGTTCCTCAGTCTGATCTGGCAAAACTGGATCCGGAGTTTGTCAAAAATTTGCGAGAGGGGCAGACTGTCGATGTGGTGGTGGCCAAACAGCCCGAGGATGACAGCGTCTTTTTGTTGAGCATTGCCGATGCGCAGCAGAAGCGGGATTGGAGCACGGCTGAAAAGCTGCTGGCCAGCGGCGAGATCACAACGCGCAAAGTGGTCGGTTTCAACAAAGGTGGGCTGACGGTAGAGTTCAGCCATCTGCGGGGGTTTGTCCCTGCATCGCATGTGATCGACATGCCGCGCAACTTGAACGAGGATCAACGCCGTGACGAATTTGAGGGCCATGTCGGCCACGAGATGCGCCTCAAGGTGATCGAAGTGGATTCGAAGCGGCGCCGTCTGGTGATGTCGCAGATGCTTGCCGAGCGCGAGTATCGTTCGGTCCAGCGGGAAGAACTGTTCAAACACCTGGCGGTTGGCTCGGTGGTAGAGGGTGTGGTGCGCAGCATCCGTCCTTTCGGCGCATTTATCGACATCGGTGGGGTCGACGGTCTGCTGCATGTCAGCGAGATTGGCTATGGGAATGTCAACCACCCGCGCGAGGCGTTGGCGGTCGGCGAATCTGTGCGGGTGCAGGTGATCCGGATTGACAGCGAAAATCAGCGGGTGGCGTTGAGCCGCCGCCGTTTGTTGACCAATCCTTGGGACAGCATCGAGCAGCGGTATGCGGCCGGCACGGTGGTGCCGGCGACCATCACGCGGATTGCCGACTTTGGGGCTTTTGCCGAGCTGGAATCAGGGGTGGAGGGGCTGATCCATGTCAGTGAACTGGCGGATATTGCGGTGGCGGAGCCGCTCAAGACGGTACGGGCCGGCGACAAGGTGACGGTCAAGGTTCTGCGGGTAGATGCCAAACGGCAGCGGATCGGGCTGAGCATCCGTCAGGCCAGCGACCCAGGGGGGGGGGCTGGGTGACTCCTCTGCCACAAGCGTGCAGCGCGAGAGAGACCCCCCTGTGGCCCTGTTTTTGGTAGAAACGTCGGAGCTGTTTGGTGTCGCGGCGAAGCGCGGCTATAATCAGACTCTGGATTGAACAAAGGTCGTAGAGGGTCATGAGGGGAGGTGAGTGGTCATGAGTGTTGAACTTCGCCCAGGGGAATCCCAAGATGGTCTGTTGAAGCGTTTCCGCAAAGCGGTCGCCGAGGCGCGCATCCTGCCGATCGTCCGGCAGAAACGTTGGTTCACTTCCAAGAGTGAAATTCGCCGTATCAAGCGGCAAAAAGCCATTCGCAAATCGCAGCGTTTCAGCCGTCCGTAGTTGAACCGCCTAGATTGGCACAGGGGTCTCTGTTTCAGAGACTCCTGTACAGCAAACTGATAAGGGACACATGCCAGAAGAGACAATTACCCTTGACGGCAAAATTGTAGATGCATTGCCCAACGCGATGTTTCGGGTAGAGCTTGAAAATGGCCATACAGTGCTTGCCTATCTCTCTGGCAAAATGCGGAAATACTACATCCGTGTTTTGTTGGGAGATCGGGTCAAAGTCGAGATGAGCCCGTACGACCTGACGCGCGGGCGGATCACCTATCGACACCGCAACTGAAAGCGGCCGAGGCGTTCCTGGCTGGCAGGGCGCAGAGTGTTCGTTTTTCTGCAGCAGAAAAAAAGTTGAAAGGCCGGAGGGTTGTTTTTCAGCCCTCCGGCTTTTGTCTGGAGTGTATCGGAGGCCAGGGCTGCCCCAGCTGCTGGTAGGCATCGATCGCCCGACGGGCAAATTGTTGTTCGGCTTCGAAGGTCAGACGGGCCACTGCCTGCTCTAGCGGGAGCCACAGCCTCACAAACTGCGCTTCGTCTTTGGCGTTGCGCTGGACGATGCGCTCACTGAGCAGACGGAGCAAAAAGTACTGCTCGCTGCGGACAAAATCATCGCCCTGAAAGTTGAATTTGACAACCTGTTGGCCGAGATCGGCCACAGCAGCCAGATCTGCATAGCCAGTTTCTTCGGTCGTCTCGCGCAGCGCAGCCTGCAGCGCACTTTCCCCAGGGTCGATATGGCCTTTGGGCAGGCGAACCTCTCGTTCTTTGGGACGGTCGAGCACCAACAGATGCTCCCCGTCGATGATGATCCCCCCCGCCGCACTATAGTGCTTGAGCGCCATCGACAGCAACCTCCTGAATACCTGCAGGCTCGACCACAAGATAGAGCTGGGCTGCCAGCTCAGAGCCGACAATCTGCCTCTGGCTTTCTCCGTCCCCAACCGTCGCAACAGAGAGGGTCAGCGGGCCATTGAAGGGCGCTTTGTCGACCAAAGCGACCCGCTGGCCAGGGACAAGCTGCAGCTGAGCCAGATAGCGGAGCACGCGTGCATCGCGGCTGGAGACCCGGCGCAGCCTTCCCCCTTCCCCGATCTGCAGGGTGCTGAGTGCCTGCAGCGTCTCCTGCGTCATGCTCCCATCGGGGCGCGGAATGGGGTCTCCGTGTGGACAGTGAGACGGATACCCACACTGCCGGTCCATGCGTTCTTCGAAGGCGCTGCTGATGGCATGCTGCATCCGCTCTGCCTCAGCATCGACCTGATCCCAGGTGTAGCCCATGACCTCGACCAGAAAAACCTCCAGAAGACGGTGGCGCCGAATCAGCTGGAGGGCTGCCAGCTCCCCTTGTTCGGTCAGCAGAATGCCGTCGGCATTGGAGCGGTCAATGAAACCAGATTCTTCCAGCCGTTTCAGCATGCTCGACGCCGCCGCCGGTGAAACATGCATTTCATCTGCCAACCCCGAGGTCGTCACCTTGTCTGCAGGACGCTGACGCCATGCCCCCAGCTTGTAGATGGTGGCCAGATAGTCCAGCATGCCATCGGTTGTGATCCCACAAAAGGTCTGCATCGAATTTTTCTCATCTTGTTTAGAATTATTGAATTAAAGTATAGCGTCTGTGGCGCCGCTTTGTCAATTGCCCAGATATGCTACAATCTAGCTCTATGCAAACATCGCCTGACCCATCTAGCAGCCAGCCAATCCCCCCTGATTCAGAGGAAGCGCTGTCGCTGCTGGCTGCGGGCTGTCAGCAGTTGGGGATTGAACTGCCCCCCGGTGCACTGGCCGCATTTGCCCGCTATGGCCGTGAGCTGGTCGAGTGGAACACTCGGCTGAATTTGACTTCGATCGTTGCCAGCGCAGAAATTCAGACCAAGCATTTTTTGGATTCGCTGGTCAGCCTGCCGGTGTTGGTGGAGGAGCTGGGACAGCCGTTGCCTGCACTCCGCCTGCTGGATGTCGGAACGGGCGCTGGGTTTCCGGGGATTCCCCTCAAGCTGGCTCTTCCTGCTTTGCAGCTGACCTTGATGGAGGGTACCCAAAAAAAAATTGTGTTTTTGGAACACCTCCTCGCCCAGTTGGGGATCGGGCCGGTGACGCTGGTGCACGGGCGAGCCGAGGAGTTGGGGAGGCTGCCGGCGCATCGAGAACGCTACGATGTGGTGGTGGCGCGCGCGGTAGCACCGCTGAACACCCTGGCCGAATACCTGCTGCCGTTGGTGCGTCGCGGGGGGCTGGCTGTCTTGTACAAAGGACCTTCTGCACCGGAAGAATTTATGGCTGCACGCCATGCGTTGAAAGTTCTGGGCGGTGAAGCGATACGGCTGGCACCTGTCACCGTTCCCTTTCTGGAGGAACGGCGTTTTTTGCTCCTGGTCAAGAAGGTGGCAGCGACGCCCGCACAGTATCCGCGCAGCCAGGGGCTGGCCCGCAAACGGCCGCTCTGATCGACTCGCCAGCACGGTCCCCGGGGCCGCCCCTCGCTGGAACAGGCCCCTTCAGTCGTTGACACACGCTTTTTCGAGATAGAAGGTCATGTGTTGAAAGTGGATGACCGGATCGATGTACTCGACCCGGATGGAGGAGGGGACGGTCAACTTGATCGGCGCATAGCAGAGCAGGCTTTTGATCCCCGCAGCGACCAGCAGCTCTGCCACCCGCTGCGCCGCCGTGGCCGGCACGGCAATCACGGCGATCTGGCAGCGTTGCTGGCCGATCGCAGCGGGCATGGCGTCGAGCCCTTCTACGATGACCGCTCCAATCTGGCTTCCGATCTTGGCTGGGTCGTTGTCGAAAACGCCGACAATCCGAAAGCCGCGCTGCTCGAAGCCGTGATAGCTGGCCAGCGCATGGCCCAGATAGCCGGCGCCGACCAGGATCACCGGCCAGATACAGTCGACCTTGAGAATTTTTTCAAGTTGGGTACAGAGATAGGCAACGTTGTACCCTGTTCCTTGTTTGCCAAACTCACCGAAATGGCTGAAATCTTTGCGGATCTGGGCTGAACTGAGACCCAGCAGCTGGCCAAGCTCCTGGCTCGAGGTCACTTCGGCCTTTTGGGTGTGGAGCAGCCGCAACGTGCGCAGATAGATGGGCAGCCGGCTGATTACAATATCTGGGATTTCTGACACAGGCGTTGACAGACTCATGTTGGCTGGCCTTGTCGAAAAAGAGCTTGACAAGCTAAAATCTTATTGATTTTATCACAAGAGGGCGTCAGATGCCAGTTGGACAGGCCAGGTAAAGCGTGTCTTTGATCAAGGGGGGGATATGAACCAACAACCAACTCGTCGAATCCAACGGTTTGTGCGGGGGGCTGTGCTGACGCTGCTGATCGGCGCCACATTTGGGGCTGGCATTGTGGTCGGGGGGGCCAGCCGGTCTGTGTGGGCGGCTGAACGACCCCCTCAGTTTGCTGTCTTTTGGGAAGTGTGGGAACTGGTCGAAGAGTATTTTGTCGATCGGGCCGCGATCGACCCGGCGCGCATGACCTACGGCGCCATCCAGGGAATGTTGGCGACGCTCGGCGATGAAAATCACACGGTTTTTTTCAGCCCCGAGGAGGCGACACAGCAGGAGGCTGCGCTGGAGGGATCTTTCGAGGGGATCGGTGCCTATGTCGAACAGGAGGGAGAGTTCTTTCGGATCGTCGCCCCGATCCACGGTTCCCCCGCCGAGGAGGCGGGGATTCTGGCGGGGGATATCGTCCTGCGTGTCGACGGCGAGTCGATCGAGGGGCTGCCGGAATGGGAGATCATCTCGCGGATCCGAGGCCCTTCTGGCAGCACCGTGGTGCTGACGGTGCTGCACCCTGACAGCGAAGAACCGGTCGAGATCCCGATTGTGCGCGGCCAGATCGATGTGGACAGCATCACCTGGGCACGCATCCCCCAGACAAAGCTGGTCTATCTGCAGATTGCTCAGTTTGCCGAGGATACTGGCAGCGAACTGCAGCGAGCGTTGGAAGAGATTGCTGCTGAAAAGGCGTCCGGTCGAGCGGTCGAGGGCCTTCTGTTGGATCTGCGCAACAACCCGGGAGGCTATCTGCAGGAAGCGCTGCGGGTCAACAACCAGTTTCTGGAGGCGGGCGCGGTGATTCTTTACGAGCAGGATGCCTCCGAACAGCTGCAGACCTATCGTGCGGTGGGCCCTGGGCTGGCGCGGGCCTATCCGATGGTCGTTTTGATCAACGAGGGGACAGCCAGCGCCGGGGAAATTACGGCGGGTGCTCTCAAAGAGAACGGACGTGCCAGACTGGTGGGTCAGCCGACGTTGGGAACGGGCACCGTGCTGCAGCCTTTTACGCTGAGCGACGGCTCTGTGCTGCGGCTTGGGGTGACCCGCTGGCTGACCCCAGAGCAGAACCTGATCAAAAATCAGGGTGTGCAGCCAGACAGTCTGGTCGCACAAGATCCCTCTGTGCAGAAGGTCGACGCTTTCTTGTTGAAAGAGACAGAAACGCTCTCTACCCTCCTGGCACAGGGGGACAGACAGTTCAACCTCGGGCTGCTGCAGCTACGGCTGTTGGCCCGGTAAAGCAGCCTTTCTGCTCTACCCGCGGTAGAGGTTGTGTTTGTGGATGTAGGCTTCGACGCTGCGCGGCACCATATGGCGGATCGGCTGGCCGTTGCGCACCCGTTGTTGGATGACATGGCTGGCGATCTCAAGCTCCGGCATGTCCAAAATGATCACACGGCTGCGAACCCCTGGGAGGGCTGTCTCCAGCGCCTCCCAGTCCAGCGTGACATCGTGGCGGCTGAGCGCCACCAGGCGTGCGTTTTCGACCAGCCAGCTGGCCTCGTGCCAGGAGGGCAGGTCGCGCAGGCTGTCCATGCCCATCAAAAAGTAGAACTCGGTATCGGGGCCTGCCTTGGTCTGCAACAGGCGCACCAGGTCTGAGGTGTAATGGGGGCCTGGCCGGTCGGCATCGATGCTGCTGACGAGGAGAGAGTCGATGTCGGCGGCGGCCAGTTCGGCCATGAAAAGACGGTCGCGCACAGGCGCCAGCTGTCTGCCCAGCTTGTGGGGCGGGTCTCCAGCGGGCGCCAGGTAGACATGGTCCAGCTGAAGCTGAAACCAGGCCTCCTCCGCCAGAATCAGATGGCCGATATGGATCGGGTCAAAGGTGCCCCCAAAAATACCGATACGCCGCAGATTGAGCATTCTTCGATT
Source organism: uncultured Chloroflexota bacterium (assembly GCA_903858085.1). Lineage (GTDB taxonomy): Bacteria > Chloroflexota > Anaerolineae > Caldilineales > Caldilineaceae > Caldilinea. The sequence goes on from CAIOHJ010000263.1 coordinate 83,637, forward strand.
CATCATGATCCAAATGCATTTTCATAGCCCCAGACCAGCTCGACGTTGCCGACCTGGACGCTGTCTCCCTCTTCGATCCCTGCCTCGACCAGCGCCTGCTTGATCCCCAACGCGCTGAGCACACGCTGAAACCGCAGCGCAGCCTCGTAATAGTCCCATTGGGTCATTTGGGCCACTTTTTCGATTTCGATCCCTTCCACCCGCCAGACCCCTTCGGCGATCTGGTCGATCTGAAATGCTTTGTGGTCAGGCAGCGGCACCAGTTCGACCCGCTCTTCGGGCGCTACGGTCGGCAACAGCGCCAGCATCCCCCAGATCTCCCTGAGCAGGGAGGGGATCCCCTCCCCCGTCAACGCGCTGATCCCAAAGAGCGGAGCGTGGGTGGCTTCGACCGCAGCCTCGACTGCTGGCCGGATTGCCTGCGCTGCGGGCAGATCCAGTTTGTTGAGGACGACCCGCTGCGGCTTGTCCGCCAGGGCTGGGTTGAAGAGGGTCAGCTCCTGGTTGACAGCTTCCAAATCTCCAGCAGGATCGGGGCTGGCTCCGTCGAGCAGGTGAATCAAAACCCGGCAGCGTTCGATGTGGCGCAGGAATTCGAGCCCCAACCCGACACCTTCGTGTGCCCCCTCCAGCAGGCCAGGAATGTCGACCATCACGATCGGATGATGGTCAATTTCCGCCACCCCCAGGGTGGGTGCGACCGTGGTGAAAGGATAGTCTGCGACCTTGGGCCGCGCCGCGCTGACCCGACTCAGCAGGGTAGATTTGCCCGCGTTGGGCACGCCGATGATCCCGACATCGGCGACCAGCTTGAGCTCCAGCTCCAGCCAGAGCTCTTCCCCTTGTTCTCCTTTTTCAGCCAGCCGCGGCGCACTGTTGTGGGCGGTCTTGAAGGCTGCGTTTCCCCGCCCGCCGCGCCCCCCCTGCACGACTACATGGGGCTCCCCTGGATGCACAAGGTCGGCCAGGAACTCTCCACTCTCCGCATGGCGGGCCACTGTCCCGGGGGGGACAGGAATGCGCAGGTCAGCGCCGTGCGCCCCGGTGCGGTTGGCGCCCCCACCGTGGGCGCCTGCCTCTGCCCGATGGTGAACCCCATGCTGCAGATGATAAAGGGTGTTGAGCGCCGGGTCGACATACAAAACGACATTGCCTCCCCGCCCACCGTTGCCCCCATTGGGGCCGCCGCGAGAGACAAACTTTTCTTTGCGGAAGGAAACGACACCGTTGCCGCCATTCCCCGCTTTTACATAGATACGCGCACGATCGTAAAACATTGCTTGGTGCCTCCAAATGTACACCTTTGTATTCTACCACAGCAAGACACACAGCGGCCGATCTGCTGCTGATACACAACATGCGGAAGTTGCGGGGACATGGTATAGTAGGCAAAATGATTGAAACCTTGACAGAAGGAGAGAACTATGACAGAAAGTGCCTTGCCCGTATCCGCACGGCTGGTCATCATCGGCGGCGGCATAGTCGGGTGCAACGCTGCCTATCAGCTGGCGCGACTTGGCTGGCAGGATGTCCTGGTGGTCGACAAAGGTCAGCTGCCCTACAACGATGGGTCGACCAGCCATGCCCCCGGCGGCATGCATGTGACCAACGCCAGCCGAATGATGACCCGTTTTGCTGTCCAGTCGGTCGAAATTTACAGCCAATTGCCTGAATACGAGGCGGGCCGCCCGCCGGTGCGCCGTGTCGGCGGCTTTGAGGTCGCCTACACCGCCGAACGGCTGGAAGATCTGAAGCGCAAACAGGGAATTGCTGCCAGCTACGGTGTGGAAAGCCATCTGCTCTCCCCCGAAGAGAGCCTGGCACGCCTGCCCCTGCTCGACCCCAAGGTGATCCAGGGCACTTTTTATTCGCCCCTGGACACCAATGTGTTGGGGTGGCATGTGGCTGGTTCGTTGGCCAACGAAGCGACCCGGATCGGCGGGGTCCGTTTTTTGACTGAAACTGCGGTGACCGACATCGAAGTCCGTCATGGCCGACTGACCGCGCTCATCACCGACCGGGGGCGGATCGAGTGCGAGGCAGCGCTGCTCTGCGCCAATATCTGGGCACCTGCGGTCAGCGAAAAGGCCGGCTTGGCGATTCCCCTGCTGGCTGCCCAGCACCAGTATACCATTTCGTCGCCGCTGCCGGAGCTGGCCGCGTTTGCCCAGGCCAGCGGCGGGCGCGAGATCGTACACCCTATCCTGCGCCACCAGGACGCTTCGCTCTACTTTCGCCAGCACTGGGATGCCTACGGAATCGGCAACTACCGCCATGTGCCGCTCATGGTGCGTCCCCGTGACCTGGGAAAGAGCGCCAAATTGCCGTTCACCCCAGAGCACTACACGGCCGCTGCACAGGCCGCACGCGAACTTCTCCCGGCGCTGCGCCAGGCAACGCTGACGACAGCCTTCAACGGGATGTTTGCCTTCACCGTGGACGGCTACCCCGTACTCGGCGAAAGCAAGGTGCGGGGGCTCTGGACCGCTGTGGGGATCTGGATCACCCACGCCGGCGGTGTCGGCAAGGCGATCGCCGAATGGATGACCTACGGAGAGCCGGCGATGGATGTCCACGAAGCCGATATCAACCGTTTCCTGCCCCATCAGAAAACCCAGCACTATGTCGACCTGCGCTGCGCACAGAACTATCGGGAGGTCTACGATATCATCCACCCAGCCCAGCCGATCACAGAACCGCGCACTGTCCGCCTCAGCCCCTTCCACGCACGCCTGGTGGAGCAGGGCGCTGTCTTTGTGCAGTCGGGAGGGTACGAGGTGGCCCAGTGGTATACGGCCAATGCCGGGCTGGTCGAAAAGTACGCTGGCCAGATTCCCCAACGACAGGGCTGGGCAGCCCAGTTCTGGTCTGCTATCCAAGGGGGCGAGCATCTGGAAGTGCGCAACAACGTGGGCCTCTTCAACCTGGCCGCACTGGCGGTGATCGAAGTCAGCGGCCCAGGGGCTGTGCCGTTTTTAGAGCGGCTCTGTGCCAACCGGATCGACCAGCCTGTCGGCAAAGTCATCTATACCAGCCTGCTGACCCCAAACGGCGGAATCCAGGCTGATCTGACCCTCGTCCGACGCAGCCAGGAGTGTTTCTGGCTGATCACAGGGGGGGCGCTGCTGGCACATGACCTGGCCTGGATCGAGCGGCACGCGCCGACGGACGGCACGGTGCGGGTGGTCGACCACTCCTCTGCCTACACACCGATCGGCCTGTGGGGCCCGAAGGCCCGCCAGGTGCTGGCCAAAGTGACCCGCCAGGATGTGGGGCCCGCTGCATTCCCGTACTACACAGCCCAGGATCTGGAGGTGGATGCGGTTCCAGTGACAGCCCTGCGGATCTCGTATGCGGGTGAATTGGGGTGGGAGCTTTACAGCCGGGCTGAGTTTGCGCTGGGGCTGTGGGATCGGCTTTGGGAAGCCGGCCGAGCGTTCGGCATGATCGCGGCAGGCGCTGGCGCATTTGATTCGCTGCGGCTGGAAAAGGGGTACCGGCTGTGGGGGCAGGATATCCATCCCGACTACGACCCCTATACGGCAGGGCTTGGATGGGCTGTCCGTCTGCAGAAGGGGGAGTTTATCGGGCGTGCTGCTCTCCAGGCTGTCAGAGAACAAGGTCTGCAACAGCAGCTCTGCTGTCTGACCCTGGACGAGCCCGGCAGCATGGCGCTGGGCAAAGAACCGATCTATGCAGGTTCCCGTTGTGTCGGCTATGTCACGAGCGCCAACTACGGCTATGCAGTCGGCAAACATATTGTCTACGGCTATCTGCCGACCGAGGATGCCGTGCCAGGCAGGCAGCTGGCGGTCGAGTACTTTGGCGTGCGCCAGCCGGCGACAGTGGTGGCCGAACCGCTCTACGATGCCCCCATGCACAAGATCAAGTGCTGAACACTTCTTCAAAGATATTTTGGGCGGGAGGAGAGGTGGGTGTCACCGTCAGCTGTATGTCTGACGGTGACACCCGGAGGAAAAAGGAGGTTTTCCCGTTGCCGGGAAGAGGTGAGTGTGTGCGAAGTTTGCTCCCCAGTAAACTTCACACATATTGTAGTATGTACACAACTATAGCGCATCCACCAAAATGCACAAAATTTTGAAGGGTCTATTGTGCATTTTGTCACAACTGTCAGATCCACCCTACGAGCGTTCAGCACCTTCTGTTAGAAAAAAATTTGCGCGTGTCGGCCGCCCGTGCCAGCTCGGCTGTTGCTTGCCCGTAGCGTGTTATAGCAAGACTCTGTGTTTGCCCCATCAAGCAGGCCATGTGACAATGACAGGATGGCTGCAAGCAATTTTTTGGTTTTATTCAGGAGTTCAAAGATGATGAAGTGGCAGAGACGTTCAATCTGGCGTGTCGCACTGGTGGCTGGTTTGTGGATGGGGTTGTTGTGGCTGGCTGCCAACGCACAGGCAGCTACAACAACCCCGGCCAGCAATTCGCCCGAGTGGCGGGGTCTGGTGGAGTCCAGACCTGCCGGGATAGCAGGGGAATGGGTGATCGGGGGGCGCACATTTCAAGCCACCAACATCACCCAGATCGAGCAGGAACAGGTCGTCCTGGCGGTCGGTGTCTGCGCCGAGGTCAAGTACCGGATCGAGGGCAGCGGCAATCGAGCCATCAAGATTGAAAGCGCAGAGAGCGACGAGTGTGGCGCTGACGGCGGCGGCGATGGGGGAGCGATCAGAAAAAGTTATGGGTTGGTGGAAAGCATGCCCCTGTCGGAGGATCTGATCGGTGCCTGGCGGATCAGCGGGGACGAGTATGTGACAAATGCCAACACATATTTTGAGCAGGAACATGGCGGGTACGCGGTCGGGGCCTGCGTCGAAGTCTATGCAGGGATAGGTACCCCTGCGCCGATCTCGAAGATATCGACCGAAAAATCCTACAAATGCCGCCGCTCCGACGGCGGCGGTACAATTCCCCCAACGGTTCCCTACGGGGAACTGTATGGGCTCGTGAACGAGTTCCCACCCTTGCTGATCGGCAACTGGGTGGTCGGTGGGGTTTCATTCGTGGCTGACAGTTCGACCCGTTTCGAACAAAAACGGAGTTCGTTTGCGGTCAATACGCTGGTCGAAGTCAAGTTCTATGTTGATGCAAACGGTCTGAACCGAGCCACCAAAATTGAAAGCAAATATCGCACCGATCCTGACGGCGACGGCAATGGCGTGCATGAGGGCAACGAAGGGCATGCCTACGCCGTTGTGGAAGCGATGCCTGCCAGCGGGCTGATTGGAGATTGGACCCTCAGCGGGCTGCTCTACAAGAGCGACAGTCGCACCCGTTTCAAACAGGAGCAGGGTTCGTTGGCTGTCGGGAGCATGGTCAAGGTCAGATACTATCTGGATGGCAGCCAGAACCGTGTCGCACGCAAAATTGAGACGACGTCCAAAAATGGCGGCGTTGAAGTGCCCGGCAATTTCAAGCTCTATGGGTTTGTGCAGAGTATGCCGTCCACCGGCTTCAACGGCATCTGGGTCATCAACGGTGCCCAGTTTATCGCTGACCCGAACAGCCTCTTCGATGAAACCCAGGGATTGCTGGCTGTCGGGGCGTATGTAGAGGTGGAGTATACGCAGGAGGGGGCAGACGCTCGGATTTATAAGTTGGAGACGCATGTGCCCCCTGGCGCCGGTGCGGCCAGCCTGTATGGAGCACTTTCCAACGTGAGTGGCAGCGTCAGAAGTGGGTCAGGGGCCTACAACGAAACATGGACGATCGGCGGCCAGGCGGTGACTGTGACCGATGCGACCTTGCTCAACGATCTCGGCGGAGAGATTGAGGTCGGCACCTGGGTGCTGGTCAATCTGACCGACACCGCTGGAGTAGCGACGCAGATCGAGACAGTTGCCAACAGGATCTATCTGCCGCTGACACAGCGGTAGTTTCGTGGGGGGGGGCAGGCCCCCTCCCCCCCCACGGCCCTTGTCGGTTCAGTAGCGGCCACGCAGGGGCAGTGGGGGCAACTGTTGCGCCTCCTGTTTGCTGGCGATTTGAATGTCGACCGCGCAGGCCTTGAACTCGGGGATTTTGGCCTTGGGGTCCAGGGTGTCGATCGTCAGCAAATTGGCCGCTGCTTCGGCAAAATGGATCGGGATGAAGACGACGCCGGGGCGTGCTTTGGGGGAGACCGCCACGCGCAGCAGCACAGTACCGCGGCGTGAGGTGACACGCACGGCGTCGCCATCTTTGACCGCCAGCCGGGCCGCGTCGATTTCATGGAGTTCGACCATCGGCGCTGGGGAGAGCGCGTCGAGCTGTGAGTGGCGGGTCAGGGTACCCCCATGCCAATGTTCCAGCAGGCGACCGGTGGTCAGAATGAAGGGATACGCCTCATCGGCTTCTTCTGCCACAGGCACGTATTCGAGCGGGAAGAAGCGCCCGCGCCCTGCTGGAAACATTTCGGCGAACAGGAAAGGGGTCCCTGGGTGGTCGAGGCTGGGCACCGGGTACTGGAGCCCAGCTGTTTCGATGCGTTCGTAGGTGATCCCGGCAAAGGGCGCAGCGACACTCGCCATCTCCCGGTAGATGGCCTCCGGGCTGGCGTAGTGCCAGCCCGCACTGGCCGGGCGCCCCAGCCTCTGTTCGATGCGCAGCGCCAGGTCGCAGAGAATATCGCTGTCCGGCCGGGACTGGCCGCGGGGGGCAATGGACCGGCGGACCCGCTGGACGCGTCGGTCCGTATTGGTGAAGGTGCCCTCCTTTTCTGCCCAGGAAACGGCTGGCAGAAAAACATCGGCAAAGGCCCCGGATTCGTTGATAAAAAGATCCTGAGCCACCAGAAATTCCAGCTGCTGCATGTGCTGGCGGGTCAGGTTGAGGTTGGGCTCGGACATCATCGGATTTTCTCCCATGATGTAGAGCGCTCGCACCCCCCCGGGGTGGGCGTTGGAGAGAATTTCGGTGGTCGTCAGACCACGGGTGCGGTTGAGCCCCCCGGGCTCAATTTTCCAACACGCCTCCCAGCGACGGGCATTTTCTTCCTTGTCGACTTCCATGTAGCCAGGGTAGTGAAAAGGCATGGCGCCGGCGTCGGAGGCGCCCTGGACATTGTTCTGCCCGCGCAGCGGGTTGAGTCCGGTGCCCCGCCGCCCGATGTGGCCGGTGAGCAGGGCCAGGTGGATCAGCCCGAGCGCGCTGGCAGTGCCGTTGCTGAATTGTGAGATTCCCATCCCCCAGTAGATGGCGCCGTTGCGAGCGCTGGCGTACAGCCGTGCAGCTTCGACGATCAGCGAACGGTCGACGCCGGTGATCTGTTCGGCGTAGGCCGGGGTGAAAGGTTCGAGCGAACGGGCAAACTCTGCGTAGCCGCTGGTACGGGCGTCGAGAAAGGGCTGGTTGACCAGCCCCTCGGCCACGATCACGTGGGCCATGGCCGAAAAGAGCGGCACATTGGTGCCTGGCTTGAGCGGAAGCCAGAGGGTCGCAAAATTGCACAGCTCCAGCCGGCGCGGGTCGACAACGATCAGGTTGGCGCCATGCTTGCGGACCGCTTCTTTCATCTGTAAGGCGATGATCGGGTGGTTTTCTGTCGTATTGGAGCCGGTGACGATAAAACAGTCGCTGTGGATGACTTCCGCAGCTGTGTTGCTCATGGCAGAGGTGCCCAACGCCATCTGCAAGGCGACGACACTGCCTGCATGGCAGAGCCGGGTGCAGTGGTCGACGTTGTTGGTGCGAAAGAGGGCACGAAACAGTTTTTGCAGCAGATAGTTCTCTTCGTTGGTGGCTTTGGCACAACAGTAGACCGCCATCGCCTGGCTGCCATCGCGCCGGTAGAGGGCGACAAGCCGGTCGGCAACGAAGTCGAGCGCCTCGTCCCAACTGACCTCTCGCCACTCGCTGCGGTCAAAGGCCTGGGTGCGTTGGCCAGCCTGCTGCGGCTGCCTGCGGAGAAGCGGGCTGGTCACTCGGTCGGGGTGGTACATAAAATCATAGCCGAACCGCCCTTTGACACAGAGATTGCCCTGGTTGACGACCGCATCGTGCGGGGAGGTGATTCGGTAGATAAACTCCTCTTTGCTGTGCAGCTGGAGATTGCAGCCGACACCGCAGTAGGGGCAGGTGGTCGAGGTGACTCTGTCTGACTTGATCATGGCGATCCTCCCGTGCTCGATCGGTATGTGCTAGAGAGCTGGCTGGCCCGGTGGGGGGCAGTGCGCTGCCCCCCACAAAGTAGCATAGGCGGTTGCTGGCTGTCAACCCCGGCGCAGGCCCCTGGGGCAGATTGTGGTTGAATCTCTCACTTTTGCTCCTGACAATTTGACCGCGGTCGGCATTGTGCTATACTTTGTAGGTAAGTATCTGCTGAAGTACGGCAGACAGGGCAAAGGTGACAGGGCAAAGGTGACAGGGCAAAGGTGACAGGGCAAAGGTGACAGGGCAAAAAACCGAGCACATCGATGCGCCGGCGTAGCTCAATCGGCAGAGCAGCTGTTTTGTAAACAGCAGGTTATCGGTTCGAGTCCGATCGTCGGCTCTGGCGAAAGATCAAAAAGAGCCAGCTGTTTCAAACAGCCATCGTCGATGCAGTCACTGAGATGGCAACTGAGAGATGGCAACTGACATGGGCGGGTGCCCGAGTGGACAAAGGGAGCTGACTGTAAATCAGCCGGCTGACGCCTACGGTGGTTCGAATCCGCCCCCGCCCACAGTAATGCCCACATAGCTCAGCAGGTAGAGCACATTCTTGGTAAGAATGAGGTCACCGGTTCAAATCCGGTTGTGGGCTCTCCAGTATGTGTCTGGTTGTGCAAGGTACTGACAGGTTGTTTGCAAATTTGAGCCGGTAAGTAAAGAGCCGCCCGCCACCAAGGGCGGCTCCCTATTCAGGGAGGCATTTTCCGATGACCAAAGCAGTATTTCAGCGGACAAAGCCCCATGTCAATGTGGGGACGATCGGTCACATCGACCACGGCAAGACCAGCTTGACCGCCGCAATCACCAAGGTGCTCTCGTTGAAGGGCTGGGCAGACT
>CAIOHJ010000264.1 GCA_903858085.1 uncultured Chloroflexota bacterium
GCCTGCCAGTAGTCCGCAAGACGAAGGTGTTCGTGGGGGGTATGGTCGAGGCTGCTGTCCCCGGGGCCATAGGCTACGATCGGGCAGGACCAGGCTGGGCCGACGACATTCATATCGCTGGTGCCGGTCTTGAGCACGAACCCCAGTTTTTCTGCGGGGGCGACCTGGCGCAGCGCATGGAGAAAGCTCCGCACCAGCGGGTTGCTGCGGTCGCTGCGCCAGGCTGGCTCATAAGCGCTGAAACGTAGCGTCAGCGTGGTCGTGGTTCCTTCCACGCGGAACTCGCTCGGGCGTTCCATCTGGATCGTGCAGCCAGCAGAAAGGTGCGACCCCGCCACCCGCTCTCCTGCCCAGTCTGCCAGTTCAGCTGCCAAGGTGTCGACCGAAAAATTCAGCGGCAGCCTCACCCCACAGCTGGCGACCACATGGTCGTACATGGCGTCGTCGGTGAACGTTGCCAGCCGACGCAGGCTGGGCAGCAGCTGGTCAAAGGCTTTTTCTCGCCCGACGTTGAAACGGTCGGCATAGCGGCTGAGCCAGTTCCAGAACTCTACAGCGACGGTCGCGACCCCGGCATCTGGCCCGGCGGTATGTGCCATCGGCTGTGTCGCCTCCAACTCGACCCACAGCCGTCCTTTGTAGCCCAGCGTCACGCGGCTCCAGTGGCTGGGTTCGCCGACGATGCAGGCCGCAGGGGGGGGCTCGCAGAGACCGTCGAAGCGGTCGCGCAAAAAACGAGCCCCTTTGCTGCTGGCCGCCTCCTCTTCGACAGCCCCAGCGACGACCAGACGCACGCCCTGTGCGTGGGCCCAGGCACTGCCCACCCGTGCTGCCGCCGCCACGAAGGTCGCTAGCGGCCCCTTGGCGTCGACACTGCCCCGCCCGTAGAGCAGCTCCCCCGCCGGAGACGGCTCAATGCGGACCGGGATGGTGCCAGGGACGGTGTCGATGTGGCCGAGCAGCAGAAGAGTTCGCTCTGCCTGTGCAGATCCCAGCTCCCCCACCGCGTTGCCGGCGGCGTCGACGAAGGCCCGATCGTAGCCGGCTGCGCGCATCTGCTCCACCAGCCAGCGGCTGGCACTGGCCTCCTGGTGTGAAAGCGAAGGAATCGATACCAGCCCCTGCAGCAGCGCGACCGCCTCTGCTTGCGCCAGGCTCATGGCCGCGCTTCCTGTGCGGCCAACACGCGCGCCGTTGCCGCAACGCCTACCTCGACCTCCTCTTCTGTGATCGTCAGCGGTGGCAGGAAACGGAGCACATTGGGGCCGGCCGGCAACGCCAGCACACTCTCCTCAGCCATCAACGACTTGAGCGTTGGCCCCGCCTTCTGACGGAGCTCCACAGCCAGCATCAGCCCCATCCCGCGAACCTCCCGCACCAGCAGATTGCCGGCCAGTTCCTCGCGCAGCCGGCGCACAAAATAGTCCCCCATCACCGCTGCACGTTCGACCAGCCGCTCCTCAGCGTAGGTCTGCAGCGCTGCCAGCCCGGCAGCACAGGCCAGCGGGTTGCCCCCAAAGGTGCTGCCATGTGCGCCCAGGTACAGCTTTTCTTGCACTGAGCGGGTGTAGGCGACCGCTCCCATCGGAAATCCGGCTCCCAGCCCCTTGGCCAGACAGATCAGATCGGGCCGCAAGCTGTGGTGCTCGAAGCCAAACCAACGCCCGGTCCTTCCAAAGCCGGTCTGAATTTCGTCGACCACCAACAAAGCGCCGCGCTCCTGGCAGAGCTGCTGCACCCCCTGCAGAAATTCGCGCTCCCCGATGTTGACCCCCCCCTCCCCTTGCACAATCTCCAGAAAAACAGCGGCGATGCTGCTGTCCAGCGCCTCGTCGACCTTGGCCAGATTGTTGTAGGGCAGATGGAGCGTGTCAGGCAGCGGCAGAAAAGGCTCGCGGTATTTTTTTTCCCAGGTCAAGGAGAGCGCCCCCACCGTCCGTCCATGAAAGGCGGAACGGAAGGCGATCGCGCGTGTGCGGCCAGTGGTCAGCCGGGCAAACTTGAGGGCACCGTCGATCGCTTCTGCCCCGCTGTTGGCCAGGAAGATGTGGCAGAGGTGTGGGGGCAGCACATCGGCCAGCCGAGCTGCAAAGCGGGCACGCACATCGTTGTAAAGAAAATTGGGGCAGGAGATCAACGTCTGTGCCTGTTCGGCGATCGCCCTGCTCAGCGCTGGGTGGCAGTGGCCCAGCATCGTCACCCCCTGGGCGGCCGTCAGGTCCAAATAGCGCCGGCCGGTGCTGTCGTAGAGCCAGCAGCCTTCCCCGCGCACGATGACGGTCTCGTCGCGCCGTGCCGTCGTTCCGCCCAGAAGGCTCTCTTCGACCGCAGCCAGGTTCATCGTTGCTTCCCCCTCGATCATCTTGCCACCTCTTTGTTCGTCGGTTTGGGCGTTGTCATGCGGCCGGATCCGGGTTCCACCAACAAGGCCCTTTGTTCTGGCGCGCCGCCGCTGCACGCGCTCGGATCTCCTCCAGCTGGGAGGTCGACAACGGGCGGAAGCTCTGCGCGGCGGCAAAGGCCTGGTCCTGCTCGTTGGGAAAGCTGAGCCCCAGCAGCGTCACATCTGGATCCAAGGTCAGCGTGTAATGCAGACACTCCTCCACACGCAGACGTGGCAGCAGCGCTGCCGCATCGTCGACCCCGCCCGAGGAGAGTTTGCCGCGTGGACGCAGCTGCAGGGGCTGGTTGTACCCTGCCGTATCCCCCAGCAGCTTGCCGGCACCAAAGGTTTTGAAGCAGATCGTCCCCACCCCGTGGGCACGGGCCAACGGCAGTGTCTCTGTGATGTACCGTTCGTCGACAAAGGGTCCTACGGGAAACAGGACAATGTCACACAGGCCAGCCTCGATCGCTGCTTTCAACACCCTCGGATCGTGCGAGGAAATCCCCCCAAAGCGGGTCTTGCCCGCTCGAATACAATCTCGCAGCTGGTCGAAGCCTCCCCCCGGGGTCGCCAGCGTTTCGAAGATCGCCAGATCCGAGAGGCCGTGGAAGACAAATGCATCGGTATAGTCCAGCTGCAGACGGCGCAGCGACTCTTCGATCTGCGGAGCCACCGGTGCCAGCAGGTCGTCGAGTTTGGAAACGACAAACAGCTGGTCGCGTACTCCTTTCACCGCCGCGCCGACGATCTGCTCCGAATATCCGTCTTCGTAGCCGGGAGCCGTGTCGATCACGTTCAACCCTGCGTCGATGGCACGGCGCAGCGTCGCCACACAGCTCTCCAACGGGAGAGCGCGGTCGGCCAGATCGCCGATCCCCAGGAGGGTTGCAAGGAATCCGGTGTGCCCCAGCTCCCGCCGAGGGCTGAACTGTGTAGAGAGCGCCATTGTTTCCCCTTTTTTGGAACCGCTTCAGCTGATCTGGGTGCCGCCGCCGGCCAGGGCCGCCGTGATCGGCGCTGCTACACGTCCATCGGCAAAGATCACCTTCTGCACGCCTTCCTGGAGCGCCTCAACCGCGCCCATGACCTTTTTTTTCATCCGTCCTTCGGCAAACTGCATGAAATCGTTTGCCCGGTTTTTGGGGATCTCCCGAATCAACGTCGTCTCATCGGGGAAGGTGCGCAGCAGACCCGGCACACTGCTGAGGATGATCAAGGCGTCGGCGTGGAAGGCTGCAGCCAACATGGCTGCGGCACGGTCGCCGTCGACGTTGATCGCTTCCCCTTGGGTAGAGGCGGCGGGCGGTGTCAAGACTGGGAAGTAGCCGGCGGCAAGCAAGGTGCGCAGCAGAGAGGTGTTGATCCGTTCAACGGTGCCGGTCCAGTCGTCGCGCAGCACCATCCGTTTGCCCTCGACCCGCACGCGCAACGTCTCTTTGCGGCTTCCTTCAAAGATGCGTCCATCCAGCCCGCTCAGCCCGACCGCGTTGACGCCGGCGATCTGCAGCTTTTCGACCCACATTTTGTTGAGCTGGCCGCAATAGACCATCTCAAAGATCTCCAACGTGCGGCGGTCGGTGCGTCGGCTGACGTACCCGCTTTCACTGGTGACAAACTGGGGCGGGTGGCCGAGCGCTTCGGCAATTTCGTTGGTTGTTTCGGCGCCGCCATGAACGAGCAGCAGCTCGCGGCCTGCACCCCGCAAATGGACGATGTCAGCGACAATCGCGTCGATGTTCAGATCC
>CAIOHJ010000265.1 GCA_903858085.1 uncultured Chloroflexota bacterium
ACATAGAGCGCGTCTGGGGTCGCTTTGATCTGGACGATGCCGGGCATGTTGGTCGCAAATTCATGGTCGAGCGCCTGCCCTTGGCTGTCAAAGGTCAAAAAATGGGTGACCCCCCCGTTGTAGTCGTGGTAGAAATAGGCGCCCCGATAGAGTGCAGGAAAAGAGCGCCCCAGATAGAGGTCGCCGCCGATCGCCGCCCCCCGCTGTGGCTGGAGGGTATGGCGGTAGGCATGGGCGGGCTGCGTCACCTCGACGGCTCCGCTGTGCAGCGCTTCGCAGTCCGCATAGGTGGCAGCTTCCTCTGGCCCTTCGTAGCAGGGCCAGCCAAAGTTGGCGCCAGCCCCACCGATGTTGATCTCCTCCCACTTTTCGTTGCCGACGTCGCCCACGATCAGACGGCCGTTGCGCGGGTCGACGGTGAAACGGAAGGGGTTGCGCAGCCCCAAGGCAAACACCTTGGAGCGGTTGCTTTCGGGGTTGCCGTCATAAAAAGGATTGGCGGGCAGCCCTGCCCCGGTGTCGGCGTCGACCCGCAGGAGTTTGCCGTTGAGGCTGTCGATATCCAGCGCCCGGGCATTGCCCCGGCTGTTGACGATCCCGTCCCCGACAGAGACATAGAGCGCACCCTCAGGGCCGAAGGCCAGCATGTCGATCGTGTGTGCACTCCCTTCGGTGGCGATGCAATCGGTCACCGGCCCTCCCTCTGGTGTGCGACAGGAAAAAGGCTCGGCGTCGCCCTGGTCAGGATTGCCCACATAGGCAGCTGTGCTGCGGGTGCCCACCAGTACCCGCCCGCTGCCCGGCACCGCTACGTTGAGGTCGGCGCTGTCCGCAGTCAGCCGCAGCACGCGCGAGACACGCGCCCCCCCCGGGGAGCGTTCCTTGATCTCGGGCGGGTCATAGACAAAGGCCAGATAGAGGTAGGGGCGCTGCGGCCAGGCGGGGTCGACAGCAACCCCCATCAACCCGCGGTCGGCGGCGTCGTTGACCTCGGTGCTGAGGTCGACAAAGGGGGTCGCCAGCAGCTGCCCGTCGTCGACGACACGGACCCGCCCAGCTTTCTCGGTGACAAAGAGGCGGCCGTCGGGGGCCAACGCAAAGCTGGTGGGCAGCGTCAGCCCGACAACCACCTCTTCCTGGACAAAGCCTGCGGGCAGAGCAAAGCCGCCCTGGGCCGCAGCAGGGCGTGCCGCCGGCAAAGTGCTGGCCAGCAGCAGCACCCACAGCATCGTCCATCTGACCGATACACTGCGCATCGGGAAACCTCTTGCTTTCTCAATGTGGGTCGGGCAGCTGGCGGGCGTCCGGCTCGACCACAAAATGCTCGTAAGGGTTCTGGCACGGGTTGCCCCAGAGCGCCCACAGCTCTCGGCTGGCGGGCGCCATGATGCAGGCCCCCGAACTTTCGACGTCGTAGCCGGGCTGTACATGGGCACAAACCGACAACCCATCCCCTGCATGCAGCCGGGTCAACGACATCAACGTGTCAACCGTGATCTGGCCGCTGCGTTCTGCCAGAAATTGGCTGGCCTGCTGCTGGCGTGCCAGCGTGCTGGCCTGGGAAACCGCTTTGCGCGGCCGTTCGGCGTCGCCCATGGCGGCGATCAGGCAGTGGTTGGTGTGCACAGCGAGCTCGTCGACCGGCGTCACCGCAAACCGCGTGGCCATGTGTTCGATGTTGTAGCCGCGCAGGGTACCATCTGGCTCGGGGCCCAGCAGCAGATAGTTGTGGGCTCCTGCCAGGTGGGCCTTTTGCAAGACGGCCAGCGCGGCACCGACCGTGCGCTGGGCCAACAGGTGACGGATGACATAGACCCAGTGCACGCCAGGCCGCCCCTGGGCCCCCAGCAGGTTGTTGATGCCGACGGCCACGCCATGCTCGTTCATGCCGATCATGCCCACACAGCCGGTGACGGTAAAGGTCAGCAGCGCCGGCCCCTGCTCGGGCCGGACGTCGAGCATCAGCACATAGGGGGTGGCGCTGGCATGCATGTCCCAGGTCTGCCCCAGATAGCCCAGCCCGGTGGCTGTGGCCGGGGCGGTCACGAGGAAGGCAGTGCAGTCGAAGACATCGCCGGGCAAGGTGCCAACCCGGTGCGGACCCGGCCGCATCGGGTTGGCAAGAATATCCACAAAATCGGTGAAGCCATTCATGATCACCAGTTCGTTGACCCCAATGCCGGTGGCATCTGCCATCCCTTGCATTTCTTCCATCAGCTCGGGGGAGAACTCGGCATGATGGGCCAGACAGGCACGGCCAACGGCCAGCACCTCGTCCAGGCTGGCCTGTTGCCCGCCGATCCAGAAGGGATCGCAGCAGAGGCGCAGCCGTTCTTCAGTCAATTCGCCGATGGCCTGGGCGCAGGCCTGGCCATGGCTGTACCCCAACGCATAGGGGCTGCCAGAAACAGTCAGGACTCGGATCGCATGCATCTCTTCCCCCACACTCTTTTGCTCTGTCCTACAAGCCAGCCGCTCTGCCCACTCACAGGGCTGCCAGCGCCAGCACCTCGGCGCGGGTCGGAATGCCGAGCCGCGCCCCGTGACGGGTGCAGCAGAGGGCACCCGCAGCGCTGGCAAAGCGCAGCAGCTCTTCCCAGCCAAGACCTTGGGCCAGACCGGCAGCAAGCGCGCCGTGAAAGGTGTCCCCGGCACCAGTCGTGTCGACCGCGTCGACCGTATAGGCGGGCAGGGCACCGCGTTCGTCCCCACGCTGCCAGATCAGCCCCCGCTCGCCGAGCGTGACCACCGCCGCCGGCGCCAGCCTGGCCAGCTGTGTCAGCCCTGCCTCCGGCGTCGTTGCACCGGTGAACTCCAGCGCAAACCGCTCCGAGGCGGCGACCAGCGTGCAACGCTCTACAAGCTCCTGGTTCCCCTGGTGGACCGTGTCGGCATCCAGCACCGTGGGAATTCCCTGCGCACGGGCCCACGCCACCACAGCGAGTGCCAGCGTCGCCTGGTGGCCGTCCAGGAGCACTGCACGCGGGCGTACCTGGCCAAAAGGCACGACGTCGGGCGCCAGCTCCCCGACAGACTCGCGATGGTTGACAATCGACCGGCTCCCGTCCGGCTTGACAAAAATGGCCGAGATCGGGGTTGCCCCCGGCCCGCGCACCACCAGCTGGCTCTCTACACCGGCGGCCTGCAGTTCGGCCAGATGCTGATCTCCGTAGATATCGCTGCCCAGATAGCTGGCCAACGCTGTTTTGGCCCCCATCTGCGCTGCTGCGATCGCAGCATTGGCGGCAGTGCCCCCGCCGCAGCTGAAAAAAGCGCCAGCCTTCACCTTTTCATCCGGGCCAGGATGGCGGTCGACAGCAAAAACCAGATCGTAGCAGGCAAATCCGACACAAAGGACGTCGATGGCGTCCAGCTGTACCTTCTGCATTCACTCTCCTTCCAAAAACAGATCGATCCGGAGACGGGGAATGGCTGCCTGCATGGCAGCCCGCCCCGCCGCCAGCAGCTCGTCGACAGCATAGAGGTCGACCAGGTTGAGATGGGCCACAGCCGGGGCGACTACCAGGTCGGCATCCTGCTGTTCGACCTGGGTGGCGCGCGCCAGCAAAAAAAGTGCTGTCATCGCAATCTCTGCCAGGTTCACCGGCTCGGTCGCCCGCTGGGCGGGGTTGGCATCGGCCGGGGGGATCAGATCGACGGCGATGACATAGTCCGCCCCCAGTTCACGGGCGACGCTGACCGGCAGGTTGTTGACGACCACCCCGTCGCCCAGAAGACGGCCGTTGCGCCGATACGGGGTGAAGATGCCCGGCACCGCACAGCTGGCCCGGATGGCCGGCGCCAACAGCCCGCGATTCATCGCCACCATCTCCCCGGTCGTCAAATCGGCGCCCACCGCTGCAAAGGGAAGGTTAAGCTGCTCGATCGAGACGCGCTCGCCGACCAACGCGTCGATCCACGGGATCATTTTGTCCATGTCGAGCAGGCCTGACGGCAGACTCCTGGAAAAATCGCGCAGGTTGGGCAGAGCCACCTTGAGGCTGACCAGGTCAGACCAGGAGACCGTCGAGACCAAGGACTGAAGCCGCAGCGCCGAGAGCCCGGCCGCATACAACCCCCCCACGAGCGCGCCGACGCTGGTGCCGGCAATCACATCTGGATAGATGCCGTGCTCCTCCAGCACCAGCAAGGCCCCAATGTGGGCGATCCCGCGCGCCGCACCGCCTCCCAACACCAGCCCCACCTTCTGCGGTCGCGGGGCCTGGTCCCAGACCCGATGGCCGCGCATCTGCAGCTCTTTTCGCGGCTCCATGTTCCCTCCTCAAGGGTTCAGCCGATAGCGCAGCACAGATACCCCGGCAAAGCTCTGTTGCTCGATCAGCACGCCAGATTCCTGCAGCCACCGCTGCATCAACTGCCGACTGTCCCACATCGGGGCCTCGCTCAGCAGCACCCAGATCTCGTCGGTGCCAGCTGTCAGCGACCCCATGTACTGTTGTACCTCGGGCCACGCGACCTCCTCCGCATGGCCCCAGTTGGTGTAGGGGCCCCCCCCCCACCGGCCCAGCCGCAGGTCGCTGCCAGCAAACGGGTCGGGCTCGAACTGGCTGGTGTAGTAGCGGTACGCCCACTCCTGATGCGGGATCTGCAAAATCAAGAGCTCGTCCAGCGCCCGCTGTTGATAGACAGCCTGCATGGCCCCGCGCAGGTCATACTTGATCACCTGCGTCTTCTGCTGCCAGCCCAGCCAGCCCCAAAGCCCCACCACATAGATCAGCAGCGCCGCAACCACTGGCAGCGCCAGCCGCCCGCTGTGGGCGGCCAGCACCTGCACCCCCGCAGCGATGCAAAGCAGCATCGCCGGGCCGATCCAGAGAATGTAGCGTTCGGTAAAGACCGGCTGACGCAGGCTGATCAGATAGATCAGCGCCACCGGCAGCAGCAGCCAGGTGAGCAGCAGCGCCATGCGCCGCCGCGGCGAGATCGGTGCCGTGAACTCGCTGCGGCGATCGCCGACAACGGTGCTGCCAAACAGCATACCGGCGCCCAAAAGAAAATAAATTGGCGCCAGCCAGAGCAGCGGGGTCGCTGTGATGAACCCGCGCACATGGCTCAGTGCCAGCGCGCGCAGGATGGTTGCCAGCGGCGTAAAATTGAAACCGGAGAGCTTGTCGGGGGAGGTCAGCATCACCCAGTGCCACCAGACCATCGGAACATAGGGGAGCGTGAGCCCGGCCAGCGCCAGCCCATAGCCGCGCCAGCGAAGGCGCGCTGTCGGCCAGGCGATGACAAACCAGACGAGATGGAGCGGTATCAGCAATACCATCAGCAGATGCACGTACAGCGCCAGGCTGACGACGGCCCAGTATCCCAGCCAGGTCCGCCAGCCCCCCTGTTGGATGCCACGCAGCCACAGCCAGTGCGCACCCAACGCCAAAAGTGTGACCGTGGCATACATTTTGCCTTCTTGCGCATACCAAAGCTGGTAGGGGTTGAGCACAAACAGCAGCGCAGCTACCCCGGCGACGCCGCTCCAGGCTGGGGAACCCTGCTGTGCCGTTGAGGAGACTGGCGGCAGCAGTTGGCGGCCGAGCTGCCAGAGCAGCAGAACACTCAGAAGCCCTGCACCTGCCGAAGGCAGACGCAGGGCAAACTCGCTGGTGCCGGCCACGGCAAACCAAGGACGCAGCCCCAAAAAATAGAGGGGCCCATTCTGCGCTGCCTGTACAAACATCGCCAATGTCTCTGCCAGTGGACGTACTGCAAAATAGATCGCGTCGACCTCGTCCCGCCAGAGACTCTGAAAATCAAGGCGGGCTGTCCGCCAAAAAAAAGCCAGCAAAACCACTGCCAGCAACAAAAAACGCAAGTGGCCGCGTTTCATGGCAACGAAGAGGGCCATTCGCTCTCCTCTTCAGAAGAAACTGGCCGGCCAGCTGCCTGCAACAGGGAGGATTGCCCGTCAGCCTGCTCGGTCAGATGGTAAGCGGTGCGGTCAGCCCGGAAAATACTGAAACCCGCCAGCATTCCCGTCAGCATCAGGAACAACACAGCCCCAGCCAGCACTGCCAGTACCGCCAGCGCCGCCACAGCACCCCCTGCAATCGACTGAAAGATTGCCAGGCCATCCACTGGCGACGGCGCGAGGGAGGAGAGCGGTCGCTGGACCGCTGCGGTCGGTGTTGCGGTCGGTGTTGCCGTAGGCACAGGCACCACACCGGCGGCTGGCTCGACAGTCTGTGGGGGCGCCACTGCAACGGTCGGTGCGACACTCTGCAAGGGGGCCCCCTCCGGGATCGGTGTGGCGGTCTGGGCTGGGACGTCGACCGGAGGCTGGCCGTAGAAGATCGCAGCGGTGGCGGTCTGGGCTGGGACGTCGACCGGAGGCTGGCCGTAGAAGACTGCAGCGGTGGCGGTCTGGGCTGGGACGTCGACCGGGGGCTGGCCGTAGAAGACTGCAGCGGTGGCGGTCTGGGCTGGGACGTCGACTGGGGGCTGGCCGTAGAAGAGCGCAGCGGTGGCGGTCTGGGCTGGCGGATCATAGTAAGGCTGGCCGTAGAGTGCGGCTGCTGTAGCGGTCTGGGCGTCCAACACAGGCAGCCCCAGGGGCGACTGAAAAGGATTGGGGGTTCCGCCGACAGCGCCGCCGGGTCCTGTCTGCGAGGAAGCGCTGTTTGGAAACCCACCCGGCGTTGTGACGACAAAAAAAGTTGGCGACGGGGTGGGCGTCGGCATCAGGGTCCAGGTCGGTACAGGGGTCCAGGTTGGCGGCACTGGAATGGGGGTCCAGGTCGGTACAGGGGTCCAGGTCGGCTGCGGGGTGTAGGTTGTGGTGGGGGTAGGGGGCTGGGGGGTCACGATCTTCAGCACGGTGAAGCTGTTGCGGTCTTGAACATTGTTTTCGACACGAAACCCCCGCTCCGGGTGGCTGGAGACCACCCGGCTGCTGGTCTGGAATGTTCCTCCGGAGGGGTAGGTCACCGGGCCCAGAATGGTGGGCAGGCCCCGGCTGGCCAGATACTGGTTGGTGATCACCAGACGTTCGCCGCCGACGATGGTCGCGTCGCGGAGGGTGACACTGCGTCCGGTCGCGCTCTCTGAAAGCTCGTGCTGAGAGAGAGGGACCAATCCTGCTGCGCTCCGGTTTTCGATGATCACACAGTAATAGCCCGAGTAGCCGGTGCCCCGCTGCTCGGTGCGGTCGTTGTCGCAGAGGTCGGGGCGGTCGGCGATGTTGCGCCGGATGTATAAAACTGGCTGGAGGCCGGTTACGGTGGCGCTCCCTTCATTGGCAGCCTGCAGACCGTTTGGAGCTGTGGAGAGCACTGTCGCACGCACGGTGAAGCTGGCAACATCGACCCGCTGGCGCAGCTGTCCGCTCCAGGGGGCCAGGCCGGTGTTGACAGATTGGACTGTGGTCGAACCCTGCGGACCGATCGTCACCGTCAAGGGCTGGTCGACGATCTGCAGCGCAGGGATGTTGACCAGATGCTGGGTCAACGTGACAGGCCCCTGGTTGGTGATCTGGAGACAGAAATAGGCCAGCGGGTACTCTCCCGACAGCACATAGTTCAGATTGGCGGTTGTCGTCGAACTGCACAGCCCTTCTGTATCGCCGACTGTCAGTGCCACACTGATCTGGGCAGCGACAATCTGGAGAGTGGTGGGGGGCGATTCGACCTGGCGGAGCATGCCGCCCTCTTCGACCGTCCAGCGCGCCACGCTGACGGTGGTCTGGGTGGCGGTGGCGGAGCGGATCAGGCCGTTGGTTGTGGTGGGCAGCAGGGTCATCCCGGGGGAGAGTGTCTGCCCTGGCTGCCAGCCCACCACAGTTGTCTCCTGGTCGTCGAACAGCGTTTGCAGCACCACGGCTTCGTTGCCGTGGTTGGTGATGGCGTAACAGAGATAGTAGGGGGCACCTGCCCCGACAACCAGGGTGGTCGCGTTGTTGGCCACGGCTTCCTGGCAGAGCTGGGTGGGGTCGCCGTCGGCGGCATAGGCCAGGGCTTTGACCAGGATCAGCGAGGCGGGCTGCGCTGCGACGGGTGCACCGCCAGCCTCGAGCAGCCCACCCGCCAGCCACAGGAGCGCTGCCAGCATGGGCGCTGCTGCCGTGCCAGCAGCCATCCGGACAAAGAAGCGGTTCATGGCAGGCGTGTTGTTACATCCCCCGCATCCAACCGATGCAAATGGCCGGCCTCATCGACCAGCAGCAGCGCCCCGTCCATCGTGACATCCAGAGCGACTCCCTGCAGCGTGCGGTCGCTCTGGTGCAAGAGCACGCTGACCGGCTGCCCGAGGGTCAGCAGCAGGCTGCGCCATTCATGATAGAGATCGTGGGCCGGCTCAGCCAGTCTGCTCAGCTCGTCCCAGGCCCGGCAGAGGGCCACCAGCAGGTCGGTGCGGTCGAGCTGCCGCCCGGCGGCGAGACGCAGGCTGGTTGGCTGTGGGAGCTGTGGTGGAACGCTGGGCAGATCCGCCTGCTCTTGGTTGACATTGATTCCGAACCCGACGATGGCGTATTCGATCTGTCCGTTCACATAGACGGTCTCGATCAAGACGCCACCACATTTGCGGGCATGGGCCAGATCTTCGCCGAGCATGAGGTCGTTGGGCCACTTCAGCCCCAGATCGTCGGTGAGCCCCGGCACCAGCGCGGCGATCGCCCGCGCAGCGGCCACACCGGCAATCATGGGCAGCTGCGCAGGGGGGTCAGGCAGCTGCCCCCGCTTCAAGATCAAACTGGCCAGCAGCGCCTGGCCAGGAGGTGCCTCCCACCGTCGTTGCAGACGACCCAGCCCTGCCTGCTGCTCTTCTGCCAGCACCACCGTCCCCGAACGAACTGCAGGGTCTTCAGCCAGCTGTTGGGCGACCACCATCGTGCTGGAGACCCTGCTCTGGTAGACCAGCGTATGGCCGATGGCCGCACCATGTAGTGCGGTGGTCGCCCGTTTCAGATCGAACGTGGGGTCAGACGAAAATGCAGTGCTCATAAACTTCTCTGCCAGCCTTCTGCTTGTCTATCTTCGGTCGAGCAGTTCACTTGGATTTACACGCGACAGGGATCATGAGGAACAGATTACATGACGAACGGCACAGCGTCAAACCGTGGTGATCTTTGCCATTCAAGTTGCTTTGTCTGCATCTCAGCTCTCATGTAAAATGGAGCCATGGTAGACAAGGCCTCCCCATCCGCTGAGATAGAGGAAGGATTGGACGATGCAGGCCCTTCGCTGCCGGTAATTCTGATCAGTGCAGCAGCTGGGATTGCAGGCGGTGTCATCGGTCTCTACCTGACCTACACGGTGTTGGGCTGGGAACTGGCCGCCAGTGTTTTTGTCGCTGTGTTGTGTGCCAGCCTGGCACTGGGCATTGTCGGGGCCAGCCTGAGCGCACTGGCAGGGACCCGGGCGGCAGCGGCCAACATTGCGATGAGCTGCGGTCTGATCGTCGTGTCGCTGGCGTTTCTGAGCCTTTGCACGTTGAGCGGCGCGCTGGTGGCTACGTTGATCGTTTTCTTTGGGGGATAACGTCTGTATCTGAAGGCAGGGAACGAGTGAACGAAGTGTCCGATCCAAGAATTCAAGAGTTACGCGAACGAAAAGCTGCTGCCCATCTCGGCGGTGGGGCAGACAAGGTCGCCCGCCAGCATGCGCGCGGGCGCATGACCGCGCGCGAGCGTCTGCAGCTTCTGCTTGACAAGGGCACCTTCCGCGAGGTCGACGTCTTTGTCACCCACAACTCCAGCGAGTTTGGGCTGAACGAACAAAAAATCCCGGGTGACGGCGTCGTGACCGGCTACGGTACGATCCAAGGCCGTCTGGTTTACGTCTATTCGCAGGATTTTACGGTCTTTGGGGGCAGTGTCAGCCGAGCGCACGCCGACAAAATCTGCAAGATCATGGATATGGCGATGAAAAATGGTGCTCCGCTGATCGGGCTCAACGACTCTGGAGGGGCCCGCATCCAGGAGGGGGTGCACAGCCTGGCAGGCTACGCCGAAATTTTTTATCGCAACGTGCGTTCCTCCGGGGTCATCCCCCAGATCAGCGTGATTCTGGGGCCTTGCGCTGGAGGTGCAGTCTACAGCCCGGCCATCACCGATTTTGTGATCATGGTCAAAGAGACCAGCCACATGTTCGTGACGGGGCCCGACGTGATCAAGGCGGTCACCCATGAGGATGTCACCTTCGAAGAGCTGGGGGGGGCCTCGGTCCACGCCAGCAAATCGGGGGTCGCCCATTTTGCGGCCGAAAATGAAGAGGATGCTCTCTTTCTGGCCCAGCATCTGGTTGGCTATCTGCCCAACAACAACTTGCAGGACCCGCCGCTGCAGCCTGCGACCGACGACCCGCTGCGCCAGGCGCCCGAGCTCGACACGATCATCCCCGACAATCCCAACAAGCCCTACGACATGAAGGAGGTCATCCGCCATGTCGTCGATGACGGGCAGCTGCTCGAGGTCCACGAACATTGGGCGCGCAACATTCTGGTCGGTTTTGCCCGCCTGGGAGGGCGTCCGGTCGGGATCGTCGCCCAACAGCCGACTGTGCTGGCGGGGGTGCTGGATGTCGAGGCCAGCCAGAAAAGCGCCCGGTTTGTGCGTTTCTGTGATGCCTTCAATGTGCCCCTGGTTGTCTTCGAAGATGTGCCCGGCTTCATGCCGGGGCTCAACCAAGAGCACGGTGGCATCATTCGCCAGGGGGCCAAGCTGTTGTATGCCTTTTGTGAAGCGACCGTCCCCAAGCTGACCGTGATTGTGCGCAAAGCCTACGGTGGCGCCTACTGTGTCATGAACCCGCGCCACATCGGCGCCGATCTGGTGCTGGCCTGGCCCAGCGCCGAAATTGCCGTGATGGGGCCAGAAGGCGCTGTCAACGTGATTTTTCGCCGCGAGATCCAAGATGCCGAAGAGGCTGGTGCCCGCAAAGCCGAGCTTGTTCAGGAATACCGTCGGCGGTTCGCCAACCCCTATGTGGCAGCGGCCGCTGGCTTTATCGACAATGTGATCGAGCCCCGTGAAACGCGCCCCCATCTGATCAACGCGCTGGAAATGTTGCGCAACAAACGCGACAGCCTGCCGCCCAAAAAACATGGCAACATCCCGCTGTGAGGCAGGATGGACCCAGCTGCAAAAAGGGCAGGAAGTCCTATGGCATTGCCTGAGATCGAATTTGAACTGACCGCCGACCAGTACGCACAGATGGGGTATCCAGGGATTCGCCAGGGAGAACCGCTCAGCGTGATCCTGGACGCAGGTCTTTTGCTGCCTGACCTGGCAGCGGAGTCTTGGTTTAGCGTGCAGCCTGACCCGCTGCCCAGTCGGTTCGTACGGTTCGGCCCGGCACTCTACGCCTTCGCAGGGCCGATCGTCCAGGCAGAGATTCTGCAGGCAGAGGGGAGCCAAAGCGCAGTGTTGCAGGTGCATTGCGGCGTCGTCCAGCTGCGGGTGGCCTGCGCCCCACTGCCCGATGGCCGCCTGCCCTACGGCACCTGGGAGACCCGGTACCTGGCCGGGGTCGGCCGTGTGCAGGGGCTGGTAGAGGATGCCTTCAAAACGGCGGTCGGCTCCCCGACCCAGGTCACTGTCTGGCATCTGCGCCGGCTCGTGCTGTCACCGGGGGACCCCTTGTTTGGTCAGTGGCATGAGAGCGCCACGCTGCTGCCGTTGCCGCTCCATTCTGACCGGGTCGTGGTGGTGGCGCGCGTCCATCGAGAGCGCCTGTGAATGAGAGGAAAAAAATCGAACCATGTTTAAAAAAGTGCTCGTAGCCAACCGCGGCGAGATCGCTGTCCGCGTTCTGCGTGCCTGCGAAGAACGCGGCATTGCCACGGTCGCTGTTTTCTCGGAAGCAGACCGCACGGCGCTGCATGTGCGCTATGCCGACGAAGCCTATCTGCTCGGCCCAGCGCCCAGCCGGGAAAGTTATCTGCGCATCGACAAGATCATCGACGTCGCGCGCAAAGCGGGGGCCGACGCCATCCATCCAGGCTATGGATTTTTGTCAGAACGAGCTGAATTTGCGGCCGCCTGTCGGGATGCCGGGATCACCTTCATCGGCCCTGGCCCGGAAGCCATCGAGGCGATGGGCGACAAAATCACGGCGCGGGAGACGGTGCGCAAGCGTGGGGTGCCGCTTGTCCCTGGCACCGACAAGGGGCTGCACGACGAAGATCTGGTCGCCGCAGCACAAGCGATCGGTTTTCCGCTGATGATCAAAGCGGCGGCCGGCGGCGGCGGCAAAGGAATGCGTGCCGTCCAGGAGATCGGTGCCTTGTCCAGCGCCATCGGCGCAGCCCGCCGCGAGGCCATGGCTGCCTTCGGCAGCGACGCAGTCTATCTGGAAAAGCTGATCGCCAACGCCCGCCACATCGAGATACAGATTCTTGCAGACAGCCACGGCAACACAATCAGCCTCGGCGAACGGGAGTGCAGCATCCAGCGCCGCCACCAAAAGTTGATCGAAGAGGCCCCAAGTGTGGCCATCAGCGAGGCCATGCGCGCCGAGATGGGCCAGGTCGCAGTGGCGGCAGCCGAATCGGTCGGCTATGTCAACGCCGGAACGATCGAGTTCCTCTTCGACGCCAAGGACAATAAATACTATTTTCTGGAGATGAACACCCGCCTGCAGGTCGAACACCCGGTCACCGAGCTGGTGACCGGCATCGACATCGTCAAAGAGCAGATTTCGATCGCCGCCGGCCGGCGCATGCGCTACCGCCAGGAAGATCTGGCCCCCAAAGGCTGGGCCATCGAATGCCGCATCACAGCCGAAGACCCCTTCAACAACTTCATCCCAAGCACTGGGACGATCACCTATCTCAAAGAGCCCACTGGCCCAGGAGTGCGGGTCGAAAGCAGCCTCTACGAAGGCTGCGAGGTCAGCCTCTACTACGACCCGATGCTGGCCAAGCTGATCGTCCACGGCGAAAACCGCGCCGAGGCCATCCTGCGCATGCGTCGTGCCCTCAACGAATATCGGATCGCCGGGGTCAAGACCTCGATCCCCTTCCACCAGGAGATGATGGACAGCACCGAGTTTATCTGGGGAACCTTCGACACCGGTTTTCTGGGGCGGCGACGCATCGGCGCCCGTCAGCCGATCCCTACCCAACACGAGCGGCTGGCCGCAGTCGTCGCCGCCCTGATCGAGCACGAAAAGGATCGCCAGGCTGCCACCCATATCGGACAAAACAACCGCTCCGACGCGGCTGTCGACCACTGGAAGCTGGCTGGACGTCTGCGCGCACAAAGGGGGCAATGGTGAAATACTACGCACGAATCGGCAACCACGAACATGAAGTGGAAATTGCAGACGACCGCGTCCTGCTCGACGGTGAGCCCATCGAGGTCGACCTCGTCCGCAGCGGCCTGCCCGAACTCTACAGCGTGCTCTTCGGCGGCAACAGTTATGAGATGCTCGTCACCGCCGACCGCTTCAACTATACGGTGACGCTCCGCAGCGAGCAGTTCCAGGTGCAGATCCAGGACGAACGAAGCCGCCGACTGAACCAGGCGCGCAAGATGCCCGCCCTGCCCGCCGGCGAGTTGGCGATCACCGCTCCGATCCC